>CAZVRJ010000005.1:0-83436 GCA_964629885.1 uncultured Chitinophagales bacterium | reverse complement strand
TATTCAGGCTCAAAGATACGGAATTTCATGCATGGGAATAACGTGACACACCGACGCAAAATCGTTACGCAATGACCGAAGTCTCGACTCGCTCATCTCCGTTTAAAAAAATTGGCTTCCTGTTTGTGGCGCTCATCGTCTTCGGTGTGGCGTTTACGGCATCATGGACATCGCGAACGTGGCGACTAAACGCACCTGTGGCCATTTCTGTTCCAACCGGGAACGACACCGTCATCTTTGTGCACGACCCGTTCGATATCGCCGACTTGGGCGGATTTCTTGACAGTCTGGGCTTTGCTTACAACAGGGAAGAGCTGCTGTGGGCATCCGACATCTTCGGCTACCGATCGGTGCGTGCCGGACGCTACCTCATCCCCGCACAGTCGGGTTACCGCGGCTTCCTGTCGAAACTGGCCCGTGGCCAACAGGATGCGGGACAAGTGCGCATTATACCGGGCCATTACAAGGAGGAGCTGCTTGAGGAGCTGCCCGATCAGTTCCGGTTCACGCGTCAGGAGCTAGAGGAAGCTCTCGGCGACACGGCGTTCCTCGATTCGCTTGGCATACGGTCGTCCGACGTGGTCGGATATCTGCATCCCGATACCTACTCGATGTACTGGACCACCTCGCCCCGCGGACTCATCCAGCGACTAAAATCCGAGTTCGAAAAGAAACTGACCGACGAGTTGCTCGCCGAAATGGAGTCGCGGAATCTGAGCATGTCGCAGGTCCTCACCATGGCGTCGATCATCCAAGGCGAGGCCATCTACTCCGACGAAATGCCCCGCATCAGCGGGCTCTATTGGAACCGAATCCGAATCGGGATGCCCTTGCAGGCCGATCCGACGGTTAGCTATGCTCTGGGTGCGAAACGCAGGCTTTTTTATGCCGACTACGCCGTCGATCACCCGTACAACACCTACAAAATTCAGGGGCTTCCACCGGGACCCATCAACAATCCGTCGTATAAGGCCATTGAGGCAGCTGTGTTTCCCGAGCGGCATGACTACATCTACATGGTGGCAACGCCGCAGGGAAGGCATCTCTTTTCGAAGACCTACGAAGAACACCAGCGGGCTGCACGTGAATGGCGCCGCTACCTCAACAGCCAGCGCTGAGCTAGGCGTCGTTCAATTTCCGATCTGGATTTTGTCGGGGTCGGTGAGCTTGTAGAAATAGACGCGGCGATTCACTCGGTTTTCGTCGAATGCTATGGGTACCGCCAAGCCACGGTATGGGGGCTCATCTTTGATGGACGAAAACCACATCGACGGATTGGGGTTCTTCTCAGTAAGGCGGGTGATATACCTCGTAATGTCGAATCCTAAATAGCCATAGAGATCAGGCGCTTGGCTAGCAAATTTTCTGTATCTGGTGTCGAAATCGAAAATCTGGCTGCCGACCGGGCTCTCGTCATATGGGCTGTATGTGAACACATTGTAGTCGCGCTTCACTCTAGACGGTATACGGATTATGTTCAAATCTTGCGTTCCTAGAATTGCAACACGGCTGCCGATTGCGTCGAGCGCTGTGATGACGAGGTTGAACAGTGGCTCACTTTGACCGGCTCCCAACGAAAGGAAAAGGGCATCGACGTGCTTGGCCTTTAAGCTGTCCATCACGAATGGATCGCTGGAGAGTACCATCACCTGTTTGTCAAATCGGTCGGGGTTGCGCAAGACTAGCGGATCAAACTGATACTCAACTGCTCCCCCAAGTGCCGTGAATCGGTCTTTGAACGCATCTAGCTCCATTTTGGCAATATCGGAGCCATCTGACACCACGGCAACCGACCGGTAGCGCATTGTAATGTATGCGAATTCGGCGAATGATTTGGCTCGCTGTTCTACACCTGGATTGATCTGGAAGATTCTGTCGGAAGCCGAAGATAATGTAGCTTCATTCGCTAGAGGTGCAAATATGGGTACCCTCGAACCGAGAAGTGACTTAGAGGCAGAACGAACCTGCGCTGATGTTAATGGACCGATAACAGCGTCGACGTATTCGTTTTCAGCCCAATCGCTTAGCTCGTCAATATTCGAAAGATCCTCTTTGAGTCGGAACAGCGATATACGAAACTTGCTGTTGGTGTTCTGCTCGTTGTACGTGTCAATTGCTGCCTGTATTCCGGCGTACAGATTTCGGTTAATGGGTAGGAAATCTCTATTGCGAGCATATTCTGGGAGGACAACACCCAAGGTGTAAATGGATCCTGAAACAGGTCGATTGACAAACGTGCGGCTGTATGCGGCATGACGGGCGGCGTTACTGAGTGCTTGGGCGATTTCGTCGCTGAGATCCGATTGGTTCGATGGCATCCACGATTTATGGTCTTCGTACCAATTCAGTGCATCTACCCAGTCCATCTTTCGGACCTGTGCGCGAATGATGTCTTTTCGGATGTCGTCTTCGCGCAACGTTGCAAGTAGATCGCTGGCTTGTACGGGCGATATCCAACTCAAGGTCTGGTCGTAGAGACGCTCGGCTTCGCGACGCATCGCACTGGTTCGGGAATTCAACTTGAGGTCGGTGGTAGTCGTAAACACTTGGCCGTACTGTCGTCTCCAAAACTGAACAACAGCGAGAGTGTACTGTGCCTCCTCACGCAATGCCGGTAGGGGATCGGTGATAATGGGAAGAACTCGCTCGTAGGCCTCGTCGAAGTTGCCCCTTTTTAGGAGGATACGCGACTTTAGCAAGATAGCCTGCGAAGATTCCAAGCCAACAAGTTTCTCCCAAGCTTCATCGAGGCTATCCTGCTTCAGCAGATCAATGGCTTGCTGCAGACGCTCCGATTGGCTCAGTTCTTGGCCACTCAGCTTCGGTACGAAACAGAGTGCGACCAACACAGCTAAAACGGATATGCGCAATTTCATCGATGTATCACTTCGTTGAGATCACTCCCATTCGATGGTTGCAGGGGGTTTCGAGCTGATGTCGTACACCACCCGATTGATGCCCCTAACTTCGTTAATGATTCGATTCGACACAAGAGCCAAAAACTCGTACGGTAGATGCGCCCAATCGGCCGTCATACCGTCGAGACTGGTCACAGCACGCACGGCCACAACATGCTCGTAGGTTCTCTCATCGCCCATCACACCTACACTCTGAACAGGTAGCAAAACAACGAAAGCCTGCCATACCTGGTCATAAAGTTTGTGGTTGTGCAGCTCGTCGACGAAAATCTGGTCGGCATCGCGCAGCACGTCGAGCTTCTCGCGTGTGATGTCAGACATGACCCTGATTGCAAGTCCCGGACCCGGAAACGGATGCCTGCTGATGAAATGCTCCGGAATGCCGAGGCTGCGTCCCACGTTGCGCACTTCATCTTTGAACAGCTCCCGCATTGGCTCGATGAGCTTGAGTTTCATATTCTCGGGGAGTCCGCCAACATTGTGGTGCGATTTGATGGTGGCAGATGGTCCTTTAAATGAAACGCTTTCAATCACGTCGGGGTACAATGTGCCTTGGGCCAAGAAGTTATAACGCTCATCGAGGTGCATTTCGTCTTCGAACACGTCGATGAACGTCTTTCCGATGATCTTACGCTTCTGCTCGGGATCAGTAACGCCGGCCAAGCGATCGAGGAAAAGGGAAGAGGCATTTACGCCTTTGACGGGGAGGTGGAGGTCTTTGTCGAAAATATCGAGCACTTTGCGGTATTCGTCCTTTCGGAGCAGCCCGTTGTCGACAAATACACACTGCAACTGATTGCCAATTGCTTTGTGGATGAGCACAGCGGTCACGGTGGAGTCTACGCCACCCGACAAGCCGCAGATAACTTTGCTATCTCCGACGGTCTCTCGGATAAAATCGATCGATTTCTGGATGAACGACTCAGGTGTCCAGGTACCTTCAAGCTTGCAAATGTCGTACGTGAAATTGCGGATGAGGTCTTTCCCGTTCGAAGTGTGGACGACCTCAGGATGAAACTGTACGCCCCATATAGGCTGAGACTTATGGCGCACCGCTGCCACGGGCACGGAGCTGGTGTGCGCGATGATTTCGAACTCAGCAGGCAATTCGTGAATGTGGTCACCATGGCTCATCCAAACCGGACAGCGATCGGGTGTTCCTTTGAAGAGATCGTCGTGGTTGTCGACGATCAACTCGGCACGACCAAACTCGCGTTTCATGCCCCTGTCAACACTTCCGGGAACCTGCGAATGCGAGAGTAACTGCAAGCCGTAGCAGATGCCTAGTATTGGCACTCCAGCTTCCATGACCTGTGGATTCAGATCGGGTGCATCGATGTCGTTTACGCTTTTGGGTCCACCGGAAAGTATAATCCCCGCCGGTTTGCGGTCGAAGGTGCCGAAATCGTGATCAAACGGATGAATTTCGCAATAGACATTCAGTTCTCGCACCCTTCTGGCAATCAGCTGGGTGTACTGCGAGCCAAAATCGAGAATTAGAATCCAGTCGTGCATAAAATGTCTCAAGTATCGGGTTGTACCAAAAAAGAAAGGGCCAGAACGGCCCTTAAAATGCATTAGGCAATGATTTGTCCGTATGCCTCGGCATCGAGAAGAGCCGCAAGTTGGCTTGGGTCACTCAATTTGATTTTAACAAGCCAACCATCGCCGTATGGGTCGTTGTTTACGAGCTCAGGATCGTTTTCGAGTGCATCGTTTACTTCGACGACTGTACCCGACACCGGCATGAACAATTCGGATACGGTTTTCACGGCCTCTATGGTGCCGAAACTTCCATCTTTGTCAACATCCTCGTTCAATGAGCTGATGTCTACAAAGACGATGTCGCCCAATTCGCCCTGCGCGAAGTCGGTGATGCCTACGGTGGCTGTACCGTCTCCGTTGTCGCGGATCCATTCGTGTTCTTTCGTGTACTTAAGCTCGGATGGAATAGTTGACATGATATAATGTGCTACGGATTAAATGTAAAACTTGTTTCCAGGAACCTGGTGTTGATGGTGCTGTTGATGAAATTTTCGTTGGCCATCAATTGTATATGATACGGAATCGTCGTCTTTATTCCCTCGATCACGAACTCATTTAGTGCCCTAATCATCCGCTTGCGGGCTTCTTCGCGGGTAGGTGCGCTTACGATGAGCTTAGCAATCATGGAGTCATAATTCGGAGGAATGACATATCCGGAGTAGACGTGCGTGTCTACACGCACACTGTGTCCTCCCGGTGGATGATACACCGTGATTTTGCCAGCAGAGGGACGAAATCCGTTAGCTGGATCCTCTGCATTGATGCGACACTCAATACTGTGGCCGCGCATCTTCAGAGGCTTGCTCATGTCGATCGGCAAACCGGCGGCAATTTCGATTTGGCTCTTGATAAGGTCGTAATTGGTGACTTCTTCCGTAACTGGGTGCTCGACCTGAATACGGGTGTTCATCTCCATGAAGTAGAAATCTTTGTTCTTGTCGAGCAGGAACTCAATGGTACCGGCACCGTGATACCCGACCGTCCTTGCGGCCGCAACGGCTGCTTTGCCCATGCGATCGCGAAGCTCGGGATCAAGTGCAGGAGAGGGGGCTTCTTCAACAAGCTTTTGGTGACGACGCTGCAAGGTGCAATCGCGTTCACCCAAATGGATGATATTGCCGAACTTGTCTCCCAGTATCTGGATTTCGACGTGGCGTGGTTCCACAACGAATTTCTCCATGTACACATCGGCGCAGTTGAATGCAGCACGAGCTTCTTCACGGGCGGCATCGTATTGGCGCACGACTTCGGAACGGTCTTTAACGATGCGCATACCGCGTCCACCACCACCAGCACTTGCCTTGATGATGACCGGATATCCGATTCCGTCGGCCAGTTTTGCCGCCTGCTCAGCCGATTCGAGGAGACCTTCGCTGCCTGGAACAACCGGTACACCGTTCTTTATCATGTTCTCTTTCGCTCTCGACTTGTCGCCCATGGTTTCAATCATGTAAGGCGTGGGGCCGATGAACGTGATCTTGTGCTCTTCACAGATGCGAGAAAACTCGGCGTTCTCGGCTAAAAATCCGTACCCCGGGTGAATGGCTTCGGCGTTGGTAATTTCAGCAGCTGCCAGCAGACGTGGTATTTTTAGATAACTCTCGCGGCTAGGTGGGGGACCAATACAAACAGCCTCGTCGGCAAACTTGACATGCAAGCTGTTGGCGTCGGCCGTAGAATACACCGCAACCGTTTTGATGCCCATCTCCTTACATGTGCGGATGATGCGAAGGGCAATTTCACCACGGTTGGCGATCAGTATTTTTTGAAACATGGGTAAGAGATCAGGATGCTTCGATTTCGAAGAGCGGCTGGTCAAATTCTACTGGCTGGCCATTTTCCGCGATGATCCTTACGATCTTGCCGGAATACTCCGACTCGATCTCGTTCATGATCTTCATGGCCTCAATGATGCACAAGGTATCGCCTTTGCTAACCACTTTACCAACCTCAATGAAAGCGGGGCTGTCTGGCGATGATGCCTTGTAGAAAGTGCCTACGATAGGCGACTTGATGACGGTGGTGTTGTTGCTCGACTTTGGTGCCTCAGATGCGACTGGTGTTGCAGCTGCTGGGGCGGTATGGCCTGCCACTGTCGATGGCAGAGTAACCTCGAATGGAGCAACAGGTGCAAATCCTGCGGTCGGGAACACTGGCTGAGGAGCGTAGGCTTGTACCTCAGACTGCTTCTTCACTTTAATCTTAAAATCACCCTCCTCTATGGAGACCTCGCTGACATCGCTCTCGGCGATCATGTTCAGCAGGTTTTTGATCAGCTTCAGATCCATGTACGTCCTTATTGAAAGGTTTGAGTTACTGCTTTACACGCTCAATATAACTGCCAGAGCGTGTGTCTACACGAAGAACATCGCCTTCGTTTATAAAAAGGGGCACATTGATAGTTGCGCCAGACTCTAAAGTTGCCGGTTTAACGGCGTTATTGGCCGTGTCGCCGCGCACGCCCGGGTCGGTCTGAGTAACCGTCAAGTTGACATGGTCGGGCAACTCGGCGAATAGGATGGTATTGTCGTCAGCATTAATCACAACAGTCACAATCTCGCCTTCCTTCATGAAGTCGGTTTTGTCCATGTTGTTGACGCTTATGATGATCTGCTCGTAACTCTCTTGGTGCATGAAATGGAGCATCTCGCCATCGTTGTATAAAAATTGGTACTGATGACGTTCCACGCGCACCGTCTCCAAGCTCTCGCCAGAACGGTAGGTTTTGTCGAGGGTCTTGCCGTTGACAACACCCTTCATTTTCGTGCGAACAAAAGCGCCACCCTTGCCAGGTTTCACATGGAGGAACTCAATGATCTGATAAATGTTACCATCCTGAATGATGGTAACGCCGTTTTTGATGTCGGCTGTTGTGATCTTTGGCATAAAGTCAAATAGGGTTGAAACCGAAGCCGATCGCGTTATCCTCTACTGGGCGAAGAGATTATATATTGTCGAAACGAAGACGATGGCGATCAGAATCGGACATATGTATGTTATGAAAATCGGCCATAAGGTACGAAATTTTGACGAATCAAGATTACTGTATCCGTCTTTAATTTCAAGCAATGCGTTTTCCGTTTTCCAAAACCAGCCCAAGAAAATACAGATCATGAGACCACCTAAAGGTAGACCGATGTCGTTGAAGATGAGCGATAAACGATCGATCCAGTTGATGTCGTATGCAATAATGACTGTGAACACACTCACAAAACCACCAACCGACCAAGCAGCCTTCTTGCGCGACCAACCCCAGTCATCGATGATATACGAAACGGGCACTTCAAGCAAGGATATTGTACTCGTCAAGGCTGCCATTCCGAGCAGAATAAAGAAAACAAGACCAAAGAAAAGACCTATACCCGTACCCATGCTGTGAAATAAGGCTGGGAGCACATCGAATACAAGTCGAGTACTAGCAATGAGGCTTCCATCATCGTTAAAGATCTGAATACCGTTGTGGGAGGCCACATACATTGCTGGGATGATGAGAAGTCCGGCGGTGAACGCAATTCCGACATCCGAGATGGTTACATAAGCCGCTGCCTCTGGAATATTCTGTTTTTTATTGAGGTACGAACCATACGTGATCAACGCCCCCATTCCGAGCGATAATGAGAAAAAAGCCTGACCCATCGCAGCAAAAATTAGCCCTGCATTGATTTTGCTGAAGTCTGGTGTCAAATAAACCCTCAATCCCTCGCCGGCACCATCCTGAAAAACCACGTAAACGATCATGGCAACCATGATGATAACTAGTGCGGGCATCATGGCCTTAGTTGCCTTTTCGATGCCGCCGCTAACCCCACCAACGATGATCCAAATAGTGGCTCCTAGGAAAAGCAATGCAAAAAGTGCGTTTTTCCAACCAAGAGTCACATCTTTAAGCGAATTAACCGCACCCTCCATTCCGGCGAAGTAGGCGGCCTCCTCAAAGACGTAGCCAAGTGTCCAACCAGCAACAACAAGGTAAAAAGACAAGATCATCACGCCGCACAAAATCCCCCAAGCACCTATGAGCGGCATGAATTTGTTACCACCAGAAAGCGCTCGGAAAGCACCAACCGGATTTTGGCCAGTCCTGCGGCCAATAGTGAGTTCGGCCACCATGACCGGGAAACCGACAGCGAAACAGCAGACCAAGTAAACGATGATGAACGCGGCGCCACCGTTTTCGGCGACTACACTCGGATATTTCCAAATATTACCAAGTCCGACCGCTGAGCCGGCAGCTGCGAGGATAAATCCAAGTTTGGAACTCCATAAACCACGGCTTACTCCTGTATCAATTCCAGCCAAGGTAACTCCTTTTTTTTGGGGGGTGTTATGCGAAAACAAAGATCATTGACGGAATCAGCGTCGTTGACGCAGTATTGATCCCGAGGCAGGTGGTATTATAACTCTTCCCGATATTTTTGCCAAAGAATTGTTCGACGCATATTGGCCGGTTGCCACGATTTCCCAAAATCCCTCTGGTAACACCAACTCGTGATCCATAAAAACATTTCCGTTGAGCGCAATCACGTATCGAAAGGGATCATTGGATGATTCGCCATCGACTACGGCTGTTAATAGTAAATTGTCGCTAGTTCCAATGATGCGAATCGAATCAGGGTGAGCCTTTCGAAGGGCAGGGGAGTTCTTGCGCAGATCGATTAACCCTCTGTAATAATTGAATAGGTCGATGTTGAGCTCAACATCTCTGTAGTCGATGTAGTTGGTTTCGTTGTCTTTGTCGTAACTGTTATGATCCAACTGACCAGTGTTAGGGTCGTTAACAGGATCAGGTACAATCCATTTCGTTCGCCCGAATTCCTGTCCTTGGTGAATCATGACCACACCTTGGGCTACAAATAGGAAGAGAGCAGCAAAACGAGCATGCTTTAATTCGTTATCGTGTAAAATGGCGACTTTGTCTCGACTTACCGATTCATGCATCAGACCGTGGTTTAATCCGATGCGGATAAAATCGCCTAGCGTGTACCCATCGTGGCTCTCGAGGTAGTTCAAAGTGGTGTGACTGGTTTCAAATCTACCATTAGCACCTCCAAGAAGCGTTCCCTTTAAATAATTCTCGATAGACCCTCGGTCGGACTCGTGGTGCCAACTGCCAAATATGAATCCACGGCTATGTATTGGGTCAAACCCTTTCACACCATTTCGGATCTGGTCGTTCCAAGCCAGCCAGCCACGTTTGCTGAAACTGATTGGATCGTATCCTCCACCCCAAGGTTCGGCAATCAAAATGACTTTAGGATTGATTTTTCTTGCTTCATAGGTGATCTCGTCAATGGTCTCCCAGTCGATCAAATGGGCAAGATCAAATCGGAACCCATCTATATGATATTCTCTCATCCAATATTTGATCGACTCCACAATGAGCTTGCGAAACTCAGGATGCGACGTGCGGGAGTCATTTCCACATCCACTTGCGGAGGTGTAACCACCGTCTTCGTCGAGCTTGAAATACTCGCCTTTTGCCGCCTGTTTCAATGAGTTGATGTCATACTGCGACACATGGTTGTAGACCACATCAAGGATCACCGCCATTTTATTGCGGTGCAACTCCTTCACGACCTCACGAAGTTCTGTTCTGGCATTTAGATCTCTACCAACGTATGCCCCAGGCGATTGGTCTGCATTTGAAGCATACATGACCTCGGGCACAAAAAAATGTGACGTCATGTATCCCCAGTGGTTGCGTCCATAGAAGTTCCATGTATTGCTGACGCCAGATGGAGTGGTTTCCATATAGGGGGGCTCAAACCTGGCTGAATTTTGCAATGGCAGAAACTCCACAGCGTTGACGCCAAGTTTTTTGAGGTAATCGATACCACCATTGGCACCTGCCTTCAAAAACCCACTGTAAGTACCAGCATCTTCGTTCCACAGGTTAGGGTGTGCCGTGAAATCCTTTAAATGAGCCTCATAGATTATCAAATCGCGAGTATCGTCCACAACAACCCATGTGTCGCCCTCCCAGTCGAACGAATCAACAGACTCAATTAACGATCTTGCATATTGCTGATAATTGTTCTGGCTGGCAACATGTTTCGACCATGGATCCGATATGGGACCCCAGTAAGGTTCCATCTCGAGAGGCAACGGGTCGGGAGGTTTAATGTGGTATCCGTACCACTTACCTACCAGATTGCCGCTCACTCGTACGCTCCAGTATCCATCCTGACAAGGCGACATTTGGTAGCGTTTGCCAATCTCGTCGTCAAGCACATCCCAAACCTCAAGTTCAACCGATTCGGCTAGCGGACTATAGACCCGAAATATGGAGTATCTATCACTCCAAGTACAGCCGGGTGGCCAACTGCTATAATCGGGAATTGGCTTTGAGGATTCAGACATTAGGTGACTGGGCTGCCGGGCTCATTATTTGATGTGGTAAGCACCAATCTACCATCGCGGTCTTCCGACATTAAGATCATTCCGTGACTCTCGGTGCCCATCATGGGTCTTGGTTTTAGATTGGCTACCACGATCACCTTCTTCCCAAGCATGTCTTCGGGAGTGTAGTGCTGGGCTATTCCAGACAGGATGGTGCGCGTTTCGTAGCCGATATCAACCGACAACTTGAGTAATTTCTTTGAGCCCTTCACCGATTCAGCCTCAAGAACGATTCCAACGCGGAGATCGAGTTTCGCAAAGTCGTCGTAGACGATTTCGTCGCGTTTTGGTGCATACGGTTTGTCGGATTCCTCAGCTTCAGTCGGCGTAGTGCTAACCGATAAACTTGCCTCGCGCTCAGTTAGGACGTCGATGCGCGCTTGAATGGCTGCATCATCGATCTTAGCGAATAGGATCGAACCCTCGATGACTTCGGCACCCATAGGCAGCATGGCTTCGCCAATGTCATCCCATTTCGTCTTGATAATGCCCAATTGCGACTGCAGATTGCCCATTCTCGCTGGCATGATTGGTGCAAACATCACTGATAGTGCAGAACAAAGCTGGAGACTAACGTACATCGTCTCGGCACATGAATCGATGTCGGTCTTGCGGGTTTTCCAAGGCTCGCGGTCGGTGAAATACTTATTACCAATCCTTGCGAGTTGCATCGTCTCGGCAATGGCTTCCTTGAAACTGAACCGGTTGTATGCATCGGAAACCTTGTTCTTCTGCACAGTGATTGTGGCCAGTGTTTCTTTTGATGACTCGGACAACGTTCCAATCTGCGGAACTTTCCCGTCGAAATATCGTACCGTAAAAGATGTGGTTCTGAATACGAAATTTCCCAAGATATCGGCCAATTCGCCGTTTACACGCTGCTGAAAGTCCTTCCAGGAGAAGTCGGAGTCTTTGTTCTCAGGCATGATCGACCCCATTACAAATCTGAGTAGATCGGCATCGAAATAGTCGAGGAACTCGTCGACCCAAACCGCCCATCCTCGTGAGGTCGATAGTTTGCGTCCCTCGAGATTTAGAAATTCATTTGCAGGAACATTCACAGGCAGCACGAAATCGCCGTGAGCATGCAGCGTTGCCGGGAACATGATGCAATGGAACACGATGTTGTCTTTGCCAATGAAATGGATCAAATCGGTGTCGTTATCGCACCACCAAGTCCTCCAAGCCTCAGGATCACCATTCTTAATGGCCCACTCTTTGGTCGATGATATGTACCCGATGGGGGCATCGAACCACACATAGAGCACTTTGCCCTCGGCGTTGTTCAATGGAACGGGCACGCCCCACTTCAAGTCCCTGGTCACAGCGCGGTCACCCAATCCGGCGTTGAGCCAGCTTTTGCACTGACCCATGACGTTCGATTTCCAGCCCTTGCGGCTGTCGAGCCAAGATTCGAGCCATGGCTGATAGTCGCCAAGTGGGATGAACCAGTGTTCAGTCTCGCGCCACTCCGCCTCGCCGCCAGTTAGTGCGCTTTTCGGATCAATCAGCTCTGAAGGGGAGAGTGATGTGCCACATTTTTCGCACTGATCGCCATATGCTTCGGGATTTGCACAAACCGGACAGGTTCCCTTAACATATCGGTCTGGTAGGAACATGCCAGCGGATGGATCATAAAGCTGACGCTCAGTCTTAATCTTAAACTGGCCCTTTTCAAGCAATTTGAGAAATATTTCCTGCGAGGTGCGGCGATGCACCTCTGAACTGGTCCTCCCGTAATGGTCGAAATCGATCCCCATCTTGCGGAAGCTGGCTTGCAACATGGGGTGGTAACGGTCTACGATATCTTGTGGACGTATGCCTTCCTTGTCGGCAGCGATAGTGATGGGCACACCATGCTCATCAGACCCGCAAATGAATAAAATGTCGGCGTCGTTCATGCGCTTGAACCGCACGTAGAAATCTGCAGGGAGATAAGCACCAGCCAAATGTCCCAAGTGAAGGGGACCGTTGGCATAGGGCAGGGCGGCCGTAACGAGAGTACGTTTGCTCATGTATGTATATAAGATTCGATTATCCGAGTAATATACGACGATGGATGGCTCGATTGAAACCGAATCACCCACGTGCCCGCTCGTGCAGAGCGAACAAAACAATTCCAAGACTTACAGAAACATTGAGGGAGTGTTTCCGGCCGTACTGAGGTATGTCTACAATGCAATCGGAAATCTCTATCACATCGTCGTCCAGACCAAGCACCTCGTTGCCGAATATGAGAATCTGTTTGTCGCGCCGCGGATCGGGCAAGCCTAATGGAAGCGGAACTGAGCGTACCGCTTGCTCAACTGAAACCAGTTTCCATCCCTCATTTTGATATTCTTTTAGGGCTTTGATTCCATCTGTGTGATGTTCCCATCTAACCCATTCGTCGGCGCCCAACGCCGTCTTGGAGATTTCAATGCGAGGTGGGTGTGGAGTGTAGCCTGTGAGAAGAAGTTTAGACACACCGAATGCATCGGAACTGCGAAATGCCGACCCTACATTGTGAAGACTTCTGATGTTGTGCAGGCAAACCATGACAGAGTCAGTCGGCACGGGTGACTGCTGGGTGGAGTGCTTGATTTCCAGATCGTGAGTACTGAGCTTGATTTTTGGGGAACTCATTTTAGATAATAATTCTGAGGCTGTCTTATGTTAGAATAATACCTTATTTTGGGTATTATGTAAGATACGGGCGAAAACGCCCCCAATACCCTGCCCTATGCGGTTCATTCAATGGCCCACATGGCGCAGGGTCTTGTTTATATGTACAACCAGATACTAAGGTCGTGAAAATCAACTATTTGAGCCAAGAAGGCTTCGACAAGCTCAAAACGGAATTAAGAGAGCTCACCATCAGTGGACGCAAAGAAATCGCTCAGCAGATAGCCGAGGCTCGTTCGCATGGCGACTTGAGCGAAAATGCCGAATATGAGGCAGCTAAAGAGGCACAATCTCACCTCGAGAAAAGAATAGCCGAATTAGAAAATATTTTGGCAAACTCGAGGGTAATTGACGAGCGAAATCTCGAAAACGACAAGGTATACCTCTTGTCGAAAGTGACCATCCTTAATAAAAAAATGAATAAGGAAATGGTCTATACGGTAGTATCTGCCCAGGAAGCTGATTTTAAAGAGAACAAAATATCGAGCGACTCTCCAATTGGAGCAGCGTTGATGGGTAAGGCCAAAGGCGACTCGGTAAAGGTTAAGGTCCCTGCCGGACTGCTTGAACTCGAAATTCTGAACATCGAACGCTAAGGAGATTATTCATGAAACTAGCTGTTGTTGGTACTGGATATGTCGGATTGGTAACAGGAACTTGTTTCGCAGATTCTGGAAATAAGGTCATATGCGTCGACAATAACGAGAAGAAGGTGGAAATGCTTCGCAACAAGCAGATCCCCATCTACGAGCCCGGTATCGAAACACTTTTTGAGCGTTCGGTTCGAGAGGGTAGATTAACGTTCACGACCGATCTAGAATCGGCCGTGAAGCATGCCGAGGTGATATTTCTTTGCCTGCCAACACCTCCGGGTGCAAATGGACAGGCTGACCTAAGTTTCGTGCTGAATGTTGCCGAGCAGATTGGCCCAATGCTCGACTCGTATAAAGTGATCGTGAACAAGAGCACCGTTCCGGTTGGAACTGCCGATTTGGTACGGGAGAGAATTGCAGCGGTAACCGACGTGGAATTCGATGTGGTGTCGAACCCGGAATTCTTGCGTGAAGGTGCCGCCATCGACGATTTCTTGAAACCAGAGCGTGTCGTGATTGGAACCCATAGCCCAAAGGCAATGGAGAAATTGCAACTTTTATATGAGCCGTTCGTGCGCAGTGGCAACCCAATCATCTTCATGGATGAAAGAAGCTCCGAACTTACCAAGTACGCCGCGAATGCATTCTTGGCCACTAAGATCAGTTTCATGAACGAAATCGCCAATCTGTGCGAGCGCGTAGGCGCCAACGTCGACAATGTACGTCGTGGCATTGGTACTGATTCGCGCATAGGTAAGCGATTCTTGTTTGCTGGCATCGGTTACGGCGGCAGTTGCTTCCCGAAAGATGTTCAGGCACTCGGTTTCACTGCCGACGAGTACGACTACGACTTCAAGATTCTTGACGCCGTAATGGCGGTCAACGACAAGCAGCGATTGATCATGCTCGAGAAGATCCATGCTCATTTCGGCGACGTGAAAGGCGTGCAAATTACAGTCTGGGGATTGGCATTCAAGGCTGAGACCGACGACGTACGTGAGGCACCCGCACTGTACCTCGTTAAGGCACTGGTCGACAGCGGGGTGAAAATCGTGGCTTACGATCCTGAGGCTTCCAAGAATTTCAAGGAGTACATGGGCCCCGATTACGCCGACAAGGTGACCTATGTAAGCAACCCGATAGATGCGCTCGAGGGCAGCGATGCCTTGTTGATTTGCACCGACTGGAATGAATTTCGTCGCCCTAACTTTGAAGACTTCAAAGAAAAACTGAATAAGCCAATCATCTTTGATGGAAGAAATCTGTACGACTTGGGACGCATGGAGAAAGCAGGCATTCACTACTACAGCGTGGGACGCAGAACTGTAATCCCCAATCCTTGATCATACTTGGAATATCGTGCTATTATCATGACGCGGCCGCAGCCTTGGTGCGCGATGGCATCATTGTAGCCGCAGCCCAAGAAGAGCGGTTCACTAGGATAAAGCACGATCCGAACTTTCCAAACCATGCCGTTGCATACGTGCTTAAGGAGGCAGCTTGCGACATTCAAGATGTGGATTTTGTCGTTTTCTACGACAAACCCTTCCTCAAGTTCGAGCGAATTTTAGAGACCATAGTAGTCGAAGCACCCAAAGGGCTACGGTCTGCACTGAAGGCAATCCCAATTTGGATCAAACAGAAACTATGGATCGAGGAATCTATCCGTAAGGCGCTTGGGTATGAGGGTAAAATACTTTACACCGAGCACCATCTCTCGCATGCGGCATCGGCTTTTTTTCCGAGTCCATTTCATGAGGCGGCCGTATTAACGATCGACGGAGTGGGGGAGTGGACTACAGCAAGCATTAGTCATGGGGTTGGAAACACGTTGGAAATCCGAAAGGAACTGACGTTCCCTCACTCATTAGGACTACTATACTCCGCCTTCACCTACCATGCCGGCTTCAAGGTTAATTCAGGTGAGTATAAACTCATGGGTCTTGCACCCTACGGTAAGCCAATATACGCCGATGCCATTTTCAGCAAGATGATCGACTTGAAGGCAGACGGTTCGTTCAGGATGGACCAAAAATATTTCGATTACGCCTCGGGTTTGAAGATGACATCGGATGCATTTGCTGAGCTTGTTGGGTTTACAGCCCGAAAACCTGAAGAACCCATGACGCAAGAGGTGATGGATTTGGCTGCATCGGTTCAAGTTGTTACCGAAGAAATTATGGTACGCATGGCCAAGGAGGCTGTTCGCGTTTCAGGATCAAGAAATCTTTGCCTAGCCGGCGGCGTTGCTTTGAACTGCGTCGGAAATGGACGCATCCTCCGCGAGGGCATTGTGGATGGACTTTGGATACAACCCGCCTCTGGCGATGCAGGCGGTGCCCTCGGTGCTGCTTTGTCTGCATGGTACCAATACCTAGGAAAACCACGAAAGGTAGACTCAAACGACAGCATGAACGGTGCTTTTCTGGGTCCATCGTACTCGAAATCGCAAATCCGGTCATGGCTCGAAGATCGCAGTCTTCCTTATCGAGAGTTGGACGTACCGGAACTTTATGATCACATGGCGGCATTGCTCGATCAAGGCAATATTATCGGATGGCTGAACGGCAGGATGGAATTTGGTCCTCGAGCATTGGGTCACCGAACAATCCTGGCTGATGCCCGCAACCCCGAAATGCAACGTAAGTTGAACTTAAGCATCAAATACCGCGAAAGCTTTCGCCCGTTTGCCCCGGCTGTACTTGCAGAGCATTCGGCCGAGTACTTCGATATGGACGTTGAAAGTCCATACATGCTCTTGACAGCTCAAGTGGCTGGTTCGCACAAATTAAATCCAGAATCGGATGCCGCAGGTATGGACCTTTTATACCAACTACGCAGCGATATCCCAGCTGTTACCCACGTAGATTACTCGGCAAGGGTCCAGACCATCGATTCGCAGCGGAATCCGGCATTCTGGAATCTCCTGAATGCATACCATAAGCGTACAGGCTGTGCAGTGCTGATCAACACCAGCTTCAATGTGAGGGGTGAGCCTCCGGTACAGTCGCCAGCAGATGCTTGGAACTGTTTCATGGCAACGGAAATGGATGTGCTTGTGATGGAGAATTTCGTCCTCCTCAAGCACGAGCAACCAGGCGCAGAGCTCGGCGCAGAGGCTTTTCAAAAGAATTTCCAACCCGACTGACAGGATGAAATCATTATTTGACATAGACATTCCTGTAACTCGTCGAAAAATTGTCGAGTTTGGAGTGGTTTTCTTTGCCGTTTTGGCAATAATTGTGCCAATGTTCGTCTTTTGGCGCAACGATTGGACGTGGGTTACTTGGCTCGACTGGTCGGTGGCTGCCGGAGTGGCCATGATTGCACTGTGCCTTGGCACGGGAATGATGATGGCGCCCGTATACAAACTGTGGATGCGCATAGCCTTGGTACTCGGTACCATTATGACAGCTGTGATAGTTACCGTCGTGTTTTTCTTGGTTATCACACCCATTGGATTGATCAGGCGGCTCCTGCGCAGCAAATCCGATTACAAACAATCGTTTGATCGGGAGGCTGATAGCTACTGGGTTGACAGATTGGAAGCCTTCGACCCAAAACGCATGGAAAAAATGTACTGATCGCGGCTAACGATATGTCTAATCGAACAACTGAGCTTCCCCGTCTCGTCGACGTCTATCCATATCGGATGGTTGACAGCGAGCCTCAATTCCTGCTTCTCCGCAGATCTGCCGACGTTGTTTATGCGGGACAATGGAGAATGGTGGGAGGAAAAGTGAAAGATGGTGAAACAAGTGTGGATGCCGCCCTTCGCGAGTTCATTGAAGAGACATCCCAAAGGCCGGTTAATGGTTGGGTTGTTCCATCGGTGAACGCATTCTATGACCCGAAGGCCGATCAAATTCGGTATATTCCCGCGTTCGCATTCGAATGTGAATCCGATTCAGTGAAGCTCAACCACGAACACGATGCTTACGGCTGGTTCGCCATATCAGAAGCAGTGCAACAACTAAGCTGGTACGAGCAGAAAAGAATTCTTCGGCTTGTGCACGATATTTTAACCACGAATTCCGTTCTTACTGAATGGCAGCTAACCGTCTGATATTACTTCTGTTGGTCATTGTCGCCTCTTGCATCGACGCAACGGCGCAGGGCAAGTATTCCGTGTCGTTGGCGCCCGACCTTTGGTACAACTCCATCGATGGTGCCAGGATAGGATTACGATTTCGAGGGCAGATGGCGGGGACATTTGGTGACGGTCCCCACCGCCTCGATGCGGGAATCTGGTTGGGATCAAAACTGCCCAAGGACCCAGTTTCATATTATGTATCGTTGACGGAGCCGATTTCGGCCTTCTCCGATTTTGGATCAGAGGCATCGGTAGAAGGGTTTAGTGCCATTAGAGATGGATATCATTCACACGGATTCGCATTGTCAAAAAGGTGGCAAAAGGGCTTTAATGAAAAGGAGTTCACCTCTATTAGGGTACAAAGTAGCTACTCTCAACGGTATGACACGCGTTACGCCCTATTGCCAAGTATGTGGCAATCTAGACCAGTTTATGCCGTTGAGACTTCGCTTCTGACACGAAATGAATCCAACATCTTGGGCTCCATGTCACATACGGTCCAACTATCTGTCGGCTCTAGTATGCAATCGGAAGCAGAAACATTCATTCAGTTGGAGGTTGAGCACCTATCGCGAAAGAACATCGCTTCAGGATTTGCATTCAGGCACAGGGTATTTATGGGGCTGTCTGGAGCCGAAACGCCGATCGAGCGTAGATACAGGCCGTCGAGTGGGAAGGCCATCGATGAAATTAGTTCCGGTATTACACGGTCGCGGGGTATTCTTCCGCAGGCAGGCATAGACAAAGGGTGGGTTCACTTGGCCGACGGACCAAATCTACGTGGTTATGGTCGCGTTGAAATGGGTCGACTACTCGAAGGCAGGCCAGCGACAGTAACGAACATAGGGTCATTGAACCTTGAATTGGACTATCCGAATCCAGTTTCATGGGTGCTCTCGCGAATACCCGTGGTTGGAGGTGTTTTGAATAGTCGGATGTATGTATTTACGGATCACGGACTTGCCAACAATTCGGTTAAATCGAATGCCGGTGCCGGATTCACCGTCGGGCTAAATATCCCTGACTATCTGGGAAGGAGTCGAACATTGGCGTTGCGATATGACGTACCCGCTTGGCTTTCAAAACCACTCTCTAACGAGCCTAAGTGGAATTATCGATCGGTGTTTGGTATTTGGAGTGTAATAAACCTATAGGCACATGATCACTTTAGTCATAAACTGCGGGAGCTCCTCCATCAAATACATGGTGGTAGATGCGGAGAAAGGCCAGACATTCTGCTCCGGCATGGTCGAGCGCATTGGAGCCGTTACGTCTATCTTCAGGCACGAATTACCCGGTAGCAAGCCTGTCAAAGAGACGCGGACCATCGAGGACCACACCAAGGCAATCAAATCGATCATGGACTTTCTGATG
The DNA here is from genome assembly GCA_964629885.1 of uncultured Chitinophagales bacterium. GTDB lineage: Bacteria > Bacteroidota > Rhodothermia > Balneolales > CAYWCV01 > CAYWCV01. The sequence continues at coordinate 63,850 of CAZVRJ010000005.1, read as the reverse complement.
GGTGATGGGAAGTCGGCTCTTCCAGAGGGTAGATCTATTGAGGCGGTCGGTCATCGGGTTGTGCATGGAGGCGAAATGTTCAAGGACTCCGTGCTCATCGACGACGACGTTATCGACGCCATCGAGGCAGCGATTGATTTGGCACCGCTTCATAATCCGCCCAATCTAAAGGGAATAAAGGCCGCAAAGGAGCAGCTGCCCAACGTGCCACATGTGGCGGTATTCGATACAGCGTTTCATCACTCCTTACCCCCAGAGGCATACTTGTATGCCATCCCAAACCGTTTATATCGTAGGTACAAAATTCGTAAGTACGGATTTCACGGCATATCACATTACTACGTGAGCCGCCGGTTTTATCATGTATTTGATCCGGATCATAGAAAAGGCAAGGTCATCACCATTCATTTGGGCAATGGATCTTCGGCCTGCGCCATCAAAGATGGAAAGTCGATCGATACAAGCATGGGTTTTACCCCGCTTGCGGGTCTGATTATGGGAACCCGAACTGGCGATATTGATCCATCCATTCTCTTCTACCTTATCGAAAAGGAAGAGTTGCCACTCAATAACCTCCACGCATTGCTCAATCGTCACAGTGGACTCCTCGGAATGAGTGGATATGCAGCCGACATGCGCGATCTCATCCAAGAGGCGGAAAACGGCGATAGAAGGTGCCAGCAGGCAATCGACGCATTCTGTTACCGCATCAAGCAGTACATCGGCAATTATATGGCCGTGTTAAATGGTGTCGATGCCATCATCTTCACTGCTGGGATTGGCGAAAATTCCCCATTGATTCGTGAGAAGACCCTTGCGAATATGGAAGGGTTGGGAATAGTGATAGATCCTGCCAAAAACAACCTAGACAACAGCCATGGTGACCGAATGATAAGCACGTCCGACTCACGAGTTGGTGTCTATGTAATTCCAACCAACGAGGAGCTTGTCATAGCGCAGGATACCGCGAAGATTGCAACGGCTGCTCGACAATCGCCATGGGTTTGAAAGAACGACACATTATCGTACTAATTTCTGTGGTTGCCATGTTTTTGGCATCCTGTTCGGGTACAAAATGGGTTATACAACCCGACCCGGTTGTCGATTTCAGATCGGGAGATGTTATTGAGAGCTATTCCTTCGTTCGGCAAACAAATATCCCGACACCAAATCGACCCATCGTAGAATTTGAGCTTCGGGATATTAACGTGATAGAATATCCCCAGCGTACTCAGTCGCAGCGCTATGTTCAACAGTATAAACTAAGACCCGGTTTGGTTGCCCTGTCGTTGGCCTCCTCGGCTGCAGTGCTTTACGTTGCAAATTCGCCGAATGTAAATTCCGAGGGCGGATTCAAGAACCAAAAACTGATCCTCAATAGCGCAGCTGTTGTCCTTGCGGCAAGCGGTTTCGTGGCGCTGAAACCCAATGGTGCCCCTATTCCTACCGAAGAGCGCAGATTACTTGCTCAGACTGGCACGATCGTTCTACGCGATACAGTGTCGTATGTGAGCGATGTTCCTACAGCGTCGTACGTAACGGTGAAATACAGAGGGGAGACATTGATTGAAAATGTCCGAAAAGAATTCACCCGTGGCAGAATGCTGTTCGACATCAACCGGGAAGTTCAGTTTGTGCCGGTACAATCGGTCGAACCCGGTAATTTGGAGATCATCATAGAAGCATTAGGAAAAGTGTCGCAGATTGAGGTACCGGTAACTTCGGTCATGGCGCAATATGTGCGAGTTACTGCCGAATCAACACCTCTCAGAAGCGGTCCACGCGATGTGCCGGGCAATATTTTGGCCGACATCGTGAAAGAGAGCCAGCTTCAATATCAGGAAACCTATGACTCCGATTGGTTTAGGGTGCTATATGGCGTTGCCTCTACTTATATACGGCGTAGCGACATTGAACTCATTTGGAGACCCCTAGGTCGCACCGACGAATCGTTGGTGATAACCGAGAGGGAGGCCAACTTTGGTCGCGTGGACGTTGAAACAAACATACCTGTTAAAACCACAAAGATTGATGAAGCCTATACAGTGGTCATCGGCAACACTGATTATTTAACCGGCTTGCCCCGACGTCGCACTGCAGCACTGAATATGGATATTGTGCAGCGATATGCCATACAAACACTTGGTGTACGAGACGACAGATTGATGAGCATCAGCAACCCAGAGCGATTTGATTTTGAGGAACTCCTCGGTTTTGGAGGCCGCCAAACAGGTTTGCGTTCGACGCTGAACGATCAAACCAAATTGTTCATCTACATTTCGGGATTGGGCTACATGTCGGGCGACGACGAAGGCGTAATTTACCTACTTCCTTCTGATTCGCGACCTGACGATCCTGCAGCTACAGCTGTGCGGCTAGAGGAGGTGTTCAGGGCTATTGGAAGATTGCCATTTCAGCAGTGCGTGGTTGTTGCAGACATCGATTTTATATCTGGTGCGGCTGCAATGCAACGGGCTTCAGGAATGAGTGGCTACGAGCAATATCGTCAACTTACATCCGAATTTATCAACCGACCCAACACGGCGGCAATTTTCACGAATCAGATTCAGCAAAAGTCGGGCGATTACGTATCCAGAGATGGTAGGGTTAATAACCGTTACAGCATTGGCACGTACTTTTTCGCACGGGCCCTAAAGGAGAACAGGACCCGAATTGGCGACATATATCAGTTCATGGATAATAATGTCAATTTTACGTCACGATTGTTGCACGATCGTGCTCAATCCCCCGTATTTTTGGGTGATCCGGATCTTAGGTTGACCGGCAACTGATCGCATAATCATCTACGGCTTTGATATTTGTTTTTCTGAGCGCTTTCAGCTCGGTCTTTTTAGCGCACATGCTAAAATATGCGGGCCACCACCGCATGCGAGAGTTGCATGTGTACCTCGTGAATTATCTCGTTGCAGGAATCGCGGCATTCCTGCTATCAGACATGCCCATGTCGATCTTGTTCAGCCAAGAGGCTGTTGGCGAGGTTGCGTTTGGTGTGTTTGTAGGTCTATTGTATATGTCGAACCTGATACTAATGGGGAGGTCGATGACCGAAAATGGGATCGGTCTAACCGTTTCGGTGATGCGTATCTCCCTCGTAATACCAGTCATCGTTTCTATCTTGGTTTTCTCTGAACAGACGAGCACACTTCGGCTCGTTGGGCTCGTTCTCGCATTTGCCGCTTTGGCTATTCTATTCAAACCGAGCAAGGTCGAGCGCAGTTCATCGGCTCTTTACTATCTCCTGATCATATTTCTGCTGACAGGTATTGGGGATGTCGCTCTAAAAGTGTTTCAGGCATCGGGGAGTCCAATCTTCGACAAATGGATGTTCATGGGTGTCGTGTTTACTACCTGCACCATCCTATGTCTCGGATACATCGTGTTTCGTGAGAAGCCCATTCCATCGGTCGAGGAAATCAAAATCGGCATATTTGTTGGAGTACCTAACCTTGCGGCATCAATTTTCATCTTGATGGGGTTAGAGCTTGTTCCGGCTTCAATTGCTTTTCCTACTTCGAATCTGACAATAATTACGGCGGGAACCATCTTGGGCAGGCTATATTGGAAAGATGTATTGACCCGTAGACATTATGTTGTGATATCGCTTGCGATCGTCGCAATTGTTCTTCTTACTATGGACGTATGAACCCATTTATATCGAATCTCCACTCCCGAGCTGCTATTAAGGGCGCATCGGTCGTATTCCCAGAATCTGGCGACACACGCGTGCTAGAAGCAGCCAATCGTCTAGCAAAGGATGGATTATGCAAGGTGCACTTGGTTGCCGATTCGAAGGTATTTGCAACGCTATGCATCGAAAAAGGGATTTCGATGGAGGAATCTATCCAAATTCATTTCGTGGACCAGCCAAATGCGAGCCACATAAGTGCGATGGCGAACCATCTGTACGATCGAAGGAAAACGAAGGGGATGACCCTCGATCAAGCCCAAGAGTTGTGTAGCGAACCATTGTGGTATGCAGCAGGCTTGGTCGCCATCGGGGTAGTAGATGCCTGCGTTGCCGGTGCAGTGAACACGACGGGCGACGTTCTCAAGGCAGGTCTCCAGATGATCGGTTTGGCCGAAGGATCGAATGTTGTGTCGGGCTCTTTCATGATGAGCTGGGATGATGGCAGAGTGTTCGCATATGCCGATTGTGCCGTGTTTCCATACCCGAACTCGGATCAATTGGCGACCATTGCTGCTGACACGGCTATGATGTACTCCAAGTTAACCGGTTCAGCACCTAGAGTAGCCTTCCTATCGTTTGCGACAGGTGGAAGTGCCAACCACGAGAGGGTCGACTTGGTAAGGGATGCCGTTCAAACGTTCCAAATCGCTCATCCGGAAATCGATGCAGATGGTCCACTTCAGTTCGATGCCGCTTTACTGCCTGAAATTGGAGTAAGGAAGGCACCCGGATCAACCGTTGCAGGCCGTGCAAACGTATTTGTATTCCCAAATCTGGATGCGGGGAATATATCCTACAAGATTACAGAACGGCTTGGCGGAGCCGTTGCAACGGGGCCCATCGTACAAGGTCTACTTCGACCGATGAACGATTTGTCGAGGGGTGCATCATCCAACGATATTGTTGATACCGCCTGTATAGCGGCATTGATGTCCTGATCAGGGCAGGGGCTCGTTTCGTGCAGCTCGCCACATACTGTACCAATCGGAATGGGATAGCTGGACATCAGACGATTTTGCCGCATCGCGGATGTGATTAGGGTCGTTACTTCCGTACACAGCGATAGCCTTGAACGGCAAGCGACGAATCCAAGCCAAAGCCAACTGAGAATAGGATGCTTGATGTTTTTCGGCTTGAACTTGAAGTTCTCTAATGAGGCTACCAGCTTTATCGTGTAAGTTTTGTGGAACATTATGCCCAATTACGGCACCTTTTTTAATGGGGCTGTAGGCTAAGAATACGGTTCCATACTGCTCGCAGTAATCGAATACACCGTTGGTGAGAGCATCAAGATGTAACAAGCTAAACTCATTCTGAACAGATACAATCGGTTCGTGGAGGTATTCTTGGTGGGCTCGAATTTGTGATGCACTGAAATTGCTGACTCCAATATGACGAACAAGACCCTCTTGTTGCAGTTGGTTCAAGGCGCGGGCTACCTCTGATGGATGCGTTAAGGGATCCCTTCGGTGAACCTGATATAAATCTAAGTAGTCTAGTCCCAAGCGCGTGAGGGAGCCATCGATGCTGCGCATGATGTAGTCGTAGCTTGAATCATAGCGGTGAGGTCCCTCGTTATCTTGAAATCGAATGCTGCATTTACTTGCGATGTAAAGCTTTGACCTATCTGGTTTGAGAACATCCAAACAGTGTCGAAAGACGGATTCACAGTAGCCAAACGCATAGATATCGGCATGGTCGAAGAACGTGTAACCGGCATCTAATGCGGTCTGCATGGCCTGGACGGCGACTTCTCGGTTGGTATCAGTGATTTCGGAAGGTTCCCAGCTCCCAGCCAGCCCCATCATACCCAATGAGGGTATCCCGGATACATGGCACTGATCTAAATCGGGCAAATTAGTTTTGGACACGGGCGTATACTTTATAGTCCCAAGGACCAAGATTCACGTTAAACAATGACGACATTTCGAAAACAGAGTCGTTGAAGACATCGCGGTATCGGTACTGCAACTCTTCGGTATTAAGACTTACCTGAGTGGAGTCGGCACCCAAATTCAAGACCACCACAACAGAATAGACACCCATGGTTCTGTGGAAGGCATAAACACGGTCGTGATCTGCCTCTAGTCGTTGCATCGGTGCACCGTGGTCACCATTCCAAAGTGCAGGATTGTTTCGTTTGAGCATGTTTAATCTGGTGTAAAGGTCCTTGAATGGGCTTTCTTTCCACTCGATAGGGTCTTTATCGAAAAAGGCGAGACGTTTATCCATCCCAGCTTCCTGGCCGTTGTAAATGAGGGGCATCCCTTCCATGGTGCCAGATAAGACTGCAAAGGCTGCAGCTCCATCGCCCATGCGCTCGAATTCCGTGCCGTTCCAAGAGTTTTCGTCGTGGTTGCTCGTAAAGTTCATGAGCCATGTGTCGGATGGGAATTTGGTGCGGGTTACTTCGATCATGCTGTCCAGTTTCGCAATAGGTGCTCCCTGCGCAACACGGTTCATGGTGTGGTGCATCTCCCAGCCGTAACCCATGTCAAAGGCTTTTGCATGAAGGGCAGGATTCTCGGCCTCGGCCAACATAAAAACAGGCTTGATGGCATCGAGACGCTCTCGTGCAGCCTCCCAGAAGTCGACCGGAACCATGTCGGCTACGTCGCAACGATAGCCGTCGATGTCGAATTCGCGCACCCAATATTCAAGCGCGTCAATCATTGCCTCGCGAAGATCCGCGTTGTCGAAATTTAGGTCGATCACGTCGCTCCAGTCGTCAACCGGCGGCACGAACTCCCCGTTCTCGTTTTTTGTGTACCACTCCGGGTTGCTCTCAGTCCATGGATGATCCCAAGCAGTATGATTTGCAACCCAGTCGATGATCACCTTCATGCCCAAACTGTGGGCCGCGCTCACAAAACGGCGAAAATCTTCCTCATTGCCAAACTCAGGATTAATGCCCTTGTAGTCGCGCACTGAATAGTAAGACCCAAGCGATCCCTTCCGATTCAGCTCGCCAATGGGATGAATCGGCATCAACCAGATAATTTCTACTCCCATGTCGTTTAGCTCTCCCAGCCACTCGGAGGCCGCGTTGAACGTGCCCTCCTCGGTAAACTGCCGTACATTCATTTCATAGATGACGGCGTTGCGACTCCATTCGGCATGGCCTAGCGGTTGCGTTAATATGGATGGTTCTGTGCCTTGGTTGCCACACGAAACAAAAATGAAGCTCACGAAAAGCAGGAGTGAGCGTACGGTCAGTGATTTCATACTATGAATAGTGAATGCTAGTTGGATTCTTGAAAATTACGATAAAGATTGATCAGACTGACCGCTCGCCAGCTAAGTTTTCGGAGAATAGCTCGGTTATGAGGTGAATATCTTTGTGGCGACCGAGTAATACCATCATTTTCGTGATGGTCGCCTCGATGGTCATGTCGCCGGCACTGATGGCGCCAGCATCATGCAGTAGTCGGGCATTGAGGTATTTCGACAGGTCGACGGCATCGTAAGGTGCCTGCGATGTAACTACAACAAGGATGTCTTTGCTTAGACAAGACTCCACAAAGGGGAGAAGATTGAAGTCGTCGATGATAGGGATGTTGCCTGATCCGAACACTTCCAAAACAATGCATCGCACATCCGTATGCTGCAACGGTTCGATGTATGCTGGATTGAGTCCAGGAAAAATTTTGATCAGGGCTACCTTGTTATCGCAGCGTCCGTCATATGCGAGTTCGACCCGATTTTTGCGGATCTTCTCTTTGAGCGATATGTTCAGGCCGATCTCTGCGATAGGCGGGTAATTTGGTGAGGCAAATGCATCGAAATCACCAATACTCATTTTTGTGCTTCTGTTGCCACGCAGGAACCTGTCGTTGAAGCATATCCCCACATCACACAATCCTGTGGTGGCGATCTCGACAGAATTGATCAGGTTCCTTCGGGCATCGCTCCTTACATTTCCGAGTGGTATCTGGCTGCCGGTGAGTACGATCGGTTTTGTTAGTCCTGCGAACGCAAACGATAGAAAAGAGGCGGTATACGCCATCGTATCGGTGCCGTGTACGATCACAAAACCATCATATTGGTTGTGCTTTTCGTGGATGTACGATCCGATGCGGTCCCAATGGCGATGGTTCAGGTTGGAGCTGTCTTCGACGAACAAGGTGCGAACATCAAACGTGGCAATTCGCTCCAATTCGGGCATGTCTTCCCTGAGGCGAAGACCTTTGCCCGGCTCACTGAATCCGACCCCTTCTTCAAGGTCGTCCTTCATGGCAATGGTGCCACCCGTTTGAAGGATCAGGATGTGCTTTCGTTTCTTCATATTCCTTTAAGTTAATGAACGGGGCATAGATGGTGAAAGAAAAAACAATTATCACGATCGCTTTTTAATCTGAAATTGTCTTAATTATCTGATAGGCAATTTAGGCCAATATAAGCGTGCCAAGGATTTCAGAATAACTAACCATAAAGGAAGGCCGCCATGAAAGTATATGAACCATCAAACATTCGAAATGTGGTTTTGCTGGGTCACTCCGGATCCGGCAAAACCACGCTGGCTGAAACCATGCTCTACGAGTCCGGAGTCATCAATCGTCGAGGGAGCGTTCAAGAGGGGACAACGGTTTCAGATTACCACGAAATTGAACAAGAGAAACAAAAGTCAGTCTATTCATCATTGATCACCCTCGACTGGCGGGGATACAAGATCAACCTCATCGATACACCCGGCACCATGGACTTCTTCGGCGAAGTGATCGGTGCATTGAAAGTGGCAGCCACAGGTATATATGTCTTAGATGCTCAATCGGGCGTGGAAGTGGGCACAGAAGCCCTTTGGAAATACACCCACTCGTACCAAAGCCCAACATTGCTGGTCATTAATAAAGTAGATCAAGAAAAATCTGATTTTTGGGGTGTAGTTGAGCAGGCTAAAGAACGATTTGGTCGTGAAGTGACCGTCGTGCAATACCCCTACAACGAGGGCACCGGATTCAACGCCATTATCGACGTCTTAAAAATGACGATGTACGAATTCCCAGAAGCTGGCGGTAAACCCGACAAACTGCCGATTCCCGATTCACAGAGAGACCGAGCACAAATTTTACACAACGAACTTATTGAGGCCATCGCAGAAAACGACGAAATGCTGATGGACCTCTACTTCGAAAAAGGAGAGCTCGACGAGGACGAAATGCGCGACGGTTTACGCAAATCGATGGTCGAACACGCTATTTTCCCTGTATTTTGCCTATCGGCTGAGCGAAACATGGGTAGTGGCCGACTGATGGGATTCATCGATAATGTTGCCCCATCGCCGCTTGATGCAAAACCGATTCAGACCGTGGATGGCGAGGAATACTCGACCAATCCGAAAGACAAAACAGCATTGTTCGTTTTCAAGACGCACAATGAGCAGCATGTCGGAGATTTATCCTACTTCAAAGTATATAGTGGCAGTGTGCAGCCCGGCATGGACTTAGTCAATGCCACCAACGGCAACACCTTGCGCATGGGTAACCTTTACAGTGTACAGGGCAACAAGCGCTTGGAGGTTCCAGTTCTCTCGGCTGGCGACATTGGTACCGTCGTTAAATTGAAAGATGTGGGTGTAAACGATACCCTTCGCGATAAGAATTCAACGCTGCAATTTGATGGAATCACATTCCCAGAGCCAGTTATCCGTACGGCCATCAAATCGGCCAAGGAAGGGGAGGACGACAAACTCGCCAGTGCACTACATCAGATTGCCCGAGAAGATCCATCGCTTCATGTCGAGCACAGCCAGGAGCTGCGTCAGACGATTATTAGTGGACAAGGAGAGGAGCATCTTGCACAGGTGATCTATACATTGTTAAACAAGTACAAGATCGCCACCGAGCTTGAGGAACCAAAGATTCCATATCGCGAAACCATCACTAAGACTGTCAAGAGCAATTACAAGCACAAGAAGCAGTCGGGTGGTGCTGGTCAGTATGCCGATGTACATATGCTCATTGAGCCCTGGTACGAGGGTATGCCCGACCCGAAGGATTTAACCGTTCGCGACCGGCAGGAGATTGACCTTCCATGGGGAGGTAAGCTCGTGTTTTACAACTGCATTGTTGGTGGTGTGATCGACAACCGTTTCATGCCTGCCATTTTGAAAGGTGTTATGGACAAAATGGAAAATGGTCCGTTAACGGGTAGTCGCGCGCGTGACGTTCGCGTGTGCGTATACGACGGTTCGATGCACAGTGTTGACTCTAACGACGCCGCATTTAAAACAGCCTCACTGATGGCGTTTCGAAAAGGGTTCATTGATGCTGCACCACAACTGCTTGAACCGATTTACGATATTTCAGTACGAATTCCATCCGAGTTCATGGGTGATATTATGGGTGACCTTGCAACCCGCCGTGCCCAGATTCAAGGAATGGATTCAGATGGAAGCATGCAGATCGTGAAAGCGAAAGTACCTCTGGTAGAAATGTATAAATATTCTACATCACTCAAGTCGATGACCCAGGGGCGCGCTACTCACGAACGAGCTTTCTCGCACTACGCTTCGGTGCCTTCGCACGTACAGGAGAAAGTGGTTAAAGAGAACATGGAGGCGGATGCTACAGCTTAATCTGCTGCAAATGTAGTCTGTACAGGGGGGGATGTGGAAATCGAGTTTCACTCCACTCCGGAATATTTAAACGGGGCTCCGGTCGTTGCGTTGGACGCAGAGGCCGGAGCTCCGGTTCGTATTGGAATCCCTCCAACCTGAGCTGGTCTATTCCTGGCTCTTCCTCATAGACTTCACCATCTGGCGAGTCAAGGCCAAATATTTGGTCGAGTTCACCATTTATAAAATAGATACTCATAGACCCTATCCTGACCTTGATTGCCCCATCGGGTTCGTCATTGTCGTTCGCAGGGAAATAGAGCAATTGTGTTTCAGATGGGATATCGATTTGGCTTACTTTCGACGAATCGAAGCGAACCATGATCATTGTGCCGGTAAGTTGATGCAACCGACTAGTTGTGCTGTCTTCGAGTACGGCAAATGGGCTGAAATCAGCAACGAGCGAGTCGACTTCCGAATCGGCAAGATAAATGACTTGCTTTTGAGCGCTCAGTTGAAGCCGCTCTTGCCAGATTCGCGTGTTCCCCAAAAGTGAAACCGTACTGGTCGAATCTACGTACGATAAGGAATCGGCCATAGCAGCGTAGCCAGGGTTATATACCGTGGCATTTTCGTAAGCTTCAACGCGGTAGGAATCGCCGAGTCTGAAATACTCAAGAACACCCGCATTGATATTGGTGGTATCAGGTTTAGACCCAGAGAGTTTTTCGATGATGGCGCCTCCGGTCACTTTTTTGTATCCGGTACTGTCGCCAAATACGTATGATCCATGAAAACGGATTGAATCTTCGCGATTCTCTCCATAGATGTCGCCCGTCATCCAAAAACTGCCGATATCACGTTTATACCGAAGCGTATCGCCTTCCAAGTAGGAGCTCGAGTCGGCCAGCTGCACGTTACCAAAGAATACGGCACTGTCATTTTGGTTGTAGAAAATGCCCGAATCGGCTAGGAGAATCGATTTCAAGTCTTTGAGTTCGAGCTTCCTAGGAAATTGAGCGATTTCGTTCGTGAAATCGTAGACTGCTATTGAACTGAACAAGGTCAGGCTGTCCTGCTCAATAACTACCCTTCCGTTTAGCCTACCTATATCGTCATTGGCGGTGTATACCAGTGCATCGGCCCAGATGGTTTCCTTGTTACCAGTGACTCGCAAATTCCCCCAAGCTTCGATGCGGTCGAGATCGGGGAAGTGGTAAGCGCTATCCGATTCAAATACACGATCGCGGTCGCGCAGGCGTACGTTGCCAATGAGTCGATTCACACGATTGCCTTCTGATACGAAACTCCGGAGGCTATCGGTCCTTTCGATGGTTATACGATCACCGTCCTGGGCAGAGCTCAAGGCGGGTATCATGACGATGGGTACAATGGCGAGTACAAAATATGCAGCAATCTTGATCAGCATGGAAAAAAGATACCCCAATTATGCTTCAGAATATCAAAAAACGGTATAAAAGGCATAAATCTTGACAAACAATGGGAATTTGGGATGCTATGTTATAAAAATAGTTGGATATAATGCAGATAGCATGTACCTTGCTGATGCCTGTATTGTCTGATTAGATGAGTTTGCGGTTACGTAGGTCGTCCGGCAGTTCAATTTTGGCATTTCAACCTGCACAGTTACACCGCTCAAGGGAGCGATCCAAGAACGTTTTTCGTATTGAAACGCCAGCCGGTCGGGAACCTGTGTGAATCGTACATTTATCTTTTGTTACATCCATGAAACTCTATGTTGGTAACCTCTCGTATCAAACTACGAACGAGGAACTCGAATCTTTCTTTTCACAGGCAGGCGAAGTCGCTTCTGCCATGGTAATCCTTGATCGTCAGACTGGCCGCTCACGCGGTTTCGGTTTTGTCGAAATGGCAAACAACGAAGACGGCACAGCTGCGATTGAGCAGTTCCACGGCGCCGACTTCAAAGGCCGTGCCCTTACTGTCAACGAAGCACAGCCACGCGAAGAGCGTAGCTTCGGCGGTGGTGCACCACGTCGTAGCAGCAGCGGTCCACGTAACGGTGGCGGCGGCGGTTACGGTGGTGGCAATGGCGGCGGCGGCGGCGGTGGTCGTAGTCGCGGTGGCTGGTAAGCCATCCACGCAATTTTGAAAAAGGCCTGCCGGATCATTCCGGTGGGCCTTTTTTGTTTCAACCAGCGGGTGTCCTGATATGCTTAACTATTGATATCCATTTCACACCTGCGTAGCTTACGAAGCTAAACTTGCCCCCGATCCCCGATCCCCGATCCCCGATCCCCGATCCCCGATCCCCGATCCCCGATAACTGATAACCGATAACTGATAATGCCAGACGACACCTCGACATCTCCACTGCGTCCCAATTGGTTCAAACCCGCTCTCATCGTCTTTTTGGGCATATTCTTTCTGCTAGCCATGCTATCATCGCTGGGCATCTTCGATGACAAGCCCTACACGGAAGTTCCACACGGAAACCACTCCCATTATGTGCCTAAAGATCGAGATCCAAACGTGCCGCTTCATAACTTCCCCCAGCAGCCACCTCCGCCAGGAATGAAAATTGCACCCGATGGGCAAATTGTACCTGAGTAACGATCAGCTTTGCACCAAATGGATGTCCGTCTCTTTTACTTGATGGATAAATTCTTAAAATGCACCACGTAGTGCCTCACAAGAGGCTTAGTGAGTGCCATGATGTTGGCGGCATCGGTCGATTTCGAGAATTCGCGAGCTTGCTTACCCGTCCCGTCGAGGATCCATATACGGTCGTTTTCGTTCTTGTATGTTTCGGTGGTAACACTACCAAATTGTAGATATAGATTCACCGTCTGCTCGTCGTTGGGCAACCCTCTGTTGAGCAGTTCGCGCTTGGTGGCCTGTGTAAGGCGCTGTTTGAATTCCTCGCTTGGTGCATCCTCCAAGAAGACGCAGCGTTGCAGGTTACGGTTCATGAAGCGCGTGCATAAATCCCGGAGTACCGGATCCTTGTGGTGCATCCAAACTTTTATTGACATGAGCACGTCGTTGTCGTCGAGACTCACGTAATGCCGAATCAAATCAGGTGTGAGTCCGTCGACCACATCGGGATTGTTCTGCATGAACCAGCCGATGGAGGGCGAAGGGAAGGGCACATCGACCTTGCGGGATGTCAAGTAACGCACACGGGTGAAAATCGACCGTAGCAGTTTGTCAGCACTAAAAACGGTCTTGTGTTGGTATACTTGCAGATACATGAGTCTGCGCGATATGACGTAGTTCTCGATGGCATAAACACCTTTTCGCTCGATCACGATGTTTCCCTTGTGTACACGCATGGTCTGCAGGATACGGTCAATGCCAATCGAACCCTCGTACACGCCGGTGAAGGTGCTGTCGCGCTTGAGGTAGTCGAGTCGATCAATGTCGAGCTGCGAGGATATGAGCTGGTGGAGAAAACGCTTCCGATACTGGTCGTTGAAGACAGTTATGGCCATATCGAGGTCACCGTTCATCTCCACATTGAGCTGATTCATCAGGGCCTCAGTCATGATTTCATGGTTGAAACCCTTGATGAACGTACCCTCAAGCGTATGCGAAAAGGGACCATGGCCAATATCGTGCAGCAGGATGCCGATGCATGCCGCCTCCATCTCCTGAAAGGTGATGGTCGTGCCCTTGACCTTCAGGTTCTGCAGGGCCCGTTGCATGAGTCCGAGTGCCCCCAATGCATGCGAAAAGCGCGAGTGTTCAGCTCCAGGAAAGACCAAGAACCCAAGCCCAAGCTGACGGATACGGCGCAGGCGCTGGACGTAAGGATGATCCATGAGTTTGAGCACAGTGCCCTTAGGCACGGTCACAAAGCCGTGGATGGGGTCAGTAAAGGTCTTGAAGAGATTGCTGCGGTCCATGCAGAATTGGCATAAATCGTTATAATGATGTAATAATAACGTGTTTTTGCGTAGATTCCCGATCCATCATCAAATTATATCGACCGCATCATGCCAAAGAATCTGGAAAGCCGCGCGTTTCTCGAACGCCTCATTTCGACCCCGAGCCCAACAGGATATGAGGCTGCGGGTCAGCGGATATGGTTGGATTTCGTCAGGACGATAAGCGACAGGCAGGTGACCGACGCCTACGGTAGTGCTGCAGGATGCTTGGATGTGAATCCCGAGTTTATGACGGTGATGCTTGAGGCGCATGCCGACGAAATTGGAATGGTGGTGCAATACATCGACGAAAATGGCTTTGTGTACATCAGCAAGATCGGTGGGAGTGATCCGTCGATAGCCCGTGCACGCCGGATTCATATCCACAGCCGCGACGGCATCGTGGAGGGCATCATCGGGAATACTGCAATCCACATACAAGTGCGGGATGGCAACCAAAAGCAACCCACCTGGAAGGATTTATTCGTCGACATCGGTGCATCCACCCGTGAGGAGGCACTGGAGTTGGTTCAAGTTGGCGACCCCATCACCTATGTAGATCAATTTGAATGGATCAACGATAATTTATTGACAGGCAGAGCTTTAGATAACCGTATTGGTGGTTTCATTATCGCAATGGCACTCAAGAAGTTGCAAAAGAACCGCAAGAAGCTGAAAGTAAACGTAGTGGCTCTCAATGCCGTGCAGGAGGAAATTGGTGGATACGGTGCACGTATGATGACTCATCGCCTGCGTCCGAATATGGCCATCGTGACCGATGTGACTCACGCCACCGACACGCCGGGCATCAACCAAAAGGAACATGGCGCCGTCAAGCTAGGGGGCGGACCCACTGTGACCCACGGGGCGGCCTCGCATCCGTTAATGGTGCGGCATATAGAGGACGTGGCCGAAAGGAAGAAGCTCCCACTGCAGCATGAAGCGGCCAGTGTGCGAACCGGCACCGACACCGACAGTATTTATCATGTGCGAGACGGAGTTCCTTCTGTACTGGTATCGTTGCCGCTTCGATACATGCACTCGCCCGTCGAAATGGCGTCTATGGCCGACGTGGAGGCATTGGTCGACCTTATGACGGAGTCGGTCTTGGCACTCGATGGCAAGAGCCGATTTCACATGCTAGATTAAATAAGAATATCCGAATCAATCGTTGGCAACGGGCTCCCATGGGAGGCGTTCCTGCATGTCGGCCACCACAAATGCCATCACGGCCATTGCGGCAACGCATCGGTTCACTTCATCGCGGTTGAGCTTGTCGATTGTATCGGCCTCGGTGTGATGGTACCAGAAGTACTTGGTTCCGTCGACGGTGAGTCCCATACTCGGAACACCTTCACGCGTGAGCGGGCTAATATCTGCGCCACCACCGCCTCTGGTTATCGTATTCGCGCCGATGGGCGTTAGCATTTGGCCGATTTCGTTGATGACAGCGAATGCGGCGTTCACACCCGTAAAACCGAATCCTTCAGGCGAGAACACGCCTGAGTCAGATTCCATGGCTAGAACGTGTTTCTCGACCTCGGCAAGACGATTATTTTTGTACACATTGGCTCCCCTGAGACCATTTTCTTCGTTGGTCCAGAACACCACGCGTACGGTGCGGCGTGGACGCAATCCCAGCTCTTTCATGAGTCGTAGCGCCTCCCATGTAATGATGCAGCCACCAGCGTCATCCATAGCGCCCGTACCGACATCCCAAGAGTCGATGTGTCCACCCATTACCACGATTTCATCGGGTTTCTCGTAGCCGCGTAACTCCACGATGATGTTGCGTGAGTCGGCATCAGGCATCATCTTTGCCTCCATCTGGAGGGTGACTACTACTTTTTGGCCACGCTCGATCATTCGCTTGATCATCTCAGCATCCTCGATGGTGATGGCAGCAGCAGGTATCCTAGGTACTCCGTCGATATATGCCATCGACCCAGTGTGGGGTGTCTGCATTCCGTATGGACCTACGGAGCGAATGAGAGTTGCCACAGCACCGACTTTGGCTGATTCAATAGCACCCATCGATCGTATGCGAACGGTCTGGCTGTAGCCACGAAAGGGGGCAGGACCGCGTCCCTCCTCGAAAGCTTGGTTGATTAGCACGATCTTACCGCGGGCGCGCTCGCCAAGTGTCGCAACAGAGTCGAGTTCATCGACCACAATTACCTCGGCAGTGATGCCTTCTGGAGGCGTGGCGATGCTGCCGCCAAGCCCAAGCATTGGCAACATGCGTGGACGAGGGGAGACCATCTTCGCCGATTCGTTGCCACGCACCCAATGTGGTACTTTAACCGGCTCCGTATACACGGTGTCGAAGCCATCCTTTTGCATCATGCGGACGATTTCATCAATGGCGTCCTCCAGATTTTGGCTACCACTGAACCTTGGCCCAAAAGTATCTGTGATGTACGCCAATCTGCTCCAAGCCGAATCGGTAGCTAATGATGCGTCAATGAGTTTATTTACTTGATCTTTGTAACGCTCTGAGATCGATTGTGCACTGGCTGGGCTAGTAGCTACATAGAAAGCAACGGCCACAACAATAGCCTTGAATACAAGTTTCATCGTACTGTTCCGTGATGGGTGCTAAAGAATTGCGCCATCCTCGGGCGCACGTGTATCAGAATATCGACTTCCTAATCGGAAGTATCAATCCATCGAGCGTGGATTATTCTCTGATATGCGGAGGAATTCCCGGTATTCCTCTGGGGATACATCTAATGCCAAATAGTTTAGTGGGTCAATTGGCACACCGTCGATGCGGATTTCGTAGTGCAAATGCGGGCCTGCCGACAAACCTGTACTACCTACGTAACCGATTAAGTCGCCGCGCTTGACTTTTTTGCCCGGTACAATGCCTTGGGCAAACTTGCTTAAATGCGCATAGGCCGATTCGATGCCGTCGCCATGGTCGAGGCGAATGAAGTTGCCAAAGCCGCTGTATCTGCTTGCAAAGGCTATTGTGCCGTCGCCTGTGGCATATATTGGGTCTCCGGTGTCCCCCTTGAAATCTACGCCCTCATGCATCCGACTCATCTTGTAGATAGGATGGTTGCGATAGCCGAAACCGCTGATTAGAGAACCCTGAACGGGTTTGATCACTGGCAACGCTGCCATTCGCTCCTCAAAGTTCGAGTAAGCTGCAATGATTTCGTCGAAGCTCCTTTGTTGGATTCGAAGCCGGTGCTCAATGACCTCCAAATTCTCGTTGACCGATTTGAGCACACTGGATGCAGATTCGCTAAAAACATCAAATCCTGAGAATATATCGGCACCACCGACGCCCGCCATCCGTTCATCTTCCGAAATCGGTTCCATTCCCAACATGGATCGATACAGTTGGGCGTCGTTCCGTGAGAGCTTGGTAACCTGGTTCTGCATAGTTTGAACCCGAGTGTCGGTGACTCTCAGTTGGCGAATGAGCTCGGTATTCTCGGCTTTCAGGGCAAGTTCAGCAGGGCTGCCTGCGATCACGCTAAGCCCAGCGATGCTCACTCCTGCAAGCACAACACCTGTTAGCACCCACATGCATAAGTAGTGGACAATCCGATCATGTGTCGGATAATCCGCTTTTACAAATCTACATTCGTTCTTATCGTAGAGAAAAAGATTCTCAGATTTCATTCACAAATTGTTGTGACCAAGTACGTTGACGAGACCGATTTAAAAAACACGTAGCAAAATACAAATTGACATCAAGCCATCAAAACGAAATGAGTAATTAATTGGGATTAAGGCTAATATGGTATTCAATTTGTAATAATATGATCACTCGTAGTCGCCTTCAAAGTACTCTACCGCCCTTTGAGGCATTTCTATGCCCGATTTTTTGTTTTTAATTCTTTCGTTAAGCTTTTTCTGGAATGCCTTGGCAGCATCGTAGCCATAATGCGACGTAAGATAATTCATAGCAATGACTTCGGCTATTACGGTGATATTTTTTCCAGGTGTAATAGGTAAGTGTACAATCGGGATATTAACATCCAAAATAGGTACGGTATTCTTATCGAGACCAATTCGGTCGATATGGTGGGACTCATCCCACAAACTTAATTCGATCAGTACCTCGAGACGCTTTTGGTATCGAATGGCCCGGATTCCGAACATAGCCATGATGTCGATCAGACCTAGCCCTCGTATCTCCATGAAGTGCTTGGTTAACTCTGTGGCACTGGCCATAAGCGTGTTGTTCTTCTTAGTCATGATCACAACGTCGTCGGCAACAAGCCGATGACCGCGTTCAATCAAGTCGAGTGCAACCTCGCTCTTTCCGATTCCTGATTTGCCATGTATGAGTATCCCGATGCCGTACACATCAACCATAGATCCATGTATCATGGTTTGAACGGCAAATTGATCCTCGAGGAAATCACGCAATAAAAACATGAATTGCGTCGTCTCAGTGGGTGTTTCGAACATGGGGATGTTCTTTCTGCAGGTCGCTAAAACGAGCTCCTCACACGCCGAATTACCACTTGTGACAAATATGACCGGAATATCATAGGCTGTAAGCCGTTCCACAGCCTTCATGCGGTCCTCAGTAGACAACATAGCCAAGTAATTGGTTTCCGTATTGCCAATCACTTGTATCCGCTGCCAAGTGAACAGCTCGGTATACCCGGCAAGTGCAAGGCCTGGTCTGTGCAATTCAGCCTCTGTAACAAGTTTCTTTTCCATGTTTCCAGCTCCACACGCCTCAAAACGGAGCTGGATCTTTTGCTTTAATTGTTCCACCAAATACGACACTGTAATGTGCGGCTTTCGGGGAATGGGTTTATATAGGTCGGCAAAAAGCTGTTTTGGATCCATGATCATTCTTCGTTGTTGACGTCGCCGGCTCTCGGATGTGCCTTAATATACGTTTTGCGCATGTGTTCCTTGCTGGTATGCGTGTAAATCTGCGTCGTTGCTAGGCTGCTATGACCAAGCAGCTCCTTTACCACCCTGATGTCGGCACCATGATCGATCAAATGAGTGGCGAATGTGTGTCGAAGTGTATGAGGACTCTTTTGACCCACCTCAAGCGGATCCATCCGCTTGTTCACGATTCTGTAAATAAATTCACGGTATGGTTTTCCACCCTTGTGGGTCAAGAACAGATGTTGACCGGCCTTGTTGCCATAGGTGCTTATCCATCGGCTCCTGACCTCCATCCAGCTTTGCAATGCTAGCTGCGCTTTGCCTCCGAAGGGTACAATCCGTTCTTTGCGTCCCTTGCCAGTGACTTTTAACAGCTTTTTATGTAGGTCGATGTCGGCCAATTTGATGCCTGTCAACTCCGACACACGAACACCAGATCCATAGAGCAACTCCAAAACAGCTCGGTGCAGAATTTCCAGCTCATCTGAAGTGTCAACAGGGATATCGAGTAACAAATCCATTTCGCTCTCTGTAACAAGAGGAGGGAGGTGATGACCTTTTTTAATTGTTGGCATTAGAGCCATTGGATTCTTATCGAGATGTCCACGTTTTACCATATACCGGTAGAATGAACGCAGGGAAGCCATCTTCCTTGTAAGTGTACTTTTCGCTAGGTCGTGGTCGCTGAGTTCCGAGAGCCATCCGCGAACATCTTCGCGCGATACCTCATCCCATGACGTAGCATCACCTCGTTCGGTTTGCATCCATTGAATAAATTGCACGATGTCGCCCTTGTAGGCCGAAGTCGTGTGCTCGGATGCGTTTCGCTCTAGGCGCTGGTAGCGTAGAAATATCTCTAGAAGCTCATTCACTTTTAAAAACCATCATTTTATGGTGCTAACCGACATTACGCCCTTTCCAGGTTACTTTCCTACCGAATAGCTTGTCGGCAAGAACCACCAATCCAAGGTACTGAAACCAGAGCACACCGACCAAATGAGTGATGGATGTCCACATTTCCCATCGCATCCAATGGTTTAGAATCAAACGCTGTAAAATTGGAATCAGAACGGCAACAAGCCACAAAATGGATGCGTTATAGTTAGATGCGGCCAAATTGATTACAAGGGCAATCGGAGGAAGGACAAAAAGCACAAGATGGAGAACAGCTGACAGAACGAACAGCGCGGTATTGCCCCCAAATCCTGCCAAAAAATTCTTCCGGAATCCATTGAAAATCTCTGAGTGACTCGTGTACATCCTGCATCGGATTGTTTCAATGCCGTGGTACATGCGAACGGGTAAGCCTAGAGATCGTACTTTGCGGGCAATCCCGACATCCTCCACTACATCCGCTTTAACCAATGAGTGTCCACCGATATCTCGGTAGAGTGAGGCAGGCATTGCGAGGCATTGACCACAAGCTGCTGCAAAAAGGGGACGAAACAAGCTTCGGAGTGGTTTGGGCATCCACCTAGGATCTCGGCGTGTGTAGTCGGTGACAAGGAAGCCCAGTAGTGTGTAATACACGAGCGGAACGATTATTTTTTCCCAAGTACCCACGAGGATCTGCTCGGGCCAAACCGTTGTCAAGCCGGCGCCATTGGTGCTGAAGTCTGATGCAGCGCTACTCGCCAAGCTAGGCGATGGAATGGTATCGGCGTCAATAAAGATGAAGAGGTCACCAGCAGCCGCTTCGCCGAGTTGCTGGCATGCCCAAGGCTTGCCCAACCACCCAATGGGACGCCCCTTGCCATGAATCACTCTTAGGCGTGGGCCATGCATTGACGATAATCGATCGAGAATAGTGCCTGTATCGTCATCACTATGATCGTTCAGTACAATGACTTCAACATTTCTGAAATCTTGGTTCAATGATGCCATTACCACCTGCTCGATTACGCGCTCTTCGTTGCGAGCTGGTATCAAAAGAGATACTTTGAGCGGTTTTGTGTCAGGTGTGGGTGATTGAAGTTCAGCCAACGGACGAAATGTCATCCTGTTTCGGATGAGAAGCACAAAGATGGCAAGTTGCACGCTAATGACGCCGACAACCAAGGTCATGGAACGAATTATGGGCTTAGTCCGTAACTTGGACGAGTTGAAATGTACAGATTCAAACCCAATGTATCTCTATTCCGATCCATCCGACGACATCAGGCACCCAAAAAGCGAGGCCGGAGCCTATGAATGGTGGTATTTCGATGCGCTTGATCCTAAAAGTGGCTATGGAGTGGTGGCAATCTTGTACGACGGCTTGTTATTTTCGCCCGATTACCACGACGCTGTAAGGTCGCAGTCGCGCGATACAGCCGATCATCACCCTGGGTTCAGCCTTTCGATTTACAACGGAATTCGAACCGATTTCTACTCCTTGGCATCTTACCCAAATGAAGTGGTGCATTTTGGGGCTAGTAACATACCGGTTCAAATAGGTGCTAACAGGGTGGAGGTTGTCGACTCAATCGACAAGCTGATTTTTAAGCTGCATCTTGACGAAACACTACCATCCGGCTTGAGGGCGTACGGTGTACTACGGTTCGAAAGTAAAAAAACTGCATTACGAAGCGATTCGGGAGACAACCAATCTAAACATAGGTGGAACCTGGTTCAGCCCAACGCTATTGTGACAGGTGATATCCATTTACAATCTGGGAATGAGATTACCGTTTGTACGTTCAACACAAGAGGGTACCATGACCATAACATTGGGTTGAGACCGTTGGAGCACGATTTTGACGACTGGTACTGGGGGCGCATACACATTGGAAGCGATACGCTTGTTTGGTACATCACGCGGACATCGGGCGACGTATATCCGACGGCTTGGCTATTTGAGGACGGTACAGTAGACTTTGCTCGAAAGGTTACAATGCAACCAGCAGGCGATGCATCAAGATCAATATTTGGATTGAGTAAAGTACCCGCTTGGTCGATCGAGGTTAAAGGCAATACATACCTCATCGTCGAAGACCACGTGTGGGATAATGGCCCTTTCTACCAACGTTATAGGGTCAAATTGGTTGACACAAACAACCAGGCAGTAGTCGAATCCATCCCCGGCATAGCAGAGTACATTGTGCCGAGCAGGATAGCGGCAAGCTGGGTTAAACCTATGATCAGGATCAGGCACCACCACGCCGGTAAACAGGGAAACTGGATACAACGCACGCCATTATTATCGCGCTTCACATGGTGATTAAACAAGGCGTTGCCAAAGCGGGTGCTCTTCCTCAGCTGTGCGATGAAGATCGTCCATGAGCTCTGCCAAGCCAGAGCATAGAGCTTCGGTTAGCTGATCTCGGTTGTTGGTCGATTTTTTTATTGGTATACCTGAGCGAATATAGAGTCGAGGTTTGTCGGAGAACCGAGTGTTCATTGTGGTTGCTATTGGAACAAAGTCGATCGATGGACACGACTGATACAGCCAAGCAAGACCCGACTCGAATTTAATTGGGCGTTCCATTTCAGGTCGAATGGCACCTTGGGGGAAAATATACAAGCCCATTTGCTCTTGTGTAAGACAATCAGCCGCATACTTCAACGATTGCACTGCCTTGCGTGGATTGGAACGGTCTACAGAAAATGCACCCAACTTCCTGAAAAAAGGGTACTTGCGTACCTGCACTTCATCCATGATGGCAAGAAGATTCTGTTTATGGAGAAGTTCGTTCAGCAAAAAGGGGATGAGGGCATCCCACCACGTGTAATGGTTCATGTACCATACGGTTGAGTCGAGCGATCCTGGTCTGTATTCTCCCTTGAAGTAAACAGCATCGAAACGCCTGCGAAATAACCACATAGCATAGGGCCTGAACAGACGCTTGAACATGAGCGACTCTGCCATTGGTATAACCCCAGGGAAATCGGGGTGGTATTTCATAGATGCCATTGATACTAGTTGATTGAATTACCCAATTGGTTGTTTCTATTCCAACCCAGATGGCATGTTACTCAGTTCAGACCTCACTTTTGCCGGAAGTCCTGCCACTACTAAGTCGTAAGAGTGATCTATAAGTTCCCTAATGAAATCCCATGAAAGACTACCAGTTACGTGCACGGTATTCCAATGTTTTTTACTCATATGATAGCCAGGCTGTATATCGTCGTACTCTGCTCTGAGTTCGATTGCACGATCGGGATCACACTTCAGATTAACAGTAGAAGGGTCTTCAATATCAATGAGTAAATACATCTTGCCCATGACTTTAACCACCAGCGTTTTATGGTCGAAAGGGAATGTTGCCTCTGTTCCAGTCTTTGACAAGGCATAATCGCTAATACGTTGTAGCATAATGAGATGCTTATTTATATCTACAATCGAAAGTACCAAAATTTAGTATGAACTACCAATTGTAAAAAATGTTTCGAATGAGAAAAAAATATGTGGATTATTGTAGCATAAATGGGATAAAAACCTCATCTTAGGCGGGTTGCGTGTGAGTGTCTCACATTTGATTCATATCAAAGCAGCATCTCTTACGACATAAAACTTGGAACATAACCCGTAAACTGGTGCAATCAATCTTACGGATTTGCCTGAAAGCTGCAAAGCCTCTCGTATCTCTACTACTAGTTATTAGCGCAGTCTTTCTCATCAGCAGTCAGTACGACGCACTTCACGATCTTGACAATCAGGGTGATGATGCCCTAGCAAACATGGCTGCCATGATGGCCCCCCTAGTTAACGAGTACGGTATCGACGAAAACCGATACACCAGCACATCCGACCAAATACGCCCTGGCGAAACGTTCTCAGGAATTCTCGAGCGATATGGTGTCGGGACTTCCAATCTAGACAAGATTGTTCAGGCCTCTAAAGAAGTCATAGACATTCGCCGCATCGCTGCTGGCCGCAATTTGACTGCTTATCAAACATTGGACTCCCTAGGGCGCGTTGATTATTTGGTTTATGAACCAAGTGCACTTGAGTATGTGGTTTTTAATTTCACCGACGGTGTGAGCATCACAAAACACGATCGTCAAGTAACACTTCGAACACGACGTGTTACGGGCTCTATTGAGGGATCACTGTACGGTACACTGAACCGATTGAATATGTCGGCATCTTTTGGTGAGAAGCTCACAGACCTGTTCGCTCACAAAATCGATTTTTACAGAATTCGGAAGGGTGACAATTTCAAGGTCATATTCGAAGAAAAATATGTAGGAGATACATTTGTTGGATACGGCAACATCAAGGCTGCAGTTTTTTATCATGGGGACAACGAGCCATTCTACGCTTTTGCCTTCAATCAGGATGGTAAAGTTGAGTATTACGACCAAGAGGCAAAGAGTCTTAAGAGCGCATTTTTGAAGGCACCCCTTAAGTTCACGCGTATCAGCTCACCGTTTTCTAACAAAAGGTTTCATCCAGTGCTCAAAAGCTATCGTGCCCACTTAGGAACCGATTATGCTGCACCTACTGGATCGCCGATTTACGCTATTGCCGATGGAATTATCGAAAATGCCGGATACACAAGTGGCAATGGCAATTATGTCAAATTGCGCCACAACCGCACCTACGACTCCGGTTATCTGCATATGAGCAAAATTGCTCCTGGCATGCGTCCTGGCGTCAAGGTTAACAAAGGTCAAGTGATCGGATATGTAGGTAGCACAGGACTAGCAACAGGCCCACACTTATGCTTCCGCTTCTGGAAGAACGGTTCTCAGGTTGACTTTCTTAAAGAGCCGCTGCCAAGTGCGGATGCAATCGACTCTAAATATCTCAGAGAGTTCACAATTATTCGTGATATGTGGAAGAGTATGATCGATAATATCCAAGAGATTGACATAGAATCGCAGAACAGCTCGGATTCGGTTATTTTGGCGACAATTTAACATGCTGTTTTGTTGGTGATCACGTGCATTGTCAATAGATTTTAGACATGCACATACCTCTTCTGCCCGATATTATTATCATCCTCGGTCTTGCCATCGCTGTCCAGTTGCTGACAACGAGGTTAAAGATCCCACCGATCATTGGATTTCTTATCACCGGGTTCATTGCTGGTCCATATGGACTTGGATTGGTGACTGAGATTGCCCAAGTTGAGATGCTAGCAGAAGTCGGCGTCATATTACTTCTGTTCACAATTGGCATTGAGTTTTCGCTCTCAGATTTAGTCAAGATTCGCAAAATTGTTCTCATAGGTGGTGGATTTCAAGTATTTGCCACTATCGGTGCTATTTGGTTTATTGGTAAGCAATTCGGTTTTAGCGACGCGTTCTCGCTAACAATGGGCATTCTGGCTGCCACAAGTTCCACTGCAATCCTATTGAAGACCCTTCAGGAGAGGAACGAAATCAATAGCAGTCATGGACGAAACGCATTGGGTGTGCTTATTTTCCAGGATATCATCGTCGTACCCTTGATGCTTATAATCCCGTTTCTTGCAGGTGGTGAGGGTGATATTGGATCGTCGTTGCTGTGGCTGCTACTGAAAGGCATTGGTATTGTTACAGTCGCACTACTCGCTGCAAAATATGTGATGCCTTACATTCTGTTTCAGGTTGCTCGTTCGAGGAGCAGGGAGTTGTTCATTCTAAGCATTGTGGCAATATGCTTCGTGATTGCGGGTGCGACAGCTGAACTAGGACTCTCGCTAGGACTTGGTGCATTTTTGGCTGGCCTGGTGATTTCAGAGTCTGAGTACAGCCATCAGGCCATGGCTGGTGTACTGCCGTTGAAGGACCTATTTACTTCAATTTTCTTTGTCTCGATAGGCATGTTGCTCGATATGAGTTTTGTGTTTGCCAATCCTCTACTCGTTCTTGGTACGACGGTTTCTGTTCTAGTAATCAAGTCGATTATTATCGCAATGATGGGATTTATACTGCGCCAACCTATTCGCACCATTATTACTACAGCGATAATCCTAAGTCAGATTGGCGAGTTCGGGTTTGTGCTTGCCAGTGTTGCCTTCGGTGAAAATCTTTTATCGACGGAATATTATCAATTGTTTTTGGCCACAGCGGTCATCACAATGATGATAACACCGTTACTAATATCCTACGGTCCTGCAATTGGTCGCAAATTAGGTGCAAAACTGGATACAATCGACTCGAAACGCAGCCACGGTATTTCGAACGACGATGTTACTCCTGAATTAAGAGATCATTTGATCATAGTTGGTTACGGTGTAAATGGAAGAAATCTGTCAAGAGCAGCTCGATATGGATCGATTCCATACATCATATTGGAGATGAATCCAGACACGGTTAAAGCGGAACGAGCCAAGGGGGAGCCCATCCATTTTGGCGATGCAACCCACGAGCCTGTCCTGGAGTTTGTGGGGATCGACCGAGCAAGGGTCATGGTAATTGCGATTTCGGATCCCATTGCCTCTAGGACAATTACGGCAATAGTAAAAGAGCACAATCCAGGGATATACCTTATTGTCAGAACTAGGTTGCTCAGCGAGCTGAATCCACTCTATCGTTTGGGAGCCGACGAGGTGATTCCCGAGGAGTTCGAAACTTCAATCGAGATTTTCACCAGGGTTCTATACAAGTACCTGATTCCGAGGCAGGAAATTGCAAAGCTTACCGATGATATCCGTTCCTCCGGATATGAAATGCTTCGAAATCCAAAACCAAGAGGAATGATTACCGATTTGCACCGCTATTTCGACGATATGGAGATCACAACGGTAAGCATGCCCGAACATTCTTGGATGGCAGGCAAGACACTCATTGACCTTGATCTCCGAAAAGAGATGGGGATCACACTTCTTGCGACAAGGGAGGAAAGCATAATTGCGCCGAACCCACCGGCAAATCACCCACTTAAGCCAGGTAGCGATTTGATCGTGATGGGATCGTGTGAGTCTGTTCGCGACTTTTTATCATCAATTCAGGAATCTAGTCGTCCTTGATGCTGAATCCTTGGTTGGCTATTTTTGTTATAATTTATAAATACACCGATTAAGAAAGTCATCATCTTGTCTACTCAACAGCTCACTATACAGCAGACCCAAGAGCGCATAGTCAGAGAATTCAACCTGTTCCAAGACTGGACCGACCGATACGAGCATATTATCAACTTAGGCAAGAAATTGCCTCCTATGGATGAACAGCATCGGGCTGAGGTTAACAAAGTGCACGGTTGCCAATCTCAGGTCTGGTTACACGCTGATGGTGACGCGGGTTTGGTTAAATTTCAGGCAGACAGCGACGCATTAATCGTGAAAGGCTTAATTGCCTTGTTGCTCAGAGTATATAATGGTCGTACGCCATCCGAAATATTACTTACAGAGCCTACATTCATTACTCAGATCGGATTAGACCGTCATTTGTCTCCTACTCGAGCAAACGGCCTTGGTGCGATGCTAAAGAAAATTAAACTATATGCTGCCACCCTGGAGCCAACAACATGAGCTTGGTTTAAGCTGGGTCATAGTTCAAAATTGGAGACAACCACCGCTCCATGTCTTCTAAAGTAAAACCTTTCCTGATTGCGTAGTCGCGCAACTGATCTGCTCCAATTTTCCCGATGGTGAAGTAATCGGCTTCGGGATGAGAGAGGTATAGCCCTGAAACCGATGCAGCTGGATACATGGCAAAATGCTCCGTTAACACGATACTTGTCCTTTGTGAGGCATTCAGCAACTCAAACAAGATTCCCTTTTCGGTATGGTCAGGTTGTGCTGGGTAGCCAGGTGCAGGACGAATACCTTGGTAACTTTCACGTATAAGCTCTTCGTTTGAGAAGTTTTCGTTAGGGCTATAACCCCATAAAACCTTGCGAGTATGCTCGTGTGCGAACTCAGCAAACGCTTCAGCGAGTCTGTCTGCTATCGCCTTAAGCATAATGGAGCTGTAGTCGTCATGGTCGGCCGCGTACCTTTCTAACATGGCCTCGATGCCCAATCCAGCGGTTACCGCAAAGCCACCAACATAATCCTGTTTGTCTGAATCAACGGGTGCGATAAAGTCTGATAAAGCCTTGTTCGGCTGACCCTCGCGTTTCAGTGCCTGTTGGCGAATAGTATGAAACGTTGCGACTACATCGGAGCGAGATTCATCGGCGTAAACCAAAATGTCGTCGCCGTCGCTGTTGGCTGGGAAAAGCCCCACAACTCCTTTGCATTTTAATGCACCGGAAGCCTCAAGCTCATCAAGCATCCGGTTTGCATCATTATAAATTCGATGTGCTTCCTCTCCCATGTTGGGGTCATCGAATATGGCTGGGTATTTACCACTTAATTGCCATGTAATAAAAAAGGGTGTCCAGTCAATATAGCGCCTCAGCTGACCAACTGTAGCAGAAAGGTCGGTCACTCCAAGTATGGCTGGCTTAGGTGGTACATAGCTATTCCAATCGGGTTTGAATGCATTGCCACGAGCTGTCTGGATGTCGAGAAACTCCCTTGTGGAGCTTCGTGATGCGAGTTTAACCCGAAGCACTTCATACTCTTTATTTAACTCTGCAGTGAACAACTCTGCTTTATCTGCATTGATCAGGCTTGAAACGACGGGAACACTTCGCGAAGCATCCAGAACATGAACGACAGCACCGCTGTAACTTGGCGCAATTTTGGCTGCTGTGTGCATCTTGCTGGTCGTTGCACCTCCAATTAAAAGAGGGGTTTTCATGCCTCTGCGCTCCATTTCGCGAGCCACATTAACCATTTCGTCAAGAGATGGTGTAATCAGCCCGCTCAAACCTATCACGTCTGCGCCTATACGCTCAGCCTCGTCGAGAATTTTGTTAGCAGGAACCATCACGCCTAGATCGGACACATCGAAATTATTGCATGCGAGCACAACACCTACAATGTTTTTACCAATGTCGTGAACATCACCCTTTACGGTAGCCAACAAAATCTTTGCCTGAGTTGAAACTTGATTGGATTTGGCTTTCTCAGCCTCGATGTATGGAATCAGATAGGCCACCGACTTCTTCATGACCCGCGCACTTTTCACAACCTGCGGCAAGAACATCTTGCCTTCTGCGAAAAGGTCGCCTACAACGTTCATTCCATCCATCAATGGACCCTCGATCACTTTGATGGGACTATCTACCGACAACCGTGCCTCATCGGTATCCTGCTCGATATAGTCGGCGATACCTTTTACCAAAGCGTGTTTTAACCGTTCAGTTACGCTGCCATCTCTCCACGCCAAGTCGGGTCCACCACTTTGCGTTTGCCCCTTCTTAGATCCCATATTGTCGGCATAGGTCACCAGTCGCTCGGTTGAGTCGGGCCTGCGGTCAAATAACACGTCTTCAACAAGCAAGAGTAACTCTGGGTCGATTTCCTCATAGACTTCAAGTTGACCAGCATTTACAATTCCCATATCTAGCCCAGCCTTAATGGCGTGATACAAGAATGCGGCATGCATCGCTTCGCGTACCTTGTCGTTACCCCTGAATGAGAACGATATGTTGCTAATCCCGCCGCTGACCTTCACATCGGGTAAGTGCTTCTTGATCCAGCGGGTGGCCTCAATGAAATCGATGGCATATCGACGGTGTTCGTCAATTCCAGTTGCGACGGTCAGTATGTTCGGATCAAAAATGATGTCGTGCGAAGAAAACCCGATTTCTTGCGTTAGCAAATGCCACGCACGCTTGCAGATGTCGATGCGCCGTTGATAGGTATCGGCCTGACCTTGCTCGTCAAATGCCATGACCACCACAGCTGCGCCGTACTCGCGAATACGCCGCGCATGATCGAGAAATACAGATTCGCCCTCTTTAAGGCTGATTGAGTTGACAATCGCCTTGCCTTGCACGCACTTTAATCCAGCTTCGAGCACTTCCCATTTGCTCGAGTCGATCATGAACGGAACCTTGCTGATATCGGGTTCCGAAGCAAGCAGGTTAAGATAGGTAGTCATAGCACCCACCGAGTCGAGCATGCCTTCATCCATATTGATATCGATGATCTGAGCACCGTTATCGACCTGCTGACGCGCTACATCAATTGCCTCATCATAGGCTCCATTAAGTACTAGACGGGCAAATTTCCGTGAGCCGGTAACATTAGTCCGCTCACCAATATTAACAAAGTTACTCTCTGGTCGCACCCAAAGCGGCTCAAGCCCGCTCAGTGAAAAGATCTTGGATTCGCTCGGAATTGTCCTCGGTTGGATATTTCTAACTGCCTCAGACATTGCTGCAATGTGCTCCGGGCGAGTTCCGCAACATCCACCCGCAACGTTGATCATGCCTTCTTTGGCGTAAGATCCAATGACTTCTGCCATAAAAGCAGCCGATTCGTCATACTCGCCAAAAGCATTCGGAAGACCCGCATTCGGATACAGACTTACAGCTACCGAAGCCACGGTAGATAACGCCTGAAGGTGTGGGCGCATTTGGGCTGAGCCCAAGGCGCAGTTGAGCCCTACGCTGATAAGATCGGGCGTATGCGCAACCGAGATCCAAAACGCTTCGGGTGTCTGTCCGGACAGAGTACGGCCGCTTGCATCGGTGATGGTACCAGAAATCATAACTGGAACTCTCACACCACGCGCTCGGGTTTCGTTGGCCACAGCTCGGATGGCTGCCTTGCAATTCAGGGTGTCGAATACGGTCTCGATGAGAATGATGTCGACACCGCCGTCCAAGAGCCCTTTTACCTGCACTTGGTAGGCATCCATCAGCTGGTCGAACGAAACAGCCCTGTAGCCAGGGTTGTTTACGTCAGGCGACATGCTGAGTGTCCGATTTGTTGGGCCGATTGCACCTGCCACAAATCGCTCACCACCGTTCGAATTGACAAACTGATCAACGGCTTTCCTCGCCAGTAAGGCTGCCTCCAGATTCAACTCGTATGCCAAATCCTCCTGCTCATAATCGGCGAGCGATATGGCGTTCGAGTTGAACGTGTTCGTCTCGATGATATCGGATCCGGCGTCGAGGAATGCACGGTGGATCCCCTCAATCATTTCTGGCTGGGTGATCGTGAGAAGGTCGTTGTTCCCTTTGAGATCAACGTTCCAGTCTTTGAAACGCTCTCCCCGATAAGTAAGCTCATCGGGTTTGTGTTGCTGGATCATCGTACCCATGGCTCCATCGAGGAGAAGAATACGCTGACCCAGCAATTGACGAAGTTTGTTAATCAATTTGAGCAGCTAAAAAAACGATCGATTATCAGCCTACTGCAACCTTAAAGTTGCGTGCCACTTCATCCCAATTGATTACGTTGAACCAATTGTTTACGTACTCACCACGACGGTTCTGGTACTTAAGGTAGTAGGCATGCTCCCACACATCAATGGCCAAAATTGGAACGGATGTCCACTGAGTAAGATCCTGATGCTTTTCTGATTGTAACACAACTAAGCGGTTACCGATTGGCTCATATGCCAAAATGCCCCATCCGCTTGCTTCTACGGCTATTGATGCGGCTACAAAATGCTTGCGGAAGTTTTCGTAGGAACCGAACGAAGCATTGATGGCAGCAACCAAATCGGGATCTGTAGGGACGTTGTCGCCATCTACTTGAGGAGCCATGGTATTCCAGAAGATCACGTGCAGAAGGTGTCCTGCACCATGAAATGCCATTTCACGCGACCAGTGCTTGACGAGACTGTAATCGCCCGATGCATGCGACTCTTCAAGCTTAGCGATGGCGTTATTCAAGCCATTCACATAGCCTAAATGATGGATGTCGTGATGCAGGCGCATGGTCTGAGCGTCGATATGCGGCTCAAGTGCATCATAAGCGTAGGGAAGAGGAGGCAGCTCGTATTTGCGTGTTTCAGGGTTGTACATTTTCCAGCTTGCAGCCGCATTCTGAAATAGGCCACCGGCAGCAAATGCACCCAAGGTGCCAGCCGATAGCTTTAACATGTCTCTTCTATTGATTGTGCTCATAGTAGTATTCAATGTGTTATGGGGATATCAACGTCCCACTAATTCTGCTGCATACAAAAAGTATGTAATCTAATCAGGTTTGCCTTGTCGATCAAGGCAAATGTATTTCCCTTAAACACACATTTGGGTTGATTCGATCCTTAATTGTGAGCTATCTTGTTGTAGTTCTTTACATAACTGTTCTACGGTTTGGCTTCGTCATCAAGCCAATGAAAAGGGAATTTCGTTCTAATCGAAAGCTGTACCCGCAACTGTAAGCAACATCAAGCCCGGTATGTCACTGAATAACCCTCGGGAAGGCACACCACTTTGGGCGTTGCAAGCCAGGAGACCTGCCTTAGAACCCAACACCAACTTTCGGGAATAAAAGTATAAGGGTGTATGAAAACACATCACACAACTCGGCAGAGTTCGATCTGCCGCATCGTATCATTAGGGTCGCTGATCCTACTTCTGTTTGCCGCACCGTCTGTGGGCCAAGTCAAAAACGACAGCTTGCCTGAGGTTCAGGTTACAAGCACTCGTTACAAAGTGCCTGCCATATATCAGCCTCAGCAAGTCCTTGTAATCGGACCCGAAGTATTGGAAGGCACCTCAGCTAGAGATCTTGTTTCTTTGCTTTCGCTTTATGGTCACGCCTACCTGCGGTCGAATGGACCAGGACTAGCATCCGGACTCACCCAACGAGGATTTGGAACTACCTCATTTCAAGTTGTAAGAGACGGATTCACGCTAAATCAGCCCATGCACGGACAAGTTGACATGGCGTTGATCTCTGTATCAACGCTGGGGCTGGCCGAAATCGCCACGGCAAATGCATCATCCACTTTCGGAAGCGCAGCACCGGGTGGGAGCCTGCTACTGGGCAGTGGATGGAACCAAGGGTGGAAACTGTCGCACGAAAGAGGTCCATGGGGATATCAGGAATCTTTCGGGTCATTTGTTGCAACAAGGGGAAACAACACCTATTTAATCAATGCAGGCAGCACATCGTCCGACAACAATTATGCATATACAAATACCGACCAAGACACCCAACTTCGTCGAGATAACAGCAGCTTTGATAGGAAATGGATTCAACTTGGTACCCTTGCAGTAAACAATAAGTATTCGTTGCGCACAAACGCATATGGTCACATTGCCAATCGTGAAATACCGGATCCGATCAATTTTCTGGGCATGGAGGGTGTCCAAGATGATGAAGAAATTCGGCTCACAGCAGAGCTCACAGGCCCAGGCAGTGGCTCAAACTGGTCGGTAGGAGCCCAAGTTTGGCAAAGCCGACTTTTATACAACGATATCTGGCTCACCGAAAGAAGCTACAACAGGGTAAGGGGTGCATCTTTGGCCCTACAATACGACATTTCTCCCAAGCCATGGTTCGATGTCACCACTTCTGTGGGTGGAGACGCAGTTGGCGTATCAACGAATAATTTTGAGTCTCCAACTTCCAGGAACGCGCTAAACGGCACAATCCGGGCACTGGTTAATGCTCCTGCTGGATTAGTACTCTTTCCAGCAGTCAGACTCGATGTAATTGAGGACATAGGCTCAGCCTTGAGTCCATCCATCGGATTAAACAAACCGCTCATCACGAACGTTTTGCATATCAGGTCTCAATGGAGCTACAATTTCACGGCACCGACTTTGAACGACCAATACTGGATCTATGGAGGTAATCCCGATTTACAGCCTGAAAGAGCTCATAAAGCCGATATTGGGCTACATTATCAGACGCAGCGGGGCAGAACCAAAATCGATTGGCAGGCATTGACCTATTTGACGAGAGCAAAAAACGGCATCGTTTGGCAACCGGGCGAGGGGGGGATGTGGTCTCCGATAAACCTTCAGGAAATGCATGGTCACGGCATTGAGCAAAATTTTAGAGTTGAAACCATCATCAATAAGGTGAAACTTCACACGGGATCGCAGGTGACTTGGAACAGGGCCTTTATTCCGAGAGCTCGCTTCGTTGGGGATACAGCCGTGAACAATCAACTCAGGTATACACCCGAATGGATGATCAGGATTCAGGCCGGTGCTAGCATCCGACAGTTTCAGCTTAACACAGAGCTTTCGCACGATGGCAAACGATATAGCAGTGAAGACCACAGCAGTGCAATCGACCCCATGCCGTCGTACACTTTGGCGAACGTAAGCACTCAATATCGATTTACGGCAGGTAGCATTGAACCATCAGTAAGACTCAGTTTGGTTAATGCATTCAATGCAACGTATAGTACTCTGGCTTGGTACCCCATGCCGGGGAGGCATCTTCTTGTAGCAGTCAGGGTTAGTCGTAAATGATTAAAATAGTATGCTGAAAAATACGACATAGTATTGATGGTCTATTTATGATAATACACACTATATAATGCTGATTACAGATAATCGCATTATATAGTGTGTATATATAATGTAATATATATAAGTCGATTAAATATAATTGGGGATAAATCACCATTTGGCATTTATGTGCACAGGCGTTTAATGAACCTATTCATAACCTATTGTGCTGCTATATGTTATGTGATTTGTGCTCACTTCGTGAGTAGTCGTTTCAAACTTTGATTTGGGAATGTGGCGTTCAGGCACTTTGCGTTCTTAAACCCATCGTATTGGAAGCGTTTTTCGGTGCTGTTGATAACTATCGCATTTTGTGGATAAATACGTGATTTTTTAATTGATGTGCCACAACTTTGCGGATATATTGCCCTTCGACCCTTTGGCTCATGCCAGATATCCAGTGTCGACTTTACAGAGTGTCAACCGATAAAACCACTCCTACTGACAACAATAAAGACTCTGACTAGAGACAAAAATTTACTGCCCTTATGATCTGCCCGCGCCACTTTACCGATGCTACCTGGACAACACCCTACGACAGCATCGCATTCGACAACAGAACTTCCGAGATTAAAAACCCAGACGGCTCCCGTGTCTTCCTCATGGAAAACGTATCGGTACCGAAGTCGTGGTCGCAAGTGGCAACAGATATCATTGCTCAAAAGTATTTCAGAAAAGCCGGCGTGCCTGTCGCACTCAAAAAAGTGGCTGAAAAGGGAGTGCCAAAATGGTTGCAACGCTCCGAGGCCGATGAAGCTGCTTTATCGAAGCTGCCCGAGAACGAGCGCTACAGAAATGAAAGCGACTCTCGTGAGGTTTTCCATCGTTTGGCTGGCTGCTGGACCTACTGGGGTTGGAAGTACAAGTATTTCAACACCGAAGAGGACGCGAAGTCGTTCTACGACGAAATGTGCTATATGTTGGCCAAGCAAATGGCAGCACCAAACTCTCCGCAATGGTTCAACACAGGTCTCCATTGGGCATATGGCATTAATGGTCCAGCACAAGGTCATTATTACGTAGATGGCATTACGGGTAAGCTGATGCGTTCTGAGGATGCCTACACGCACCCCCAGCCACACGCATGCTTCATACAGGGCATAAGCGACGACCTGGTGAATGAGGGTGGAATCATGGACCTCTGGGTGCGTGAAGCCAGACTATTCAAGTACGGTTCAGGAACTGGTACGAACTTCTCCGCCCTGCGCGGCTCTAGCGAGCCTCTGAGTGGCGGTGGACGCTCATCGGGACTGATGAGTTTCCTCAAGATCGGCGATCGCGCTGCTGGCGCAATCAAGTCGGGTGGTACCACTCGTCGGGCAGCCAAGATGGTTACACTCGACCTCGACCATCCTGACATTGAGGAGTACATTAACTGGAAGGTTGCAGAGGAACAAAAAGTCGCAGCTTTGGTTGCTGGCTCTAAGACAATGGAGAAATACCTCAAGCAGGTGATCCAGCTTTGCCACAAGCCTATTGAAATCGAAGGTCGCACCTACAACGGTGCTGTCAGCCGTGATCCTCGCAAAAACAAAGAGCTCGCCGCAGTAATACGCAAAGCCAAGGAAGCGGAAGTTCCGCTCAACTACCTCGAGCGTGTGATCCAGCTTGCTGCCCAAGGCTTTACCGATATCGAGTTCGAGACCTACGACACCGACTGGAACTCTGAAGCATACGCCACCGTGAGCGGACAAAATTCCAACAACTCCGTGCGTGTCCCGAACAGCTTCATGAAGGCAGTCAGAGATAATGGTGATTGGCACTTGTACGGTCGCATCGAAAAGCGCAAGGCAAGTGAAGAAGGTCGCGATCCCAAGCCTTTGAAGACTCTCAAGGCAAAAGATCTTTGGGATGATATCGCTTATGCAGCCTGGGCATGCGCCGACCCAGGAACCCAATACCACGACACGATCAATGAATGGCACACCTGTCCAGAAGACGGCGAAATTCGTGCCTCGAACCCGTGCAGCGAGTACATGTTCTTAGATAACACAGCCTGTAATTTGGCTTCGTTGAATCTAATGACGTTCTACGATCAGACCACCGGTCTGTTCGATGTGGAGTCATACCGCTACGCCTCCAGACTATGGACAATCGTACTCGAAATTTCCGTGCTGATGGCGCAGTTTCCATCACGCGAAATTGCTGAGCTCTCATATGAGTTCCGCACGCTTGGATTGGGCTACGCGAACATCGGCACGTTGCTCATGGTTCAGGGAATCCCATACGACAGCAAGGAGGCCATGGCCATCACTGGAGCGCTTACTGCTATCATGCACATGAGCAGCTACGCCACAAGCGCCGAAATGGCATCTGAATTAGGTCCATTCCCAGGTTATGAGCGCAACAAGAAACACATGCTCCGCGTGATCAGGAATCACCGTCGTGCTGCTTGGAACGCTGCGCCCGAAGAGTACGAAGATCTGACCATCAAACCCCTAGGTATTGATGCAAGCGTTTGTCCCGAGTACTTGCTAAAGGCAGCCAGAGAAGACTCCGACCGTGCTCTAAAGCTTGGCGAAAAGCATGGATACAGAAACGCACAAGTTACAGTGATCGCACCAACCGGCACTATCGGTCTAGTGATGGATTGCGACACAACAGGCATTGAGCCCGATTTCGCACTGGTCAAATTCAAAAAACTGGCAGGCGGTGGCTATTTTAAGATCATCAACTCGTCCGTACCAGCAGCACTTAAACGATTGGGCTACAATGAGCAGCAGACCGATGCTATCATTAAATATGCCAAGGGACATGGTTCTTTAAAGGGATGCAAGGCCATCACCATCGAAGCACTCAAGGCTAGAGGCTTCACTGATGAGGTGTTAAATAACATCGAAAAAGCTCTGCCAGGTGTTTTCGATATCAAATTCGCATTCAATCAATGGATACTCGGCGAAGACTTCTGCAAGGATGTCCTCGGCTTGACCGACGAGCAGCTGGGCGACTGGAATTTCAACCTCCTTGCCGAACTCGGTTTCTCAAATCGCGAAATTGAAGCAGCCAACGATTACGTCTGCGGCACCATGACAGTCGAAGGAGCTCCACATCTGAAAGATGAGCACCTAGCCGTATTCGATTGTGCCAACAAATGCGGTCGCATCGGAACTCGTTACATATCTGCACATGGGCACATCATGATGATGGCGGCTGCTCAACCGTTCATCTCCGGTGCCATTTCCAAGACGATCAACTTGCCGAACGAGGCTAATGTCGATGATTTCAAATCAGCCTACATGCAGTCGTGGGAAATGATGTTGAAGGCTAATGCCCTTTATCGCGACGGATCGAAGTTAAGCCAACCTCTTAACACAACCTCTGGTATAGCCAGCGTACTCGAAGAGCCAGAAGGGGAGGAAGTCACACCCGATCCACAGATTCTTGTAGCTCAAGATAAAGTGGTACAAACCGCCGAACGCATCATCCACAAGTATATGGCTGGACGCCGTCGTCTTCCAACACGTCGTGGGGGATATACGCAGAAGGCGAAAATTGGTGGTCAAAGCGTCTATCTTCGCACTGGCGAATATGAAAACGGACAAATTGGCGAAATCTTTATCGACATGCACCGCGAAGGAGCAGCTTTTAGGAGCTTGATGAACTGCTTCGCCATTTCCATCAGCCTCGGTCTTCAGCACGGCGTGCCTCTCGAAGAGTTTGTGGATGCGTTTGTATTCACGCGATTCGAACCGAGTGGCATGGTAGTCGGCAATCCTCAGATTAAGATGTCGACTTCTGTGATCGATTACATCTTCCGTGAACTGGCCGTAACCTATATGGGAAGAGACGATCTGGCACATGTCAGTCCAGAAGAAACGTTTCAACGAACCCTCCGTCCAGTCGACGGCGAGGAAGAAGCAGAGACAATCGCACCTCTTTCTGCCGTAGCTGATGCCATATCTATGAAGGCTCCGTTCGAGAATGAGCCAGTAGCCTCATATACGCCATCGGTTCACAGCAACGATAATCGCACTAAGATGCAATCGGATGTAGACAGAGCGAAACAGCTTGGTTATACGGGAGACTCCTGCTCCGAATGCGGAAACATGACTTTGGTTCGTAATGGAACCTGCCTCAAGTGCAATACCTGCGGTGCAACCAGTGGTTGCTCATAATTTTCGATCAACACAAGGTTGATTAGTGGACAAGCCCGGTTGCCTCGATAAGGCACCGGGCTTTTTTTTACCCTCGAATAATTGACCGCCAGATAGCCTTAAAAAAGTATCTCCACTGCGTGCTAGCCATGATGGACAACTCCTGCACAATATGAGTGTCCTCGTTTAGGAATTGAAACATTCTGTCAGCACCGTTCTTTTCAAACAGTCGGACAAATATCCCAGGCACTACCTCAGGCTTCTCTTTGAGCAGCCACAAAATGAGCCTGTCGTACAACAAAAACCGATTGGCCGACTGCTGATTCAAATCCTGCATGCTTCGCTTTGTCACCGCTTTTGCCACTTCCAGTGCATATCGTTGTACCCTGCTGAAGGTGTAGCCAGTAGATGGCTTACTTTGGCCACCATTCATCCCCATATTCAAAACCCCATGTGCATACCATGCAGGATATTTGGTATCCTCCATTGGGATAACACCATATTCGGTGCGGGTAATCTTCCAGCTTGAAGCAGATAAATGCAAAACGTCACGTATGTAGGTGTTCATTGCCGCTTCGTAATCAGCCATCGCCAATGTTGATGGCGTGAACAAAGTGTATTCGACGAGTGCATGTCTTTTCGAATAGGGCAACACATACACAAAAGCGAAACCATGTTTCTGATCCGTCCTGAAATCCATGAACATGGCAACTTCTGGATCGAATACATCATGGTTCGTTTCGATTTCCCAACCTAGAAAGTGCTGCAGAAGAGATATGGGAGTGCGTTGTCTGGCAATAGGATTGGGTTTAAGAGCACTTTGTAAAATCAGAGTGGAACGCAAGTCGCCTGCACTAGTTTTTATAGTCGATTTCTTCCCATCGTGCGTAATTTCAAGAATGTCTGACGTCAAACGTTTGACATTAGGATGAGAATCAATAACGGTTTTACACGCTCCCAAGTAGTCTTCGCTTCTAATACACTTGTAGTCGTGTTTATCCAGCTTATGTCGATACACACCTTTAGAATCTGCAATAGTGATCCAATTCCAACGATGGGCCACCAGCGCTTCGGTAAAAGGATCCTCATCCGACCAAAAGCACCATGTCTTGTCGTTTCTCACGGCATGGTCACGGTCTACGACCAATATTTCCTTTTCTTGCGTGCTTGGATGGCTAAGTAAGTGTCGTAGAACGGTAGAGCCTGCAAGTCCGGAACCTGCCACGATAATTTCGGCATCATGAGGGGAGTTCATGGCGATATCACCAACCCCGCACTGGAATGATACTGCCAGTAATTGCGCCTTGCTCCGCAGTTACGAAATTCGGATACAATGCAGCTGTGAGGCAGCTGTGATTTGGAACGATCTCCAATATTTGGCCAATATGAAAACGGTCAAATCCATCCTCGACCGACACCATTCCATGTTCCTGGCTCAAACGGACAATCTTCAGGTCGGGATATTCGCGAATAAGGCCAAATCCACCAGTAAATTCGATTTTGTGAGTTGGACCTAAATCTTTGCTTAGGGCCAACGCACCAGCATCGATCAGAATCAATCTTCTTTCGGGATATATCCCCGCTATTCTCGTGGTAACATGGCATGCGACCTCATCGATACTGCAATGTCCGCATTCCGACATGTATCGATCAAAGAAGATGTAATTACCTGGCCGCATCTCTGTAATGCCTTTGTAAACTTCAGAATCCGGATCACGACGAGCTGCGGGTGTAGAGCCCAGACTTCGACCAACACACGGAACTCCGGTGGCTTCAATTTTACGGGTAACTTCGAGTAAAATACGCGCTTCATCATGAGCAATTTGATCAAGGCTCTCTTCATAGGGTGCTGAGTATGTCTGACCGGCATGTGTTAGCACACCACAAAAAACGACCCCCTTCGACTCGTGTAGTTTTTGGGCCAACTCGATTACCATTACATCATCGGGGTGCAACCCAGCACGTTCTGCTCCCGTGTCAATTTTTATCCATACCCCTAATTTGGACGATGAACACAGAAAGTGTCTTGAAATGGCCTCGACGGCCTCGATATGATCGACCAATACAGAGAACGTGCACATGGTCGATAACTCCTCTGCCTCTTTGAGCTTATCGGGAGTGATCGGGAATGCATAAAGGATGTCTTTGATTCCATTCTCGGCATAGAATCTAGCTTCGGCCATGGTTGATACTGTTATCCCCCCGAAACCTTCTGCTATTTGAATCTGAGCTATTTCAAGTGTTTTATGCGTCTTGACGTGCGGCCTGAGTTTCACACCCCATTTTTCTGCCCTCGCAAACATATCCGACGCATTATTTCGCACGCGATCCAAATCAACCACGAAAGCTGGAGTCCGAAAATCGTCTGGATATGTCATGTAGGTTATGTCTTTCAGATATCAGTCATTTTTCGGTCAAGCAACAGTGTCAACTCATCGCGGTAAAAGGCTCCCGGAAGGGACGCATCCGCCGATTTGACACCCGATACAATTTTGTCGAGCACATTTCTGAGTCGAGCAGTCTCGAATTCACCAGCTGATTCAAAATAGCCTTTTAGGAGGTCTGGATTCTTTTTAAAAGCCTTGTCAAAGTGCTGGAAAGCCTCTTTCCATTTGCCTTCCAATTGGCCGTAGGCGAGTCCGAGATTGAAAGAGTTCACAAAGTTGGAACCATCCAGTGTTTGAATCCTAGTCAAATCGGCGACAGCCTTCTCTGGATTTCCGTTGAACAGGTGAATCAAGGCGCGTGCATTGAGAACTTGGGTGTCTTTAGGAGCGTTCGAGAGAGCCTTGTCGTAACTTGCAATGGCGTCGTCGATTCGACCTTCTTTTTCGAAGATGGATGCGGCAAGCAACAATACTTCTGGCGAATCTGGATCCATTTCGCTTACAGCATCCAAATCCTTCTGGGCTTTTTCTGAATCGTTTTGGTCGAGCCAAGCCTGCGATCGCTTAAGGAAAGCCGAAGCATACGTCGGATCCAACTCAATGGCCTTGTTGTAATCGTCGATCGCATACTTCGATGCACCCGACATCAGCTTCATGTCGCCGCGTTGCTTCCATGCTGCCTCAAACTCTGGATTCAAGTTTATGGCTTCGGTGAAACAGTCTTCGGCGCCATCATAATCTTCTTGGCTTGCGGCCATATATCCTTCAATGAACCACTCTTCCGATGTTTTATCTTTGTCTTCTTTCTTGTCGATAGATTTAATCAGTGAAATAAAATCCTTGCGAAACCGGTCTGGAATGGCTCGGTCTTGAAGCAGGTAGGGAAGGATGATGTCGATATGTGCCATGAAAAGTCGTTGCGTTCGATTGATTGGACAATATTTTTTGAATGTCAAATGTAAGGGTTTTTGCCGATGATGTGGCCAAAGATTATACCAAATTCGACATAACTAGATCCCAACTCGAATCACTTCGGCGCCCAATAATGCATAATTTCAGTGAAAAATTTTGTAAATAGGCCAGTTGATTGGCATAAATAGCGTCAATCAGGTTTACAATCTTGGCTATGTTCTGTATCCTGCCATGTCCAGAAATAATCCAATATTATAGCATATGAAAAGATCGCTTCTAATTTTAATCGTTCTATCCGTTTCATGGCCTGCCGTCGCTCAAAAGCGTGCCATGGATCACGATGTGTACGACAGCTGGAACTCATTGGGGCAGACCCGAATATCCGATGATGGCAACTGGTTCATGTACATGCTGAATCCACAGGAGGGAGACAGCCGACTCATCGTCCAAGAACGAAACGCAAATCGCATCGATACACTCCATCGCGTTTCGAGACTTTCTTGGAGTGCCGATGCTGCACATGCAGCCTTTTTCATATCGCCAACTTTCGCACAGACTCGCGAGGCTCGGATCAAGAAAGTAAAGCGCGAAGATATGCCTAAGGACACGCTCGGCATTTACACGCTTGCAACTAGAGAGCTGGTCAAGATTGCAGACGTGAAATCCTTCAAGATGCCCGAAAAGGGCTCAGGATGGGTTGCCTACCACAAGGAGAAAGAAAAGCCAGTGCGCGATACAACCCGCGCAAACGGAAACAATCGTCCAAGTAACGGCGACTTCGTTCTTCTCGACGACGATTTTCTCATGGCAGATGGAAATGGGAAAGCAAAAAGGGGAGAAGGAACCACTTTAGTGCTCCGCAACCTCCGCACAGGTTCGGAGACAACCTTCAAGTTTGTAAACGACTACACATTCGACGAAAATGGAACCGTTTTGGCCATTTCCAGCGTAGGTAACGACAGCACGGAAAAAGCTGGCATCACATTGTACGACCTGAAATCCCAGTCACCAAAAATGATTAGCAAGGGTGCCATTGCATATAAGTCGATGACATTCAATAAAGAAGGCAACAAATTTGCATTTTTGGCTGATCGCGATACCACCGATGCAAAACAGCGTTATTTCGATCTATACCTCTGGGAAGGTCGAGGTGACTCAGCTGTGGTTGTTGCAAGTAGGTCTAATACCGCTATGCCGCAGGGATGGATGGTGAGCGATAACGGCAACGTTTCTTTCACTAAAAATAGCTCCAGATTGTTGTTTGGTACAGCGCCGATCCCAGCACCTGTCGATACAACCATCATCGAAATGGATATGGCCAAACTCGACATCTGGCATTGGCAAGATAGAGAGCTTCAACCAATGCAACTCGTAAATCTAGACCGCGAAAAGCGTCGTAGCTACACGGCGATGATACGCTTGCGCGATAAGGCTATGATCCAGCTCGCAAATGAAAGTATGGCCACAGTCAGCATTCCAATGGAAGGTGAGGCTGATTTTGCCATCGGTTCCGACGATACAAACTATCGCTTGGCATCCTCATGGCTCGGTTCTTCGGCTCGCGACGTGTATATGATTAACCTTACAAACGGCCAGCGCGATCTGTTACATCAAGAGTTTTACGGATTTCCTCAGGCGTCACCACAGGGTAAGTACCTCTTTTGGTACAACAGCGGCGACCGTAACTGGTACGCACAAGATGTGAAGACCCGCACTCTGGTTAACTTGACAGAATCGGCCGGTGTCAACTTCTACAACGAGTCGCACGACAGTCCTAGCGAGCCGGGTTCGTATGGCAACATGGGTTGGACTGCCAATGACGAAGCCTTCTTGGTGTACGACAACTTCGATGTGTGGCGCACTGATCCAGCAGGCAAGAAAGCGGCTGAGAATTTGACATCGGGCCATGGACGTCAAAACAATATCCGTTACCGCTATCAGCGAATCGACGCCGATGAGGAGTTTATCGACCTCAGTAAGCCGGTGATGTACAACACCTTCAACACCGTCACAAAATTCCAAGGATGGGCTCGCCAAACACGTCCTCTCTCGGCTCCGAACATGTTGTGGGAAGGTCCATATACAGCAAACGTGTCGGCGAAGGCTAAAAACGCTGATGTGGTACTCGTGAGCAGGGGCAACTTCAGCGAATTGCCAGAATTGTACGAGACCAACCTAAATTTCACTTCTTGGACTGCCAAGAGCGTCACGAATCCACAGGCTGCCAACTATACCTGGGGATCGGCCGAACTCGTGAAGTGGATCAGCAACGACGGCGTGCCACTCGAGGGTATTCTCTACAAACCGGAGAATTTTGATCCAAACAAGAAGTACCCGATGATGGTTTACTTCTACGAAACACATAGCGAGGGCTTATACCGCCCAATGTCGCCGGCCCCTTCGGCTTCGACCGTTAACATCCCACTATTTGTGAGCCGCGGTTACTTGGTTTTCACACCAGACATCGTCTACTCCGAAGGTTACCCTGGCAGAAGTGCAGAGAACTCCATCATTCCAGGCACTCACAGCATCATTGCCAAAGGTTTTGTCGATGAGAAAAAGATCGCCATCCAAGGCCAGAGCTGGGGAGGCTACCAAGTGGCACACCTTGTAACAAAGACCAACATGTTCGCAGCAGCTGGGGCAGGTGCTCCCGTTTCGAACATGACATCGGCATACGGTGGAATCCGCTGGCAGACCGGGATGAGCAGGATGTTCCAATACGAAAAAACCCAAAGTCGCATCGGTGCAACACTATGGGATCGTCCACTGTACTACTTGGAAAACTCACCGCTATTCAAAGTGCCCGACATCAACACTCCTTTGTTGATTATGCACAACGATAATGACGGCGCAGTGCCCTGGTATCAAGGCATCGAAATGTTCGTTGCAATGCGACGCCTTTCAAAGCCTGCTTGGATGCTCAACTACAACGGAGAGGCACATAACTTGGTCCAACGAGTAAACCGTAAGGACC
Source organism: uncultured Chitinophagales bacterium (assembly GCA_964629885.1). Taxonomy (GTDB): domain Bacteria; phylum Bacteroidota; class Rhodothermia; order Balneolales; family CAYWCV01; genus CAYWCV01. The sequence continues at coordinate 19,260 of CAZVRJ010000005.1, read as the reverse complement.
TATCTATTCGCCTTTCCCAGTTCTTCGATCATTACCTTCTCGACGCACCAATGCCAAAATGGATGGCTGAGGGTGTCCCCGCAACACAGAAAGGCGTTGATTGGGGATTCGAACTTGTAGAGCAGAAGGGTCCAGAAAGAGTAACACCACCACGTCAGTAATCCCTGACTCCTGATTATAGACGCTCACTAAGCGTTGATTAAAAAAAGGGCGATGAAGTATCATCGCCCTTTTTAGTTTGCTGAAATCACTCAACCCGAAATGGCTACTGAACGGCGAATTTTGGTGGCATCCGCTTGTGAAAATCAGTGTGTTTCTGGATCTCTGCTCCTAAGCGCACAATATCGGCCTCGCCAAAAAGCTGCCCAATTATCGTGATGGAAGTTGGTGAACCGTTATTGTTGTAACCGTTCGGCATTACCAAAGCGGGGTGGCCGGTTAGATTAGTCATCTGTAACTGCGGACCACCAAAACTCGGTGTAATTACTACATCGACCCCCTTCAGCGATTCGTGCATTCGATCGATCAGAACGCCTCTGGCGCGGTTGGCATTTATATATTCGACTGCTGGAATGAACCGTGCCGCCCTAAACACGTTCGGCCAAGCGTTGCGCACTTGGCGCACAAGCTCATCGTCGCGATTGCTCCGTGTGAGATCGTCGAACGCCGCAGCTGCCTCGGCCGACAGTATGAACGATAATGCGTTAGAAGGGAACTCTGGTAGTGATACCTCTATGAGCTTGACACCAATCGAGTCGAGGACTCGCAATATCGCTTGGTCGTTGGCTTTTCCTTGGTAATTAGCATCAAATAGGCTCTTGAAATACCCTACACGAATTTCACTGAGTGGTTTCTCGGCATTATACGCAAAGGGCATATCTCGAGTCGTGGCATCTCTGTCGTCCTTACCGTTGATGGCCTCAAGCACGATGGCACAATCTTGCGCTGAACGGCACATTGGACCCAATTTATCCATCGTCCAACTCAGAGCCATAGCACCATGTCGGCTTACCCTGCCGAAGGTGGGTCGTAGACCAGTTACACCGTTTCTTGTCGATGGCGACACAATCGATCCAAGCGTTTCACTGCCTATCGCAAATGGCAAGGCACCCGACGACACCGATGATCCAGATCCAGCAGAGCTGCCACTTGCACCTTGATCAGTGTTCCATGGGTTGCGTGTCATGCCCCCGAACCAAACATCACCCCAGGCCAATGCTCCCAAGGTAAGCTTGACCGTCAAGACAGCACCGGCAGCATCGAGCTTATCGATCACAGCTGCAGTTTCGTCGAGCATTTGATCTTTGTATGGAGTTGCTCCCCACGTTGTCTTGTGCCCAGGAAATGACAATAAATCTTTTGCACCGTATGGAATCCCGTGCAACGGTCCACGATATCTGCCTGCGGCAATCTCGGCGTCCATTTCAACAGCCCGTTTCATGGCATGATCTTCTAGCAAAGTGACCACAAACATGAGCTCCGGGTCAAACTTCTTAAGACGGTCAAGGTACATCCGAGTAATCTCAACCGAAGTGACTTGGCGAGTTCGGATGAGCTCCCCTAATTCAGCAACAGTGGCAAACGCCAACGACTCAATATTAGCTGGTCTTCGGATACTAGCAGGGACATTATACTTCGACGGACCCACGTGATAATTCGGAGGAGTCCAACCAAGCGGCATAGGATCAAATAAAAGAACGGGCGATCTTGAATTCGGCAGATCGAGTCCTCTCAGCGCTTCGTATTGGCCCAACTGAGCCTGAAGGTCTCTCGACATGGAATCTCGTTCGGCTTCGGTAAATTCAATGCCAATGATGCGCTCGGCATCCATTACGCGAAACGGGCGCTGAGCATTTGTGTTCTGGTTCTGTGAATTGGAAACCTGTGATGTCCCGATTAAACCCATTAGGGCTACCGACAGTAACAACTTCTTCATATGCTCGTTCGATTGATGATGTATTGACGACGATATCTGGTTAGATCACAAAATGTAATCAACTGATTCAATTACTCATAACAAGAGTTACCTGTTGCAATTTGAGAGGCAATGATCCGTTTCTTACCTTTCGTCAGAAACATAAAATTTTGCCATCTTATTATCCCCATGCGACTACTGCTATTTTTGGTTCTCTTAATGCTCCCTATTGGGGCTTTGGCGCAAGAAAAGTCTGCATTTACCTACAAAAAACTCGAGCAAGCGCAGAACTTAGCTAAACAGGATGGTAAAAAGGTGGTACTCGACATGTATGCTTCATGGTGCGGGTATTGTAAGCGCATGGTGAGCGAGGTGTATGTCGATAAATCGGTCGGTGTTACAATGGATGCCTACTATCATTTTGTGAGAGTAGACATCGAATCGGACGACATGGCTGTCTACAACGGACGCTCATTCTCAATGAAAGAACTCGCGAGCGGTTTCGGAGTTCGAAGCACACCGACCTATGTTTTCATAGACAGCGATGGTAAAATTATTGGAGCACAACCAGGATTCATGCCAGTCCAAATGTTCAACTTGGTGTTGTCGTTCGTTGGTTCAGACGCCTATAAATCCCAAAAATTCGACGACTTCTCAAAGGGCAAGCTGTAGATCCCTAAGTTCCTCCTCGAATTTGGCCCATGGATCTGTCTTTGGTGGCAAGACAGCAAACTCCATTTTTTCGCCGCTGGTCGGGTGCTCAATCCCAATAGCATAAGACCATAAGGCTGGTCCAACTGTTCCTCCTTTTTCAATGCCGTATTTCACATCGCCAACCAATGGCCAGCCCCGTGACGCGAACTGCACTCTGATTTGGTGCGATCTGCCCGTGTCCAGCTCGATACTCACTAGGCTCAGTTCATCACGAGATGACACAACTTCGTAACGCAGCCGAGCGTGTTTAGCAGCAGGATTTGAATGCAGAACAACTCGGCTAGTGTTGGTTGCCGGATCCTTGTGTAGATAATCTTCCATTAGTCCGCCAGGCAAATTGCCCGATCGAACAATCGCTAGATATTGTTTACGGATATTCCTTGTACGAACCTGTTCCGAAAGCCTTCCTGCGGCCTTCGATGTCTTGGCGAAAACCATAACACCTCCCACCATCCTGTCGAGGCGGTGCACCAACCCGACATAGACGTTCCCAGGCTTTTTCTCATTGATCCGTCTGTACTCCTTGATCTCAGTCAATAGGTCAACATCGCCAGAATCGTCGGCCTGCGTGGCAATTCCGGCTGGCTTGACCAGCACAATGATATGATTGTCTTCGTACAGTATATTCATGTGGCTTCTAATTACACTCGAAAGATAGCAAGGCGAGACAAAACTGTGAAATTGGTACCTTTAGATCGCTAAACATCATTTTTTTTCGTGAACGACCAACTCGCTCAAAAACTCGAAAACCTGCCTCTTCATCCCGGTGTTTACATATACCGGGATGCGAATGGAGCCGTGCTTTACGTCGGAAAGGCGAAGCGGCTCAAGAATCGTGTGAGGTCCTATTTTCAGGACTCGAGAAACCACGATGGACGCATTCGAATCATGGTCTCCAAAATCGCCGATTTGGAGATCATCGTAACCGACTCCGAGTCTGAAGCCCTGATCCTTGAAAACACGTTGATCAAGGAGTACATCCCCCGGTACAATGTGATGTTTCGCGACGATAAGTCCTACCCCTACATATGCATGACTGCAGGGGAGCGACCTCGCATCTTCCCAACCCGAACTGTGATTCGTGATGGAAGTCGATATTGGGGTCCGTACGATAACGTGATGGCTATGAAAGCCGTTCTGGAGACCATCCGCAAAACCTTCGGTTTATGCACCTGTGCCTGCACATCAAGATCGATCGACAAGACCCGTGGACTGCCCAAATGGAATAGCTGTTTCGAGGATTACTTCGACGATTGCTCGGTTCATTTGCCAATCGATGTCTACAGCGACATTATTGCTAAAGTAACAAGGCTGTTGAACGGACGTACCAGTGAGCTAGTGCGCGATTTGAAAGAGGAGATGCAGCTGGCTGCAGAGGCAATGGCATATGAGGAGGCAGCAAAATTGCGTGATGGTATTGCAGGATTGGAGAGGTTCAGCCAAAAGATGAAAGTCGTTTCGGGCGAACCCATCAATCGAGATGTTTTTGCCATTCACATAGATACAGAAGACAACACCGCCTGCGGTGTGCTCTTTCGAATACGCGAAGGAATGTTAATTGGAAGCCTGTCGCGCATTATTCGCAACATAGAGGGAATCTCGGAGCGCGAAATCATGCAAGGCTTCGTGGAAGATTACTACACATCCGATTTATCGGGTGAACTGCCGGATGAGGTTTACTTAGGTTATGAACTTGAAGATGACGGGCCAATCTTCGACTACTTGCGAAACCAACGTGGACGCAGAGTGCCGATGACCGTGCCGCAAATAGGGGAGAAGGCTCAATTAATAAAGATGGCCGAGCAAAATGCTCGAATCCAGCTAAAAGAACACCAGCTGCTACGGCAGAAGCAGGAAGAGGCTCGAATACCCCATTCTGTGCAGACGTTGAAGACCGATTTGTTTCTACCTACAATGCCCCGAAGAATCGAATGTTTCGACAACTCAAACCTGCAGGGTACCGATCCAGTGGCATCAATGGTTTGTTTCATTGACGGCCAGCCCAGAAAGAGCGAGTACAAGCGATACATGATCAAGACGGTTGTGGGCCCTGATGATTTCGCGAGCATGCGTGAGATCATTATGCGACGTTATGGCAAGCTCGATCCCGAATCTGATGCACTACCCGATTTGGTTGTGGTCGACGGTGGCAAGGGTCAGCTAAGCAGTGCCGTTGAAGCGCTCCATGCAATCGGTATGTTCGGCAAATTCCCGATCATCGGACTTGCAAAACGCTTAGAGGAAGTATTTTTTCCGGGGGACACTCATTCAATCATCATCCCAAAAACATCGTCAAGTCTGAAGTTGCTTCAGCGGGTAAGGGATGAGGCGCATCGATTTGCCATTACCTATCACCGCGAGAAACGCAGTAAACGAACTATCGCAAGCGAACTCGACGATATCCCTGGCGTCGGACCCAGGACACGCGAGAAGTTGATCAAGCATTTTGGAAGCGTCAAGAAAATTCGCGAAGCCTTCGTAGAGGATCTTGAAGAAGCCGTAGGTAAGGCATCTGCAAGGCGGATACGGGATCATTATGATGGAATTCAGCCATTTTGATTGTTGATCGTCTTTCATATATTCATTTCGGTGCCCAAAAAGCGATCACGTGGCGAAGCACCAAGCCATCTCACTAACATCTTCATGTTATTTCACAACGCTACCGGCAATCGTATACTGCCATTGACGACAGAATCAACTTCCGACCAATGGAACAAAACACTCAAATGTTTGTTCACATAAATGCCGGAATTCGACGATGAGTCGACAATATCCTTCATCTCTTTAGCGTTGAGGTAGCAAATGAAATCGATCACAGCAGACATTAGAAATTACAACGAGCTCGACGACCAGGAATTGGTACGTGTATACCGTCGCAAGGGTGACGAGCGCGCTTTCAAAATCCTGCTGGAAAGGCATAAGTCCAAGATCTACTCGTACATCTACAGCATGGTCAACAATGCGGATGTCGCCAACGACATCTTCCAAGACACCTTCACGAAGGTTGTGACCAAATTGGACGATACGTACGACGAGCAGGGTAAATGGATTGCTTGGGTGATGCGAATTGCCCATAATGCCACGATTGACCACATCCGTAAGCAACGCCGCTACGTGGATGTAAATGCAAACTCCGAATCAGACTATGATTTCTACGATCGTCTACCTGACGAAGGGGAACCAGGCTCACATGAGCGTGTTGAAATGGCCGAAGATAAGGCCGCTTTGATGCGTCACATTGCAGGCCTCCCTGTTGAACAGCGCGAAGTGGTAATGCTACGCCATTACTACGAGCTGTCGTTCAAAGAGATCGCAGAACTCACTGGAGTATCGATTAACACCGCACTTGGACGTATGCGCTATGCTCTGATAAATTTGCGCAAAATGTTCGAGAAAGAGAATTCCGATAAGGTAAGCTATGAAAAGAGTTGAAGAACTTTGTATTAAGTACTTAATGAATGAGACGGATCCGTCTGAAACGGCCGATATCCGCGCCGAAATGATCGACGATCCCGACGCTCTCATTGAATTTGAGTCAATGAGGGCAACTTGGTCAAAACTTCAGGGATTGCCTGAATTTGAGCCGCCTGCTCATATCACTGATGCCATCCTAAATCATGCATCCGAAGCGGGTCGCTTCAAAGGGGTGTACACGATGAGCACTGGTATTAAATGGGCCGCTGCAGCCGCTGTTGTAGTCATGTCCGGATTTGGAATTTGGACCAGCACCATGGTTGTCAGCAATGTCACGGGCGAATCTGCTTCAGCTGCAGTTACTCCAGTATCGAACGAAAAGCAGTGGGTTGACCGAAACGATGTTCTTATCATCCAACCAGGTCAGAATCCCACCACTCAGTCGACGAACATGTCTAAGTTGAAGCCAGTTACACCAACCCCTGAAAATGCGGCCGGCAATACTGACATCCAACTTGCAGGTTCACGCAAACCGGCCAACTGAGTTTAAATGACTCGGTGGCCCAATTTAGAAATTGGCTTGTCCAGGGCGTATGTGCTATCTTTGAGCATGATACGCCCTTTTCTTTTTATAGTACTCCTGTTTACGTGTCTAGTGTCACATTCCGAGGCACAACAAAAAATTGACCTTAAAAGCCTAAAGCCATATCAGGGAGTGCTTGGCGGGAATCAGACGCTCGACGAATCTCTGGTTGATAGCATATCAATCGGGTCGATGGATATTGACCGTTGGGCCCGTTTCACTAGCAAATTTGGTGAGAGATTCAGTTTTGGTCTGTTCATGGCACTGCCCGCCTTAGATCATCCCTATAGAATCCTTTCTTGGAATCTCCCATTTTATGGTGGTGCACTTAGCAGCGGTGGACTCGATGATGCAGGATTAGGTGCCGACATCTGGCTGAATGCCGACACGTTCGAAGACATCCACCCAGATAGTTCACAAGGATCTGCACCCACCACAACAGTAAGAGCTGGGGCATTCCAATATGCTGAAGCATCATTCTCTTTCGCTAATCTCAGCTTAATCGATTCGCCCACAACAATTGCCCTCGAAGCATACTATACATCAGGGCCAGACAGTAACGCTGTAAGCCCAATTTGGACGAGTGACCAAAGAGTGAATCGATACTTTTACGCTAGACCTGAAGCTATTACCGATTCCACTTCGGGAGTTGTATTGTATGGACACGACGAATTTTGGCAATTGTATGGTGTGAATCCATCGGTCTTCGGAGAAATTGCTGGGTTCTTAATCGTTGAAATGGACACGACATCGGCTAATATCCCCGACGACGACGATGGACCTTTAAATACTTCCATGAGGGAAAAGTGGAATTTACCGGGCAGCCACAGCGTCGTCTCTAACTATCCGAATCCGTTCAACCCTAGTACTGTCGTCCGAATTATGCCAGAATTGACCGGCAGACACGATATCGTGGTGTACGACCTATTAGGTAGGGTCGTAGCAAGAGAGTCGTTACAAGCTTATACGGGTCAAGAGATAAGGTGGACTTGGAATGCCGGTGGTTTGGCCTCGGGGGTATACCACGTGAGCGTACAGTCGGGCAGTGAGAGGTGGTTTCATACAATGACCCTGACGAAATAGCCTGCCAGAAACCCTATTGCCTGAGCCTAATTTTCGTATCTTCCACCTCAGATAACCCATTCACTTTCTGTCGCTTAAGCATCACATGGGAAAAGTAATTTCCATAGCCAACCAAAAGGGTGGTGTTGGGAAAACAACATCAGCTATTAATCTTGCCGCAAGTCTTGCAGCGCTGGAGCATCCAACGCTTGTTATAGACATTGACCCGCAGGCAAATTCTACATCAGGGCTTGGAATAGACCCCAAAAGCACATCGAACTCCGTCTATGATATTCTCGTTGGCGGTATTGAGACAAAAGATGCTCTTTTAAATTCTGATCTGCCATTTTTAGACATTATTCCTTCGCACATCAACCTAGTTGGTGCAGAGATAGAGATGATCGACCGGCAAGATCGCGAGAAGATTCTAAACAAGGCCATAGAGGAAATTCGCACTAAGTATGATTTCGTGATCATCGACTGTCCGCCTTCGCTTGGATTACTCACAATCAACTCCCTTACAGCATCCGACAGTGTGATCATACCTGTTCAGTGTGAGTATTTTGCCCTTGAGGGACTCGGACAATTGCTCAATACCATCAAAATCGTCCGACAGCATCTTAATACATTTCTCGAGATTGAGGGTGTACTTTTGACGATGTTCGACAATCGCACGCGCCTTTCATCGCAGGTTGCACAGGAAGTGAAGAAGTATTTTAACGACAAAGTGTTCAACACAGTCATCTCAAGAAATGTGCGTCTCGCAGAAGCCCCAAGCTTTGGCAAGCCCATATTGTTGTATGATTCGGTCAGTTCCGGCTCGCAGAACTATCTTGCTTTGGCACGTGAGCTGATCGTCAGAAACAAGAAAATGTTCAAAGGAAGCTCTGTATTCAACACATGAGCCTTTGAGGTATCAAAAGCATGAGTAAAACGAAGAATGTTCTTGGCAGGGGTCTTGGGGTTTATTTCCCCGGGGCAGAAGAGAGCTCAAATAACCAGAGTCAAGACACGCCGCTAGGTCGTATCGATGATATTTCCGTTGGGAGCATTCGTGCCAATCCCAATCAACCTCGCTTGGAGTTTGATGAATTTCGGCTTCAAGAGTTGTCGAATTCTATACGCTTGCATGGGCTCATTCAACCTATCACGGTTAGAGCGATAGGTGAGAGCAGATATGAGCTCATCAGTGGAGAGCGTAGGCTCAGAGCCACCCGGATGGCAGGACTTGACCGTATTCCGGCCTATGTGAGGCAAGCCGATGATGATCAAAGTCTGGAATATGCCCTGATTGAGAACATCCAGCGTGAGGAGCTAAATCCTATCGAAACGGCTCTCGGGTTTCAGCGCTTGATCGAAGAACTGGGGTACACGCAGGAGCATGTCGCTGAACGTGTGGGCAAAAACCGTACAACGGTTACTAATACACTCCGTTTGCTTCAGCTCCCCGATGTTGTGCAACTTGCCGTGAAACAAGGCAAGATCACTGCCGGCCATGCTAGAGCACTTGTGACGATCGATAATCCGGTCATTCAGGAAAAAGTGCTTCAGAAAGCCATTGATGAGGACTTCTCCGTGCGACAAATGGAGCAGTATGTTAAAATGCTGTCTGCTGGCAAGAAAAAGGTCAACAAACTACTGAACCCCAAAGAGCAGCACGCATTAGAACTCCAAGAGCTTGCCAACAGACTTCGCACACGATTTGGGACCAAAGTGTCTCTCAAAAAGAAGCAGAAGGGTGGCGAGATTCGTATTGAATACTACACTGACGACGAGCTTGACCGCCTTCTTTCCTTGTTTGATCAAATTTCGTCCTAATACACCTGGTTGGTTAATTGGACTTGTGTTGTCGATTCTAGCAGGCTCGCCAAGAATCGGTATGTCGCAAGAGTCGGCTGTTACGAGAGATACCGTTCCTGACCCCAAAAAGGTGTGGGTAAAATCGGCCGTTGTTCCAGGTTGGGGTCAAGTAGTAAACAACCAGGCTTGGAAAGTGCCCGTCATTTACGGTGTTTTTGGTGGAATCACATGGTTTGCCATAAACCAACACCAATTATATGCCGACTACAGGGCAGCGTACTACAATAGCATACCCGGCCGCAATGATTTCCTGTATGGCCCTACCCGACCCGATCTGGAAGGATTACCACCCGAACAGCTGCGTTTTAGCCGAAACAGTTACCGAAATCGTCGGGATCTCAGTATTATCGTATTTGTCGCCGCCTGGGGGCTGAATGCCGTCGATGCGTATGTCTTCGCACACCTCAGGGATTTCGACACTGGGCCAGATTTGAGCGTGGCCACATCATTTTACCATCATCCGTTCATCCATGAGTCGGTTCCAACTGCCGACATCAAAATGACATTCCAACTTAAAGCAAGGAGATAGACTTTCATGGAAAACAAGGATTTTCAACGATTCAGTTCCTACGAGGAAGGCCTCGAAAGCGACCTATGGCGCATTTTTAAAATCATGGGTGAATTCGTGGAAGGCTACGATCGCATGTTCAAGATTGGACCCTGTGTGAGCCTCTTTGGAAGCGCTAGACTAAAGCCTGATAATCCTTATTACGCCCAGGGAGTCGAGATTGCACAACGTCTTACTGAGCTTGGTTTTGGCGTGATCACAGGCGGCGGTCCAGGCATCATGGAAGCAGGGAACAAGGGTGCACAGCTCGGTAAAGGCAAGAGTGTTGGCCTTTGTATCACCTTGCCCTTCGAAGAGGAGCCAAATCCTTATGTCGATCCCAAGCACATTCTCAAGTTCCACTATTTCTTTGTGCGAAAAGTAATGTTCATGAAGTATGCTCAGGGATTCATCATCCTTCCGGGCGGTTTTGGCACACTAGATGAATTGTTTGAGGCGTTAACACTTATGCAAACACACAAAGTCAACCGATTCCCAGTTGTCATGCTTGGGGTGGACTATTGGCAAGGCCTAATCGAATGGATTAAAACCAAGATGGTCGATGAAGGGACAATCTCCAAAGCGGATTTGGATTTGTTTGTCCTGACCGACGATGTTGATCAAGCCGTAAAAATTGTAAGCGACTTTTACCTCAAGAACAAACTCAGACCGAATTTCAATTATTGATGATCGTAAACAGGCAGATCTTTTTGTGGAGCTCACTATCGTTTCTTTTAGGAGCGTTTCTTTGGGCCATGTTTACTACATCGACAGTTGATGGAGTAAGCAAAGTGGCGCATGCCGGTTACTCACTGCACAGCTGGGGCATAGCATCAGATTCCATACCAAACGCTAATGCTCTCTACCACAGAGTACCTCAGTATTTACCCATTCCAGACAAACTGAGTTATTGCGGTGAGGAGATTGATTTGAATGTTTCGGATATTCGCGAGCGCTTCGAAAGAGAGCTTTACATTTATGCGAACTTGAATTATCAGATCATGTTCTACCTGAAAAGAGCACCGCGAATTTTCCCGTACATGGAGGAGCAGTTAAAAGCCAATAACATGCCCGACGATTTAAAATATCTGGCTGTGGTTGAGAGCGATCTTATCCCTGTTCTAATTTCTGCCCGTGGGGCTAGGGGTCTGTGGCAGTTCATGCCCGAGACGGCAAAAGAATATGGAATGCGTGTAACAGACAACATCGACGAGCGCATGCACTTAGATAAGTCTACACAGGCAGCATTCAAGTATTTGAAGCATGCACGCGAACGAACAGGCAGTTGGTCAATGGCATCTGCCTCCTACAACATGGGGTTGACAAGGGCTACGACGCACATGAGGGAGCAGTATACGAGCGACTATTTCAGGATGCACATGAACCTAGAATCTGCGCGATACGTATTCAAGATTCTTGCCGTCAAGACCATCATGGAGAACCCTGAGTTGTATGGGTACCATATCGATGACAAAGAAGCATACCAAAGCAGCAAGGTGAAAACCGTCTCCGTTACTTCTGAGATCTCCGACTTGCCAAAATGGGCAATTGAGCATGGTACTACGTATTATGACCTGCGAAGAGTCAACCCTTGGATCGTTGGTCGATCGCTACCTGCTGGTCGGTACCAAATTGACATCCCGCTCGAATAATGCCCCGCAATTCATGCCGAAGTGGCGAAAATGCGAATATTTTAACGAATTATCGGGTTTCTTGAACAAATTTTGATCATCTTCTACTATTGATATACGATAATTTTTTTTACTTTCGTTACGCTATTGTACCCTTAATTCAGGCTCAAACCCTAAACTGACGTATCTGACACTATGAAAATTCTGCTTAAAGCTGGCTACATGTTCGTGGTCATAACTCTCGTAATGGTTAGCCAGTCAATGGCTCAATCACGTACCGAGGCAATCACCGCGTTCAACTCCGCACTCGAAGTTGCCAAAGGTACCGATATCAACGCTGCCATAGCTGCATTCCAAAAAGCGGCGGATATTGCTACCAAAGCCGGCGACTCCAAAGACATCAAAGACAAAGCCGAAAAACAAATTCCAACCCTACAGTTCAGGTTGGCCGCTGGCTTGTACAGTTCCGGGAAAGTTGAAGAGTCTATCGCAGCATTCAAAAAAGCTGCTGAGTTTGGGACACGCTATGGCGATGCCGACATTAAACGCCGTTCTGAGAATAACTTGCCAACAATCTACTATGCAGTAGGTAACAACCACCTCAAAGCAAACAAATTTGCCGAAGCGGATGCTGCTTTTGACGAAGCACTCAAACTGAATCCAAACTTTGCAAATGCTTACTATGGTAAATTCTTGTCACTAAAGGCAAAAAACAATTGGGAAGGTGCACTCGAGATGGCCAAGAAGACTATCGAAGTTGCAACGGCCACGAACGACAATCGCGCTGGTAACCTCGTGAAAGAGAATGTTCGCAAGGAATTGATTTTTCGTGCCGTCCGCCGTGTAGAAGCCAAAAGCTACACCGAAGCCATCGACATGCTGAATAGTGCTCTTGCTTATGGCGAAGATGCCGACATTTATTATCGCATGGCTGAAACCTTCAACAAAATGGGCCAGTCAGACAACGCAATCTCAAATGCCAACAAGGCACTTGAGCTTGAGAAGGGTGGACGTCCAGACAAAGCCAAGATCTATTTTGAATTGGCAATGGCTCATATGGCGAAGGGTAACTTCCCAGCAGCATGCTCCGCATTTGGCGAGTCAGCTGTTGGAAGCTTCAAGACAGCCGCTGAGCACCACATGCAGCATGACCTGAAGTGCGGTGGCGGAACCAACTAAACCGTTTTTGTTCAAACTTCTTTAGTTTGATGAAAGGCCTGCCCAATTGGGTGGGCCTTTTTTTATTTGGATGAACTTGGGTTTCAGATACGTGCGCTTTGCCGTATCTTTTCGCAAAACATCCAATCCCTATTTCTGATTCTATATGCAGCAACTGGAGGACCTGTGTGTCCATACGATCCGTACATTATCGATGGATGCCGTTCAAAAGGCAAATTCGGGACACCCTGGAATGCCAATGGGAATGGCGGATGCCGCATTCGTGCTGTTTACCCGTCACTTGAAGTTCAACCCATCCAATCCGCATTGGGCTGATCGCGACAGGTTTATCCTTTCGGCTGGTCATGGATCTATGCTGCTTTACAGTCTGCTGCATCTCACTGGTTATAATGTTTCGATGAACGACCTGAAGTCGTTTCGTCAATGGGGTTCTATTACACCGGGTCACCCAGAAGTAGGTCATACACCAGGGGTGGAGACAACCACGGGTCCTCTTGGTCAAGGGTTCGCTAACGGGGTAGGATTTGCCATTGCAGAGGCTCACCTTGCAGCCGTATTTAACACGCCTGAGCACAAAGTTGTCGATCATTTCACATATGCAATCGTAAGCGACGGCGACCTAATGGAGGGCGTATCGCACGAGGCCGCATCTATGGCAGGTCACATGAAGCTTGGCAAGCTGATCTATTTATACGACGACAATAAGATTTCGATTGATGGATCGACTGACTTGGCCTTTACTGAAGATGTTCTAAAACGCTTCGAATCATACGGTTGGCATGTTCAGCGCGTTGACGGACACAACCGAGATGCAGTCGACCGCGCCATCATCGAGGCTAAATCGGCGACTGATCGCCCATCGTTGATATCGTGCCGCACGCACATTGGCTACGGTAGTCCGAACAAACAAGATTCCGCCTCAAGCCACGGATCACCTCTAGGTGACGAGGAAATCCGCAAGACCAAAATAAACTATGGATGGGATCCTGATTCAACATTCTTGGTACCCGACGAGGTCAGCAAGTGGTATTCTACATTTAAGAGCAAGGGTGTGCAGTTGGAAACCCAGTGGAACACATTGGTCGGCGAGTATGAGCGCGTTCAGCCTGCAAAAAGCAGCGAATTTAGACGAGTGTTGAGTGGTGTCTTGCCTGACAACTGGTTAGATAAAGTACCTGTGTACCCCGCAGACGCCAAAGGTATGGCAACTAGAAAGGCATCCGGTTTGGTGCTGAATGAGTTGGCAGCCAAGATTCCGAACATGTTGGGAGGATCTGCCGACTTGGCTGGTTCGAATAACACGTGGATCGACGGGGCTCCAATATTTCAGCCTGGCTCGTACGCTGGACGCAATTTCCACTTTGGAGTGAGAGAGCATGCAATGGGATCGGCATTGAATGGCATGGCATTGCATGGCGGAGTCATACCTTATGGTGGTACATTCTTAGTATTCTCAGATTACTGCAGACCGGCAATCCGTATAGCAGCACTGTCGAAAATTCCATCCATTTTCATATTTACACACGATAGTATTGGCTTGGGTGAGGACGGTCCGACACACCAACCAGTTGAACATTTGGCTGCACTGCGTTCGATGCATAATTGCCATGTCTGGCGCCCTTGCGACGCTAACGAAACAGCTGCTGCTTGGGTCGCAGCACTCGAGCGTAACGATGGTCCAACTTTACTCGTTCTTACACGCCAAAACCTGCCTGTTCTTGATACAACGGCAAACAGAGATGATGTTCTCAAGGGCGGTTATGTTGTATCGAAAGAGAAAGGTGACAAACCTGATGCTGTGCTCATGTCTACTGGGTCGGAGGTACATATCGCCCTTGAAGCCCAGAAACTTTTAAGCGATCAGGGTGTTGATGCGCGCGTTATAAGCCTACCTTGCATCGAGGTGTTTCGTAAGCAAGAGGATGATTACAAAAACTCGATCATTCCGACTGGAGTCAAGAATAGGGTTGCCATCGAGGCGGCAGCACCATATGGCTGGCACGAGTGGGTAGGCGACCAAGGCAAGATTATTGCCATCCATGGTTATGGCGCCTCGGCCCCCTACGAAACCATCTACGAAGAATACGGTTTGACGGCTAATGCGGTTGTTAACGCAGTGAAGCAGAGATAACCTTCAGCTGAGTTGAGTGGCGATTATCAGGAGTTTCGGTGAATTACCGTAAAGGTGATATCGTCGACCGGTTTTGCCGTGCCGATAAACTCTTCAAGCGAAGCCTGTAGCTTTTGGACAACAGTCTTTGCGTTGATAGATGCATAGATTTCCATTACGGATTCTATTCGGTCTTCGCCGAATTCCTCGCCGCTTTCATTGCGTGCCTCGTTGAGTCCGTCGGTGTATAACAAAAGGGTATCGCCTTTTCTAAATGGAATAACAGCCTCCTCGAGGTGCTCATCCAACAATTCTTGTGTCGTCATGCCGAGTGCGAGTCCACGATTTCGGAGACTTCGAACTTTGTCGTCGGCCATATTGAACAGAAACGGGTGGTTATGTCCAGCGCGGCAGAAGAGGAAATGATCTTCGCCTTTGGGGAAGAAGGCGGCACAGGCAGTAACGAACGTCTTGTCCTTGCGGCCCGACTTAATGAGGCTGTTTAATTCCAAAAAGAGCTCTCGGGGAGAAAGTCTGTGCTGACGTGTGAGCAGATGTACTAAGGCTTGCATGCGCACCATGTACAATGCTGCCGATAGCCCCTTGCCAGATACATCGGCAACGATAACCAGCTTACCAGCAGTTGTCTCTATCACATCGACATAATCGCCTCCAACTTCCTGAGCTGTATTCGCAAAGGACACGATTTCGAGATTGTCGGACTTTATCTCTGGTGGTGGCAAAAGACTAAGCTGAATTTCTCTTGCAAGATCAATTTCTTTCTTGGCGTCCAACTTTTCAAGAAGCTCAATGAACAAAATAACAATCAACATCAGGAACGCGATGGGATGCATCATGTCCATTAAGAAGTTGCCGCTTGCAATATATGGGAGGATGAAAGCGAATAACGTTCCGAAGAATACGAGCCTTCTAACTGGATTCAGGCGTTGAACCAAAGCCGTGAAGAGGCGTCCAATTTTGACGTGAATGCCGATTTCCTCACCAGTTCGATGTTCCTGTTCGGTCATGACCGTTTCGTGGTATAACTTTTGCAGGCGCTCACGGTCGGCTTTGTAGTCTATATTGATGCGCTCACGGTTCATCCCTTCCGTGTAGCGACCCACATAGTATCTCGATTTGTTGAGGACGGATTGTGTTTCGTTCTTCAGGCTCATAGTTGTATCGGGTTGTGGCCCTTTCTACCTTATTCGCTAAATTGAGCGAAAAGTTAGGGAAGAATTTAGATTTTTTATTAATAGTCCATAATCGCCGCATGAAATCCAAGTATAAGGTCTATCTAGTCGACGCAATGGCGTTGGCATATCGTGCCCATTTTGCCATGATACGCAGTAATCTCAGGAACACAGAGGGCATCGCTACAGGACCCATCTTTGGATTCGCCAACACCTTGGTCAAGCTCATCGAGACCGACAAGCCTACCCATTTAGCTGTTGTATGGGATACCCATGCTCCTACGTTCCGCCACGAAATGGATCCAAACTATAAGGCAAATCGGCCACCACAGCCCGAAGAGCTTACTATTGCCATCCCAATCATAAAGGAGATGATTGCCGCTTTCAAGATTCCGAACATAGAGTCGGATGGATATGAAGCCGACGACATCATCGGCACATTGGCAAAACAGGCTGAGGCCTCAGATGCGGATGTGTTTTTGGTCACTCCAGACAAAGATTTCATGCAGTTGGTAGACGATCACATCAAAATGCTCAAGCCGCTCAATAATGGCGACGGGTTCGATATCATTGATCGCGATGGTGTTGTCAATTACTTCGGAGTGCAACCCGAGATGGTTATCGACGTTTTGGCACTCATTGGCGACACCAGCGACAATGTGCCCGGTGTGCCGGGTGTTGGCAAGAAGGGGGCACCAGAGCTTATTCTCAAGTATGGGTCGCTCGAGAAGTTGATAGAGGCAGCACCCGAAATTACCTCGAAACGAGTGAAGGAGGGGCTTACACTCTGTGCTGATCAGGCAATGATATCGAAGACGTTGGTGACCATCAAGACAGATGTTCCTGAAATCCTAAACTGGCGAACCCTTGAGTGGGAGGGTCCAGACAAGCAGGCACTCTCAGCGTTCTTTAAGAGGATGGGTTTTCGGTCGCTCACGGCCAAATTCAGTGACTTCGGTTCGTCACCTGCATCTGTTGTTGTCAAGTCGGGGGGCGACGCCTCGCAGGGATCCCTGTTTGGCGGCTCCGAAATTGCCGATAGCTTGGGTTTATCTGCCGAGGGCTCCTTTGATGCATCAAAGGTTGATTACCATACAGTGGTCGATGAGGCTTCTCTTTCGGCATTGAGCAAAGAGTTGTCGGAAAGTTCAATAATCAGTTTCGACACCGAGACTACCGGCGTTGATGCGGTAAGTGCCGATTTGGTGGGGGTGTCGATCAGCACGAAGGAGTCGACCGGGTGGTATGTACCCGTAGGTGTGGAAGGCGCGTTGCCGTGGGATGCAGTAAGAGATGCCATTAAGTCCCATCTGGAGGACCGGAACAAGCTTAAAGTGGCTCATCACCACAAGTTCGACTATCAGATGCTGCTCCGAAATGGTATTAAGGTAGCAGGACCCATCTTCGACACTATGCTGGCTGGCTACCTGATCGATGCGGGTCAGACGTTGAAGATGGATTATTTGTCAGAAAAATATCTTGGATACCGGCCAATTTCTATCGACACCCTCATTGGCAAGAACGCTCCATGGAGAAGTATGGATCAGGTGCCCATCGACCGAGTTTCTGTGTATGCGGCTGAAGATGCCGACGTTACTTTGAGGATGTTCAACGTGATGAACCCGCTGCTTGAGAAAGACGATTTGAATGAAGTTGCGCAGAGCATCGAGTTTCCGTTGAGCGAGGTCCTCGCCGACATGGAGCTATATGGAGTCAAGATCGATGTTCCGATGCTAGAGGCGTACGGTAAGGAGCTCACAGAAGACATCTTGGTCATTGAGACAAAAATATATGAGGCAGCAGGTGCCCAGTTCAACATCAACTCACCGGCACAGTTGGGCGATATATTATTCAAGAAGCTGGGTATTCCTACAGGCAAAAAGACCAGCACAGGCAAGTTCTCGACAAACGAGGAGGTATTGAGCAGTTTGGCTGCTGAACATGAGGTTCCACGTCTTGTACTTGAGTACAGAGGCTTGGCAAAGCTCAAGTCAACCTATGTGGACTCGCTGCCTCAGTTGGTAAACACACGCACTGGCAGAGTGCATACCAGCTACAACCAGAGTGTGGCTGCGACGGGCAGACTCTCGTCGAGTAATCCGAATTTGCAGAATATTCCGATCAGGACAGAAAAGGGGCGTGAAATAAGACGTGCGTTTATCCCCGAAGACGGGTTTAAGCTGATGTCAGCGGATTATTCCCAGATTGAACTCCGCATCATCGCTTCTATAGCCGAAGACGAGGCCATGATTGCGGCCTTTGAAAGGGGAGAGGACATCCACGCTAGAACAGCTGCCGAAGTATTCGGATTAGATGATATCAGCCAAGTAACCCCCGACCAGCGACGCAAGGCGAAGGAAGTCAACTTTGGGATCCCATATGGTGTGAGTGCATTCGGTTTGGCACAGCGACTGGGAATATCGAACGGCGAGGGTCGGCAGATGATCGACGCCTACTTCGAGCGGTTCCCTGGCATAAAGGAGTACATCAGCAAGACCGTGGTATTTGCCAAGGATAATGGGTACGTGAAGACGTTGACCGGGCGTCGCCGCTACATCCCCGAAATCAATTCCGGAAATCAGAACAGCAGGGGATTTGCAGAGCGCACCGCCATCAATATGCCCATCCAGGGCACCGCGGCTGACCTGATCAAGATTGCCATGATATCCATCCACAAGTTGATTCAAGATGGCGGGTATCGAAGCCGGATGCTCATGCAGGTGCATGATGAACTCGTCTTCGAAATCCATGAGTCTGAAATCGACACGCTTCCGAACATCCTCAAGCGACACATGGAAGAGGCGATGCCGATTGGCGTGCCTCTTAAGGTAGAGATGGGCATTGCCGACAACTGGCTGGAAGCACATTAACGATCACGCACAAGCACGCACAAGCACTCACAAGCACGCACAAGCACGCACAAGCACGCACAAGCACGCACAAGCACGCACAATTTTACGGGTTATTCAGTATTATGCAAGTCTTATTTCATGACTGTTCATGACTGTTCATGACTGTTCATGACTGTTCATGACTGTTCATGACTGTTCAT
>CAZVRJ010000004.1:0-92085 GCA_964629885.1 uncultured Chitinophagales bacterium | reverse complement strand
AAGAAAAGAACATCATTTTGGCAGCGTATAACAAACTCGCCTTTGGCAATCAGCCTTCCACGTGCATCCAGTAGCTCTTCGTCCATGTACACCGTCTGGTATCCCGACTCGATTCGGTTAGACGCCACTCTCAAATTTTGGGTTTGGGTGAGGCGGTCTCGGTCGTCGAACGATTTGTACGACAACTCCAATCCCGGAGTGATGGATGCTAGCGATGGACATGTGCTTACCTGTGCGCGAGCTTCGAAGGCAAAGAACAAAGTCAATATTGCTAAACTGCTATACAGCAATAGGTTACGGGTAGCAAATATTGAGGTTACCCAATTTTTTACCCTCTTTTTGAATATACGTAACAAAGCGATACAGAGTTGTGGTTGGTGTAAAAATTTTTCCAAGATACGACCGCCTTCTCTCAGAAGTTCCCAGAATACGATTCGAGATATGGCGTAGGTTTATCAACGCACAAATAGTGCTTGATGGTATTCGTTTGGCATGATCAGGCAAATTTCGAACAATATATGAGAAGCTAATCTCAACGTATCGGTTGTACTTTGCATGGTTCATTGTACAACCTCTTGCCCTTTTATCAGCCTCAAACTCCTTACACAGATGACAATGCATCAATTCCACATTCCTGTGATGGGTACCGGTCACACCATCGATTCTCCTATCAGAGTTGCCCATCTTGGCATAACCTCGGTCATTTCAATTGTAGATGATCACCTAACCGAACGTATTCGGGCTTTATATGCCAAAGAGTATCAGCTGCCATTCACATCGATTTCGAGGAATTCAGCCGATAGCCGCGCAAAAAGGATTACAGCATATCTAGATCTCGTACACGACATCGTGGAGCAGAAATTTGATGCAATCAAGAGCTTGCCTTTCGACGAGGGTAACGACAAATACCGGTACTTCGAGCTATTACCAGATGTATCTAACATCAAAAAGCTTTGGAACAGGATTAAAGCGCAGGGATTGCAATTCATGACTCCAGAGCAGGAGTTTGAGCTGAATGCAAGCATGGTGGCCGGATCCATCGACGTGAACATCATGTCGAAGGTCGATCGCATGACCTACGACAAGCAAGGTAATGCGCTTCCTGCTATGTTCAGCGACGCGAGTTCTGCCCTACGTGGATATGCGAACAGTAAACTGGAGTCGGCTTTAGTTTTATCGGCAGGTTTCAACCCAAGGCTATATGGATACCTTTCTGAGTTCCGCGATTTTTACCGCGACACATCCGGCTCAATTCGCAAGAAGATCATCCTCAAAGTGAGCGATTTTCGGTCAGCACTGGTTCAAGGTAAGTTTTTGGCCAAGAAAGGCCTCGAAATCGCCGAGTTCCGGGTCGAATCGGGCCTGAATTGCGGTGGACACGCCTTCCCCTCCGACGGACAATTGTTGCCAACCATCCTCAGGGAGTTTCGTGAAAAACGTGATCAGCTGATGGATGAGTTTCGGCCACTTATCCGCTCTTGGTATGACAAAATGGGATGGGATTGGCATGACGCCATCGACACCCACCAACCTCTGCTCACTGTTCAGGGTGGTGTTGGAACCTACGGCGAAATGCAGCGATTGATGGATGTGTACGGTGCCGACTTAGTTGGCTGGGGCAGTCCATTTCTACTTGTACCTGAAGCAACGAATGTCGACGAATCAACGCGCAAGCAGCTAGCCGACTCCACAGAAGATGACCTCTATCTCAGTAATGTGTCTCCACTTGGAGTTCCATTCAATAATTTACGCGGCAGTGGATCGGAAGTGTGGACCACAGAGCAAATTAACAAGGGCAAGTCAGGATCTCCATGTCCAAAGGGTTTTCTCCAAACAAATACCGAGTTCACCGACAAGCCCATCTGTACGGCCTCTAACGAGTACCATGAGTTAAAACTGGCTCAGATAGCTACGCTTGAAGTCAGCGATTCATCGCGGGCGTCAATGATACAAGAGGTGCACGATAAGGCCTGCCTCTGCGACCATCTAGGAAATGGTTCGCTCATGAATCTGGGAATCCTTAAGGAGAACCATGGTAAGCAGGCAATTTGCCCTGGACCGAACATCGCTTGGTTCCATGGCCCTTACTCCCTTCAGGAAATGGTTGACCACATCTATGGGCGCACCCAGCTAACGCCAGCCGAGCGTCCACACATGTTCGCCAAAGAACTTGAAATGTATGTCGACTATCTGTCGATGATGGTCTCCAAGACGGATCCATCCGATACCAAAGCAATGGGTAAACTCGCAACGATACACGCAAATTTGCTTGCTGGAATCGAAGAACTACGCGAGATTTCAACCTCAAAGACCTTCAACCAAGAAAACCTGGCCTCGCTTGACTCGGTCGCAGCGAGGGAGGAATCCAGATTGATGTCGATGGACGAGCTAATGGTTGCCGCTCACGGCTGAGCCACAACATCGTCGACATCGTCGACGAACATTACCATCAGGCCAGCGATGGCCATTGAGGCGCCACCTAATACGAGCACCCAGATGGCATCGTTGCCGAAATAATTGCGCATCATAAAACCCAAGATGGTTGCTGCAGTTATCTGGGGAATTACGATGAAGAAGTTGAAGATACCCATGTAAACTCCCATCTTCTCGTCGGGTAACGATCCAGCTAGAATAGCATACGGCATGGTGAGTGTACTTGCCCAGGCGATGCCGATTCCCACAAACGGTAACAGAAGCATCGTCGGCGATTGGATATAGTAGATCGATGCCAAGCTGATTCCACCGATGATCAGCGAGATCATGTGAACCGCCCTACGTCCGATTTTGGATGCGAGAGCTGGCAGTATAAATGCGGCCGGAGCAGCCACACCATTATACAACGCCATTAATATCCCCACCCAATCGGCTCCCTCATTGTAGAGAATACTGGTAGTGTCAGACGTGCCATACACATGGCTGGTTACGGCACTTGTCGTGTAGATCCACATGCAGAAAAGTGCAAACCACGTGAAATACTGCACAACAGCTAACTGCATCATCGTTTTGGGCATGCCAACCATCGACTTGAAGATATTGGCAAACCCTTTGAAGAAACCGGCAGTCTCACGCTTTTCCCGCTCAAATGCAGCCATGTCGACAGGGGGATACTCCCGAGTACGAAGAACGGTCCACAATACGGTTGCAAAAAATACGAATGCCCCGATATAAAACGACAACACGACCGATTGTGGCACCTCGCCCGGAGCTGCTGTGTTTATGACCCCAAACCAATTCGTCATCATATAAGGTAGTGCCGATGCAACGACTGCCCCTACGCCAATGAAGAAGGTCTGCACTGCAAAGCCGTTGGTTCTTTGTTCACTAGGCAGCTTATCTGCCACAAGTGCTCGAAACGGTTCCATCGATATGTTAATGGATGCATCCAAGATCCAAAGCATGCCCGCCGCAAACCAAAGAGCGGGTGAGTTCGGCATCATGATGAGAGCAATTGACGCAAGTATGGCACCGATAAGGAAGAACGGCCTGCGACGACCCCAACGTGGACTCCATGTGCGATCGCTCAGGTAACCAACAATGGGTTGAACTAGTAAACCTGTGACCGGAGCAGCAAGCCACAGAATCGGAATGTCGTCCTTGGCAGCACCGAGTGTCTCAAAAATTCGGCTTACGTTCGCATTCTGGAGACCAAACCCGAACTGGATCCCCATAAAGCCGAAGCTCATGTTCCACAGGTCCCAGAAACTGAGTTTTGGCTTGGGCGTATGTGCTGGCTTCATAGAATCAAACTCTCGATTATCAATTTATGTAAGCGGTTACATTCGTTGTATGATAATAGAAAAGCGATCGTAGTGCAACCCAAAAAAAAAGGCCCCGCCGATCAGGGCAGGGCCTTTGTTCCAATCAAATACATTTAAAACTCACGTCCACGCATACCGCCCGGCATTTGCATGCCAGGTCCGCGCTGCTGTGGTTGAGGTCCTGTATTGAAGTTTCTGAGATTGTACGTGAAATTCAAGACGAAATAGCGCGGCAATGCCTGCACGAGATTGTCCTGAATGTACGTATCGGTAATTTGACGGTTGATCGAGGTGTTCTTGTTGAACAAATCGAATCCGGTAAGACGCAACTCGCCTGCGTTACGCTTGAGGAATTTGTAACCAACGGCTGCATTAAGTACAGATAACGTCTGGTCAAGATCTTCGCCTAACCCGTTGTAAGCGTTGAATGCATAGTCGAGAACAAAGACAAACTTGTTCAGCGGCATCCACGTGATCTGGAATGTGCCGGTTTGCTGATTGTAGGAGTTATCGGCCAGATTCGGCTGGTCGTAGCTCACCGTACTGAAGTTCAGGCGATATGCAAAGTTGAAGTCGAGCTGCTGGCTGATGGTGCTGCTCACGTTCACACCGGTGTTCCATCCAAGGTTGTTCGAGAAGAAGGTCTCGTTATTGATCAGTGAAGGGGTGCGTGTTAGGTTGGCACCCAAGTTCATGTTCACATTGCTCTTCAAGGGCTTAAACGGGAAGCCGTAGGTAGCGAACGTACGGTAACTCATCTGCTCGCCGAGGTTGTCGGGACGAGTGAATTGTGCACCACGACGCAAGATCACACCGTCGGCGATTAGCGTGTCGCGCTGCGCCAAGAATGTCGACTGGCCAATGTAGTTGTCGGCAACGGTCACATTACCCATAATTAGGAATGTTTGGCCCTGAGCCACGCGGGTAAGATTGTAACGCAGGTTTACGTTGTGTGAGAACTGCTGACCCAGGTCAGGATTTCCCGACGACAGGCGAAGCGGATTCGAGTTGTCGATCACGTTTTGCAACTGGCTGATGCTCGGTGTGCGGGTAAAAGCACGGTACTGCAAGCGGAACTGGCTATTCTGGCGTACACGATATGTCATCATGGCGTCTGGAAGCACGCTATTGAAAGAGGAGCTTCCGTAAAATGTCTCTGGGAAGAGCTGCTCGCTTATGAGGCGCTGATTTTGGTAGTTGGCACCAATGTTGAAATTGATCTTCTCAAAGTTATAACGGTAGCTCAAGCCGGCACGCTGCGTGAAGTTCTTGTTGTCGAACTCGTTCGACAAAATGGAGTCAACTCTGGTATAGCCCAATGTGAACTCATCCCATGCATACGTATAACGGTCAGAGTCAGAATAGTTCCACGACGGGCTGTAATTCAACTGAAACTGGCTGCGAGTACCGACCGGCTCAGTGTAGTTCACGCTACCAGACCATGTCGTATTGTCGCTAGGACTATTCGAAATCTGATCAATTCTTTGAATGATGTCTGCTCCACCCATTCCCATACCGTAGAAGTTGTTTAATGAGCGCTGGGTACTTTCGCCATCACGGTTGTTGAGGTTGTTGTTCACATTAATGGAGAATGTGCGTCCGCGCTTCTCGAAGCTTCTGCGGTACAATAAATTTCCACCAAAGCTGAACGCTGACGAGTTGGAGGAAGTAACATTTTGTGTTGTATTGAGCAATGTCAACAAATCCATCGTTGTTGTACCGTCGTTCGAGTATTGCGAACTATTATTCTGCGTGCTCATGCGTGGCGATATGATGAACGAGTTTCTCTCGTCGAGGGTCCATGTCACACGTCCATTCAGTCGGTGATTTCCATTCTTCATGTTCGAAATACTGTTCTCTTGGTACATCTGTCCAGACAGCACTTCACCGAAATAATTACGGTCGAATGCACTGGTGCTGTTGTTGTTCGACTGGTTAAAGAAGTAGCTCGCGTTGACATTCACCTTTGGGCTGAAACGGTTGGTGTAGTTCATAGCCAGAGAGTGTGTCTTGTTGATGCCACTCTGCTGACCAGTGAAAAAGTCACCAAATCCACCACCACCACCAAATCCACCACCACCTACAAAGTTCATGACCATCGCAGGAGCACCACCGCCTCCAGCTCCGCCACGACCGCCACCACCACCGCCACCGCCACCGCTAAGAAGACCCAAAAGGTCTTGCTGCGAGAAGTTCTGCTGGTTCATGTTATTGCTCAAGCCAATTACGGAAAGTCGCTGCTGCCCGTTCCACCAACTGAGGTTTCCACCTGCATTGTAGCGGCTTTCGGTTCCGTTACCAGCGTAGATCTTTCCAAACTGAGCACTGCTAACTCCACCGGTCGTCAAAATGTTGATGGTACGTTCTGCATTGCCATCATCGAAACCCGTAAAGGAAGCTTGATCGCTTTGGCGATCGAAAACTTGAACACGGCTGATAATCTCAGCTGGTAAATTTCTTAATGCTGCCGTGGCGTCATCTCCTAAAAATTCTTGTCCGTCAACTAAAACGCGACGAACCGCCTCACCACCCGAGCGAACTTGACCGTTCTCGATCGTGATGCCCGGCATTTTCCTTACAAGATCTTCAGCAGTAGCATCCTGGTTAACTTTATATGCGGCAGCATTGAAGATGAGGGTGTCTCCTTTTTGTTCGGCACGAATTTCTTGGCCTTCGACAGTCACATCGCCAAGTACTCGGATGTCTTCCTCAACGAGGATTGGACCTAGGTTCAGGCTGTCTCGCCCTATGGTAAGATCACGAGTGATTAATTTGTAGCCGGTAAAACTCAGGCGAAGTGTGTAGTCGCCTGGACGAACACGCGTGATGCCGAACTTACCGGTCACGTCCGAAACGGTGATGCGCCGCTGTGTGCTGTCGGCTTTGCTGATGAGCTGAACTGTTGTACCTGCAATGGGTTTCTGGTCTTTGGCATCAAGAATGGTGCCGTGAATTTGGCCCGTCGGACCCATTGTCTGTGCCAGAATGCTCGTGGGCAAAAAAAGAATGCAAATGGTTGCGGCCATCAATAGGCCTGCTTGTAGAGATCGACGCATGAGCGTTAAAATGAATTGATTGGATTGGGGAAAAGTCTGATGATAACGAGGGGGTCTGTTAACCGTTGCCTCTTGGTCCGCGACCCATCGGTGTTTGTTCTTCGATAAACTTCCGATAGGTTTTGATCTTGGCTTTGTCTTTGATGATTTTCTCGGCGTCTTTGTCGCGCTTCTCGCGAAGTGACATTAATTTGTCGCGATCGCGGTTGGCCATGGCCTCGCGCTGCGATTCCATGAAACCCTTGAACACGACCGTAAGAGAATCTTTTTGACCGTCGCTTAGTTCCACTTTCTCCGACAGCTGCGTAATCATGTTCTTTGCGTACTCATCAGGGTCGAGCTGTGGACGTTGTTGACCCGGTTGGGCGATCAAGATTGTTGGCAGGGCAATAAATACAGCAATAAGCAGATTGCGGAAGTACGTTTTCATACGGATGTTGATTGGTATTTGTCAGGTTATGCCACAGTTTGAGATCGGTCGTGGACCCGTATCATCCTGATAGCAAAAGATAGACGTATACCGTGCCCGAATGTTCAGTTGTTCTTGTAAACACTGGTTAAGTGAAGTGTAAAAATTTGCAACAATTCATTGAATGTCATGCAAATCGGTCAAAATGTAGACGAAACACAGATAGCTTTGGTTCGGGCAGGGCAAAAAATATTTTCGTATTTTAGGGGTCTGTGCAGTAATCGGGCATCTGAAACCGGACTACACTGCTGCAACACATTCACATCATTGAATCATAATTCTATTAGGGCATGAACATTCACGAGTATCAGGCAAAAGAAATTCTCAAGCAGTACGGTGTGGCCGTACCTCATGGCATCCCCGCTTTTTCGGTCGATGAAGCCGTTGCAGCAGCAGAAGAAATGAAAAAGAACGGTGCCACCTTATTTATTGTGAAAGCCCAGATTCATGCCGGTGGACGTGGAAAAGGAAGAACCGAAAAGAGCAACGCTAAAGGCGTGCAACTCT
Source organism: uncultured Chitinophagales bacterium (assembly GCA_964629885.1). GTDB lineage: Bacteria > Bacteroidota > Rhodothermia > Balneolales > CAYWCV01 > CAYWCV01. The sequence goes on along the minus strand of CAZVRJ010000004.1, from coordinate 84,295 downwards.
GCTGGTCGATCGACGAAGTGCGGGCCGCTGCAGAGTCGTTACTTGGCGATGTTTTGGTCACCATCCAAACGGGCGATGCCGGCCAGAAGGTGCAGCGTCTGTACATCACCGACGGCGTCGACATCGAAAAAGAATTCTACCTGGGCATTACACTCGACCGTGCGCGTGGACGCAACGTGCTTATGGCAAGCACCGAAGGTGGTGTTGAAATCGAGAAAGTGGCCGAAGAGACTCCAGATGCCATCATCAAGGAGTGGGTCGAACCAGGGATGCCCCTCATGGCAAATCAGGCCCGTCGCCTTGCATTTGGTCTTGGATTGAGCGGTGAGCAACTCAAGAAGACAGTTACTCTCATAACAGCTCTGTACAAGGCATACGAAGCCATCGATGCTAGCTTGTTCGAAATCAATCCGCTCGTGCTTACTAAGTCGGGCGACATCGTGGCACTCGATGCCAAAATCAATCTCGACGAAAATGCACTATATCGCCACCCACAATTAGCCGCCCTTCGCGATGAGGCCGAAGAAAACCCATTTGAGGTAGAGGCGTCGAAGCACAACCTCAACTACATCAAGCTCGACGGTAACGTGGGCTGCATGGTAAACGGCGCTGGCTTGGCCATGGCTACGATGGATATCATCAAGCTTGCCGGTGGCGATCCAGCAAACTTCTTGGATGTCGGCGGTGGGGCTAATGTCGATACCGTTCGCAACGGATTCCGCATCATCCTCGGCGACCCAAGCGTCAAGGCCATTCTCATTAACATCTTCGGTGGAATCGTGCGCTGCGACCGTGTAGCCAACGGCATCATCGAAGCCGTGAAAGACCCCGAGATTGCCGCAAAGGTCGCCCAAGTGCCAATCATCGTGCGCCTGCAGGGCACCAACGCTGAAGAGGCCAAGGTCATCATCGACAACAGCGGGTTGAACGTGATTTCGGCCGTGCTTCTCAAAGAAGCTGCTGAGGCTGTGACGAAGGCACTCGCCTCGTAAGCTCAGGCTAGTATCTTTTTTTCAAAAGGGGTGTTGCATAGTTGGTATGCAGCGCCCCTTTTTGTTTCGTTAACGCCCGAAATCGTCTTGAACTCTGACGATATCATCCTCGTCGGATGGATGGTTGGCGTCGGTGTGTTGCCAAATTTCGGCTATCACACCCCATTCATCAGCGCCGACCAATCGGTGACGCTCACCCTGCTTTAGGTTCACCACGGTGCCTAATTGAAGCTGTTGCACGGGTCTCTCCTCGTCGGTATCGCTGATCACGATGGCCGCATTGCCACCAATCACCTTCCAGATCTCCGATCGACGATGGTGGTATTGCCAAGAAAGTCGCTTTCCGGGTGCGACGAGCAATATCTTGGGGCTGAGCTTGGCGAAACCCTCAAAATCTGCCAGACTTAAGTGCGGGAAGAACGTGGTTATGAATGCTGGTGCCTGAGATTCGTCGATCACAAAGAAACCACCCCAAGGACGAGAATCATCCATGTTTGCGGCAGTGAAGCCTTGAGCATCGAGCCAATCGGCGATCTGCGAGAACACCGTAGCTTTTGGTGTGTCTAATGAAAAATGCATAGGAATTGAACTTGGTTTGATGCCGTAAAATACCCATAAAATTAATCATGATTTGGCTTCACATAATATTGCATGTCATCATTTCAGGCAGACTTGTGCATGTCGACAAATGAGTATATTCGGACAAGGACGTGTATGTAGCTGACTTTCAACCCAATATCTAACGCCATGACCGACTCCCGAAACTTTCGATCGGCCTTTATTATTGTGACGGTACTTTTCTTTCTCTGGGGATTCATTACTGTTTTGGTGGATGCGCTCATCCCAAGGCTTCGCGACATCTTCGAGCTAACGTATTTTCAGGCAGGATTGGTACAGTTTGCCTTCTTTACTGCCTATGCCATCATATCGGTACCGAGTGGGTATTTGATTGCCCGTATTGGATACCAAAAGGGTGCCGTAGTGGGTTTGTCGATCATGGCTTTGGCGTGCTTGCTGTTCTATCCGGCGGCGGCATTCAGAATATTCGAGCTCTTTTTGATGGCGCTTTTCGTGCTCGCTGGTGGCATCACGGTTCTACAGGTGGCCGCCAACCCGTACGTTGCTGCTTTGGGCGCACCTGAGACGGCAGCAAGTAGGCTGAATCTGTCGCAGGCCTTTAACTCGCTGGGCACGACATTGGCACCCCTCGTGAGTGCGGCATTCATTTTGGGGAATTCCATACTAGATAAGACTGAATTATCGGCAATGGCTCAGGATGCACAATTGGCCTACTACGAGGCCGAGGCCGCTGCTGTACAGGGCCCGTTTATTGCGCTTGCTGTCGTACTGTTCGTGGTGGCCATCGTTTTTGCAATCGTAAAACTGCCCAAAATCTTGGAGACGGATCATCATAGGAGTGGTAATTATCGAAGTGCGCTGAAGCACATGCCTCTTGTTTTGGGAGCCGTCGGGATATTCGTTTATGTGGGAGCAGAGGTCACAATCGGAAGCTATCTGGTCAACTACTTTTTGGATCTTGACATTCGTGCCATTGTTGCAGGATCGGCACTGATGACCTCGGCCGTAAACCTACTAGCTGGATCAGACCCCAGCGAACTCAATGTGGAACGTCTTGCAGGAACCTTCGTCTTCTTTTATTGGGGAGGCGCTATGGTTGGTAGGTTCATCGGTTCGTGGTTGCAGCTTTACATCAAGCCTGCAAAATTGTTGGCTGTCTACGCCATTGTAAACATCGTACTCTTGGTTATAACCATGAACTCAACCGGCTTGGGTGCTGTCTGGAGCATATTGATGATCGGCCTGTTCAACTCCATCATGTTCCCAACCATCTTCACGCTGGCAATCGACGGCTTGGGTGAGAATACCGCGCAGGGATCCGGCATCTTGTGTACCGCTATTGTTGGTGGCGCGCTTATTCCACCACTCTACGGCGCCGTAGCCGACTCAATCGGCCTGCAATTGGCACTCATCGTGCCTGCCGTTTGCTATGCGTATATATCGTGGTACGGGTTTGGAAGAAGAAAGAAGAAGGAAGAAAGAAGAAGGATAGGGTGAGGACTAGGATGCAAGATGTAGGAAGATGGCATTAGTGATTAAGTTGGTCAAATTTATACTGCATACTTAACATGTACCCAGCTATATCCGAATCCTATCCTTATCCTATCCTTATCCTTTACCTTTTCCTCATCCTATCCTTCTTCTTTCTTCCTTCTTCTTTCTTCTTTCTTCCTTCTCAAACCACTCCTTCAATCGTTTCCTTGATCAGGTTATCGACTACTTTTTTCATGTCGCCTGTTTCTTTCCATATGCGGAGCTGGCGGTCGGCCGAAGTGCCGTCGCGCAGAATGGTTTGGATGTAAGACAGATCATCGCGCAAATCGAGATCATCGACCACGTCGTCGACAAAGGTTAAAAGCTCAAATATCAATGTCTTGGTGTCGACTTCCTTCTTTTTGCCGAAGTCGATGAGCTTTCCGTCTAGTCCCCACCGCACAGCCCTCCATTTATTCTCCTGAATGAGCTCTTTTCGGTACTCGCGCCACGACATGTTGTTTCGGCGCAGCTTTAGGAGTTTGGCGACCAGTGCAACCTTCAGTGCACAGATAGCGATGGCGGCATCCACCTTAGTGCAAACGTCGCAGACCCGGAATTCCAAGGTCGGGAAGCGTGGCGATAGACGGAGGTCCCATCTGATCTTGGTCGGTTCATCGAACGTGTTCGTTTGGGTGGCAAAATCAATATAGTCTTGATATTCGTTCCAAGAGCGAAATATCGGGGGGATGCCGGTGCGCGGAAGACGCTCAAAGATGACAGAGCGATAACTCTTCAAGCCGGTGTCGTAGCCACCCCAGAAAGGAGAACTTGTTGAAAGTGTTAGCAGGTGCGGTAAAAAATAGCGCAGCTGATTCATCAAGTCGACGCGAACTTCCTCCTCGTCGATGCCAATATGCATATGCATGCCGTTGATAACCAACTGCCGGGCAAGCACTTTGTTCTCTGCCTCGAGACCAAAGTACCGGTCGCGAACCGTAATATTCTGCTGCTCCCACTTCGAAAAGGGGTGTGTTCCTGAAGATACAATGGCCAGCCCCTTCGACGTTGCAACTTCATGCACCGTGCGGCGGATATTTACGAGCTGTGCTCGGGCCTCCTGAATACTGTTGCACACTTTGGTGGCCACCTCGATCTGGCACTGCATCATCTCAGTGGTAATCTGGTTACCCAGTTTATCTCTTGTGTCTTCGAGAAGCAGTTCAACGGCAGAGGTTAGCTCGCCCGTCTCTGGGTCTACGATTTGGTACTCTTCCTCAATACCGATGGTGAAGTTGTAATTATTTTTTGACATGGCAGTTTTTACGACAAAGGAATGGCGTAGTATACACGTTGATCAGCCATTCCGCAATGAGCCAACCAAAAACATAACCTTTAGCCCTCAACCCTTAGCGCTTCGGCATCTTTCGCTTTCCTCATGGTGCGCTCAGCCACCAAATGGTAATACTCCTCATATTGCGACACAATGTTGTCAATTTCGAAGAGCTCGGCCCGTTTGCGGGCACTGAAAGCCATCTGCTTTTGAAGTTCTGGATTGCTGAGAATATCGATGGCATGTTTACCCATAGTGTCGGTGTCGCCAACGTCGCACAAGAAGCCTGTCTCACCCTGAATATTCAACTCGGGGATGCCGCCAATGTTTGAACTGATTACTGGAACACTGCAGCTCATGGCTTCGAGGGCTGCTAATCCGAAAGTTTCTGATCCCGATGGCATCAGGAACAGATCGGCGATCGACAATATTTCTTCCACCTTTTCCTGCTTGCCCACAAAACGCACGTCTTGACAGACACCAAGCTCCCGGCAGTGCTGCTCCGCATTCGTGCGTTCGGGTCCGTCGCCAACCATCAGCAACTTAGCCTTGATGCCAGATTTCAGCACATTTGCAAAGACCTCAACCACGTCGTTCACACGCTTTACTTTTCGGAAGTTCGAAACGTGGGCGATAATTTTTTCGTCGTTAGGGCAAATCATCTGCTTAAAGTGGCTCTTCTCCTGTCGGTGAAAGCGCACTAGGTCCACAAAATTGGGCACGACCTTTATCTCGTTCCGGATGTCGAAGTTGGCATAGGTTTCATTGCGCAAATACTCCGATACGGCTGTCACCCCATCCGACTGATTAATCGAGAAGTCGACGACGGGCTTGTAACTTGGGTCGTTACCCACAATGGTGATGTCGGTACCATGAAGTGTGGTGATGATTGGCACATGGGCAGCTTCTGCACCTAGAATCTGCTTGGCCAGATAACCGCTTGTTGCATGGGGGATTGCATAATGAACGTGCAACAGATCCAATTTCTGAAATCGGATAAGACCTACCATGTGCGAAGCCAGTGCCAAATCATAGGGCGGAAATTCGAACAGCGGGTAACTATTGATCGCTACCTCGTGGTAGCTGATGTTTGCATCTAATGTGTCGAGCCGCGGGGGACGGGCATAACTCATCACGTGCACGTTGTGTCCGCGTCCAGCAAGCGCCTTTGCAAGCTCGGTGGCCACTACGCCGCTTCCGCCATAGGTTGGGTAGCAGACAATTCCGATGTTCATGGTGTAATCTCCGTTAAGTCTGCTTAAAGGTACTTCTTTATTGGATAAATAGCCGAGTCGGTGAGGAATTCGACAATATCAAAAAACAACGCATCATCGCATAGTAACGTTCATGGCAATTACTTCGGTAATACTGCTTCAAAACAGCCGAATTACGTATATTTGAGTCTAAAACACAAAAATAAAGCACTATATGGCTGGACATTCCAAATGGTCGAAGATAAAGCGCCAGAAGGCAGTGGTGGATGCTGCAAAGGGTCAAGTTTTCACCAAGATTATTCGTGAGATCACAATTGCAGCCCGCGAGGGCGGTGGTGACCCTGCAACAAACGCACGTCTGAGTATTGCCATCGACAATGCTAAGTCGAGCAACATGCCCAAAGACAACATTGAACGCGCCATCAAAAAAGGTGTAGGCGAGCAGGGCAGCAGCGCCAGCTTCGCCGAAATCACATATGAAGGATATGGTCCGGGTGGGGTTGCCTATTTGGTGGAGGCATCGACAGATAACGTGAACCGCACCGTGGCCGAAATCCGGCACATTTTCAGCAAACTTGGAGGTAACCTAGGAACGAGCGGGTCGGTCGCCTACTTGTTTGAGCAGAAAGGTGTTATCACGATTGATGCCGCAGGTGCAGATGTTGATGCCCTCATGCTCGACGCTATCGAGGCTGGGGCTGAAGATGTGGACACCGGCGATGAGTCGATCGAAGTCACTTCGGCACGATCCGACCTTTACTCAGTGCGCCAAGCCTTAGAAGCGGCTGGATACAAAATCACCTCGGCCGAATTGCAGAGGATTCCGTCTACAGCAGTCCAAGTTGATGCTGATGCCGCCTTGGCTAACTTCAAATTGATGGACAGGCTGGAAGATAATGACGATGTGGGGAACGTGTTCAGCAACATGGAGCTTAATGAGGAGACTATGGCGGTTGCAGAACGCATGTAGGCTGCTATTTAACCTCAACTTTACATTTTTTATTGCAATAGTGATGGTCAGGTTCCGTTATTTTACTCAGATATCACTAATCGGTTAACTATGCGCATACTACTTTCAATCGCCTTATTGTTTTTGACCGCCTTTAACGACAAAGCTCGTGAAGGTAATCGTGCCTATGAGCGCGGCGACTACGAAACGGCAGCCAAGATGTACATTGAAGCCCTCCAAGAAGAACCCGAAAACGCACGCCTTTATTTCAACCTAGGTAATGCCTTGGCAAAGATGGGTAAATCGCAAGAAGCCGCTGCTGCTTGGGACCAATTCAAGGAGTTGAACGAGTCGCCTGTCGAGAAGAGTAAGGCCGTCTACAATCAGGGTAACAGTGCTGCCGAACAAAAAGAGTGGGACAAAGCATTAAATGCTTATCGCGATGCTCTCAAGCTCAATCCTAACGACCTCGACGCCAAGCACAATTACGAACTCGCAGTGAAGCAGAAACAAGAGCAAGAGCAAGAGCAGAAACAAGACCAGAATCAAGACCAGAAACAAGATCAACAGCAACAGCAAGATCAGCAGCAGCAACAACAGCAGCAGCAGAATCAAGATCAGAATCAAGACCAACAGCAGCAGCAAGATCAGCAGCAACAGAATCAAGATCAAAACCAGGATCAGCAGCAACAGCAGAAGCCACAATTCGATCCAGGTTCAATGACTAAGGAGCAGGCGCGCGACATGCTCAATGCACTTGAGTCGCAAGAGAAGGACCTTCTAAAAGATCTGAAAAAACAAAAAGCTCCATCGAGCAACCGAAATGCCAAAGATTGGTGACTTCAGGTTACGTTTTATTGCGTTAGTTGTTTTATTAGCCATAGCCTTAACTTCGCCGGCCATGGCGCAGCAGGTGTCTGTGAGTGCGACCGTCAGCGAGACCAATCCTTACAAGGGTGAGAGAATCGTACTAGCAGTTGAAATTTCAGGTGACAATTTCCGCAGTATTGAGCTCCCTAAACTGCCCATTTTATCTGGATTGCAGTACATGAGCGTGTCTCCTAACACCTCGCAGAGCTTCAGCATCATCAATGGAGTTACATCCAGAAAGTACAGTTACTCGTATTACTTGCAGACACTGGATGTTGGAGATTTTACCGTTCCGGCAATCGTTGTGGTCATCGACGGCAAGGAGTTTTCCACGAATCCGGTGAACATCAAAGTGCTGGACCGAAACTCTGCCGCCTCTAGAGAAACCGCTGACTCAATGAGGGATATTTTCCTTCGCATCGAGGTGTCCGATCGTAATCCGTATGTGAACCAACAGATTTTGGCGAACGTGGTCTTGTACTTTAAGCAGACCACTGAGGTGCTCAGCTATCAACCAAATCCAAGTTGGAAAGCAGAGGGATTCTGGAAAGAGGATCTCGACGACGGAAGAGAAGCAACTACGGAGTCTGTGGTTATCGACGGCGTTCGCTATCGAAAGGCGACCTTGATGCAGTATGCTCTTTTCCCAAGCAAGTCGGGTAGGCTCACGATTAGTCCCTACCAAGTGGCATTTAATGTACGTGTCCCACCAAGCGGAAATCAACCATTTGCGGGCTGGGGAGGATTCGGATCAAGCCAGAGAACCATCGACTTGGCGAGCGACCCAATTCCGGTTAACGTCAGGGATTTGCCATCGGGTGCAACTGGAACCTCGCTTGGTGCAGTAGGCCAGTTTGAAATCAAGCGACGAGTGTCGAAGTCTGAGGTTTTGGTAGGCGAGGCTATAGAGCTCACTACCGACATATCGGGTGTAGGCAACATCGCGCTTGTTTCACGACCCGATTACAGTTTTCCAGAAGGTTTCGAAGTGTATGAGCCTCAAGTTCAATCGAACATCAATCGATCAGGGTCGCGTGTGAATGGGAACAAAATGATCAAGGATGTGTTCATCCCCAGACGAGCAGGAGAGTTTGTTATCCCAGAAATGACGGTGAGCTGGTATAACGACCGAACGAACTCCTGGCAGGCAAGTCGTTTGGCATCTGTAACTATTAGGGTCGAAAGGGACCCTAATGCCGTGAACGTTGCATCTCAGTCTAGTATGAGCTCTGGACAAATACTTGCAGGCATAGCAGTTTGGTCGGTAGAAGACGCAACCCCAATAACAGAACGTATATGGTTTTGGCTCGGATTGCTTAGCCCTTTTGTGGTATTTGGCATCGGGTACACAACCATGAAATACACGAATAGAATGAATACGGATGTTGCTTTCGCCAGATCGAAGAAAGCTGCTGCAGTGGCCGATAAGTGGTTTACCAGTGCATCCTCATCAGCTTCGACAGGCGATATCAAGGGCGGCTACGGAAACATTCACAAGGGATTGGCCGGCTTTATCGGTGATCGGCTGAATCTGCCACCTGCTGGCGTATCGGACGAAGAATATTTTGATGCGCTGAGCAAAACGAAAATCGGCAATTCGGCTGCTAAGCAGATACACGATTTATTGACTACTTGCTCCACCATCCGCTTTGCCCCGGTAACCGACCAAGCAACATTTGAGTCCGACCTTAGAAAGGCCCGCGATTTCGTGACACTTTTGAGAAAGTCGATATGATTCGAATTATCGTCAAATTGGCATTGTCAATATGGTTAATCGCTGCGATTCAGAGCCAAGCCCAGAATACACAGTCTCGATTTGATGATGCTCTCAACTTGTCGACCTCGGGCGACAACATCTCTGCATACGACTCACTCACTGCCATCCACGCTGATGGTTATAGGTCAGGAAAGCTGTATTACAACTTGGGTGTCATATCAACCAAATTAGATTCGCTTTCTGTTGCAAAACTTTACTTGATTGCTGCCAGCCGATATTCTGATACCAGACAGCTTGCACTCGAAGGAATTGCCCATCTTGACTCAAGGTTTCCGCAGCGGGTTGCCGAACTGCCGAAGCTGCCCTGGGAGCAATTTTTTGACTGGCTCATGAGGACATTGGGATTATCTCTGTTGTATTGGTCGGTTGTGATCGTTGCAAACATAGGAATCCTGCTCTATATGTTGGGATGGTATATCGGACGTCCACGATGGTTGCGTGGCGCGTATATTAGTGCAGCGTTATATGTGATTACGTTTTTGTCGGTTACTTTGTACATTGACAGCAGAGAGCAGCGGTTTGATGATGGAGTGATCATTACGGGCCAATACGCACTCAAGGAACAACCTGACGCCACCTCGGCCGTAATTAGCCAGGCATATGAGGGATTTTCTTTCACAATCGACAAGCAAGTAAGCTCCGAATACCCCGGTTGGCTATATGTTCGAATGAGCAATGGCTTGTACGGTTGGTTGCCTGATGGGGCTTTAAGATCTATATAATAACAGCATATATAATAATTTAATAGAATGAGTGACCAAATTCAGCAGTATATCGACGCCAACATAGATCAATTTAAAAACGAACTCTTCGACCTGCTTCGAATTCCGAGTGTAAGCACCGATACAAGGCATAAAGGTGACGTGAACGAGGCGTCTCGCTTTCTTCGCGATCGGTTTATGGAGGCAGGGCTTGAGAACGTCAACATATTTGACACACCTGGTCACCCCATTGTTTATGGCGACTGGCTACATGCAGGGGCCGACAAGCCAACGGTCCTATTTTATGGTCACTATGACGTGCAGCCTCCCGATCCTCTTGAGCTGTGGACAAACGATCCCTTCGAGCCGACGGTAGTTGACGGTAAAGTATACGCGCGTGGTTCAGCAGACGATAAGGGTCAGGCGTACATTCATGTCAAATCGATCGCATCTTACTTAATGACCGGCACACCCATTCCCGTGAATGTGAAGATCATCATTGAAGGTGAGGAAGAAATTGGATCGCCAAACCTTGTGCCATTCTTGATGGAACATAAGGAACTGTTGGCTTGCGACATGGTTACCATATCTGATACGTCCATGTTTGCAGAAGATGTTCCCAGTATCACCTACGGTTTGCGCGGCCTGGCCTACATGGAAGTGGAAGTATTCGGGCCAAACAGAGACCTGCACTCCGGTGTCTATGGTGGAGCAGTCGCAAACCCACTGAATGTTCTGTGCGAGATGATTGCCAGCCTGAAGGATGAAAATGGAGTCATACAAATTCCAGGTTTTTACGGCAAAGTGAAGCCACTCACCGATGATGAGCGTGCTGCCTATAAGGCGCTTCCATTCGACGAGGAGGCCTATGCAAAGGAACTCGGCGTTAAGGAAACATACGGAGAAACTGGCTACTCAAGTCTAGAAAGAGCCACTGGTCGTCCAACACTCGATGTGAACGGTATTTGGGGTGGTTACACGGGCGAGGGTGCTAAGACGGTGCTTCCAGCAAAGGCAGCTGCCAAGATTAGCATGCGTCTCGTGCCAGATCAGGAGCCAGACGAAATCTCAAAACTTTTTGAAGAGCACTTCAAAAAAATTGCCCCAAAAACGGTGCACGTTAAGGTTCATGCCCATCACGGCGGATATCCTGTCATTACCGAGCTCGATTTTTATGGTATGCGTGCTGCAGCTCAGGCATTTGAGGACATCTACGGCAAAACGCCGTTATTTACTCGCGAAGGGGGTTCTATTCCGATCGTCGCAGCCTTCAAGAACATCCTCGGTGTGAGTTCCATCCTGATGGGATTTGGCTTGAACAGCGACAACATCCACTCGCCGAATGAAAAATTCTCCCTAAAGGACTTTCACAGAGGCATCAAGACGTCAGCTCGCTTTTTGCAAGTATTAGCCGACCACCGATGATGTCATTGCCATCTCGCAGGGCGCCTCGGCGCCTTGTGGGTTGCCACTTGTAGCTGGAATTCGGAAGATTGCATTGCTTCGATGCGGCGAATTTCTTGTTTTCGGTATCCGGTGTTCACAATGTACACACCAGCCACGATGATAACGCATCCTGTGAGAATGGCGGCATTGAGCTTTTCGTCAAGAATAGCCCACCCGAGCAAAACCGCCACAACGGGGTTGATGTAGGCATATAGCGACACAACTGGTGTCGGGAGTTTCGTGAGTACATATGAATAAGCTCCATAGGCTACAACCGATCCCAGAATGATCAGATAGAAAAGCGCGAAGAGGCTTTCCCCATGCCACTGGGCTGTGCCGGCATCTTCGGTGAGACTGCTAGCCAAGAGCAAGATGACTCCACCAAAAAACATCTGAAGAGCAGCGTCGAGAAGCGGGGTGCCATTTTTCTTGAATGTCCGCAAATAGATGGTTCCACCCGCCCAGCTGATGGTGGCCAAAAAGATAACAATAATGCCCATCGTGTAATCGCTGTTGGTGAAATCGGCAAGTCCGTCGCCAAAGATCAACATGAGTCCACCGAATCCTAATAACACGCCAAACAGAATCTGACCATCAATTTTATCACCTTTGCCGTACGATAAATTGATGAGGATGATCCACAGAGGCATCAGTGAACAGATAATGGCGGCTATGCTGCTCGAAACGTACATTTCACCCCATCCAACAGCACCATTTCCGATGCTGATCATAAAAAAACCAACAACAGCGTGCCGTACCAGAGTCTTGAAATCGGGGAGTCTGTTGCCATAAAATAAGATCATGGCTCCACCCAATATCAAACCGGCAATAACTTGACGTAGTCCAGTGAACAAAAATGGGGGCACCGATTCAACACCTACGCGTAGAACTAGGTAGGTGGTACCCCAAACGATACAAATAATTGCGAGGCTGACCCAAGCCAGCCACTCCGTTTTTTTCATAAAGAGACTTGTGTGATCAAAGATACGACTGAAATGATTTTATACCATATCTTTACAATATGTCTATACGCACCGTTGATGCAGAAGCTTGGAACAGCACAGGCATTAACATCCCAATTATTGATGTTCGTTCGCCCGCCGAGTATGAAAGTGGGCACGTTCCAGGAGCAACAAACGTACCCTTGTTCGAGAATACGGAGCGGGCCAGAGTCGGGACTTTATACAAGCAGGTAAGCCGGAGTGAGGCTATGCTCGAAGGACTACGAATCGTCGGTCCCAAAATGGCAGCTTTCGTGCAGCATGCAACTACATTGGCCAACGGAATGACAATCGGAGTCTACTGCTGGCGCGGTGGTATGCGTTCGGGTTCTGTTGCCCAATTGTTGGATATGGCAGGCTTTGAAGTACTGGTTCTCAAAGGAGGGTACAAGGGTTATCGTCGTTTTGCCGCAGATCTCATGGCAAAGCCATGGAAGTTGCATGTAATAACGGGAAGCACCGGTTCAGGAAAGACGGAAATACTGCACGAACTGCGGAATCTAGGCGAGCAGGTGCTTGATCTTGAGGGCCTCGCACATCACAAAGGGTCAACCTTCGGTGGGCTAATGCAACCAATTCAGCCCTCATCCGAGCACATGCAAAATATGCTCGCAGAAGAACTGAGAGGCATGGACGACAAGCGCCGCATTTGGGTGGAAGACGAGTCGATGAACATCGGATCCGTATTTCTGCCAGATACATTCTGGACACATCTCCATCAGTCTCCGCTCTATATTGTAGAAAGGTCTAAAGAGGTCAGAATTCAAAGACTTTCATCCGAATACGGAATGGCCGACAGGTTGTTGGTGATCGAGCGTATCCAGAGAATCAAAAAAAAATTGGGTGGACAGTCAACGAAAGATGCTGTTGTCTATGTTGAAAATGGTGATGTGGCAAGTGCAACTGAAATCCTACTTCGCTACTACGACAAGGCGTATGCTACGAGCATTAGAGATCGGCAGCAATTCGTCCAACACTCCTTTCAATGCACCGACGAATCGGCCATTGAAATAGCTAAGAAACTGATAGAGTTATCGGAATAATCATGAGTCAACCAAACCAAGCAGACGAAGCATTCAAACTGACGCAATACAGTCATGGTGCAGGATGTGGATGCAAAATCTCACCATCCATCCTAGAGAAGATCCTCCAAAAATCGTCGACCACAACAATCGATCCACGTCTTTTAGTTGGCAATCTGTCGAATGATGATGCTGCGGTATATGATTTAGGAAATGGCACTGCCGTTGTAAGCACCACCGATTTTTTTATGCCGATTGTTGACGATGCGTTTCAGTTTGGGGGTATCGCATCGGTAAATGCCATCAGCGACATCTATGCCATGGGTGGGAAGCCTATCATGGCCATCGCCATATTAGGTTGGCCAATAACGAAGTTGCCACCAGAACTGGCCGGAGTGGTTCTTGAGGGAAGCCGAGACGCTTGCCGTCGTGCTGGAATAGAGCTTGCAGGTGGACACAGTATCGATAGTCCTGAACCGATATTTGGTTTGGCAGTTACTGGGCTAGTTGACATCGACAACTTAAAGAGGAACAATACGGCAAAACCCGGATCGACCCTTTACCTCACGAAAAAACTTGGGGTAGGGGTTGTGACAACCGCACAAAAAAGGGGGATCGCTGAAGAACTGCACATCAATGAAGCGAAGCAATCGATGTTGACACTCAATGATTTTGGAGTGGTTGCGGGTGAAATGAGCTACGTCAATGCTCTTACCGATGTAACGGGATTTGGGTTATTGGGTCACTTGAACGAATTTTGTGACGGTGCAAATCTTGAGGCTGTTGTGAATTTCGATGCTGTCCCACATTTTGAGTGGGCCAGTCATTACATTGAAGCAGGATGTATACCCGGTGGAACAAACAGAAATTGGGATAGCTACGGACATAAAGTTGGTGAGCTGACCGATCACCAAAAGAACCTCCTTGCTGATCCACAAACGAGTGGCGGGCTCTTAGTGAGTGTCGACCGTGGACATGAAGCAGAATTTGAGCTGGTGGCCGCTTCACACGGATTGATGCTGAAACCGATCGGCAGCTTGTCAGAAAGATCGACCGATGGGATTAACATCCACATCAGATAGGTTACCCAGCGCTAGCCGGCCTACCTCTATTATCATAGAACTCATCCAAACGTGTCTTGGCGGCTTTCGTGCTGTTGTGATCTTCGCCAAGAGATGCTTTCAGCACATCATACGCATCTTTCAACATGGGTTCGGCTTCGGAAGAACGACCCAGTTTGAACAGACAATAGCCAAGAATGCTTCGGGTATTTGCCAACTCGGGATTTGCTGCAGGAAGTAGCTGCTTTCGTATACGGAATGCCTCTTCCAGCAATGGTAAAGCCTCTCTATATCGATTCTGCGAAACAACAACGGTACCTAAGTTACTGTATCCGTGAGCATGATATGGATGGTCTTCAGTAAAAGCAGCAAGCCAAATATCAAGTGCATCCCTATACCCTTGCTCGGCACCGGCAAGATCACCCATATCTCGTTTGGCGCGCGCAATATTATTTAGCTGAATTCCCACATTTGGGTGTTGTGCACCCAAAACGGTAACTGAAATTATCAAAGACTCGTTAAGCAAAGAGATGCTGGAATCGGGCTTTGCAAGATTTGAATACGTAGCAGCAAGATTGTTTAAGGCATATGCCACATCGGCATGGTCGTCGCCGCGAATTTTTCGATACAACGACAACGCTTCCGCATGAAATTGTCTTGATGTTTCGTACTGACCCAGATCGCTATATAAAATACCAATATGACTTAGTGATTGTGGTATAGCAGGATGAGTGTCGTTGGGGTGATTATCTCTTAAAATATGCAATTCACGTTTATGTAATTCCAAAGCTTCGACATATTCACCCTTATCTGAAAGTAATGTCGCAAGGTTACCGAGTCCTACTGCAACATCAGTGTGGCTTGAGCCTTTCAATTTTTCCTCCAACTCGACCGACTCTCTGATGAGCGGTTCTGCCTGCTCATAGTCGCCCAAATACCATTTAGAAATTCCCAAGTCGTTGAGACGCTTGGCATAAATGGCTGACTCCTTCCCAAAAAGCTTGAGATCAGTATTGAAAGCCTGCGAGAAAAGCGAATCGGCGATTGAGTAATTCCCCAACCTTTGATGGAGTAACGCCAAGTTAGATTGTGCTATCGATACATTTTCGTGTTGGTAGCCATGTAGAGCGATGAGGCTGTTCAAGGATTCACTAAGATGACCCAAGGCCTCATCATATTTACCAAGCTCTCGATATGTAACACCGAATGTTTGACGTAATGAGGCCGAAACTTCAGGATATTTGATAAAACTCGTATCCATTTTGAGGGCTGCCTGTTCTATGACATCGACCATTAGCACCTCGCGTCCATCATTGTATGGATTTGGCGACTGCAGCATCTCTTTCAAAAAGGTTGTAACCATTTCAGCCTTTTCTTTCTCAAGACGGGCATCTTGTGCTTGTAGTACGGCAACGAGTGCCGTTGCGGCTAACAACAACATAGCCACAGTCGACAAAGCGACTCCTGCCTTATGCCTGCTAATAAACTTGCGGATTCGGTAATACGTTGAGTCTGGACGAGCTGAAATTGGTTTGTTGCTGCGGTAGTTGTTGATGTCGGACCGGAATTGTTCGATCGATTTGTATCTGCGTTGCACATCGGCATGTAAGGCCGTCAGAACGATGGTGTCGAGATCACCCTGAAGTCGTTTTCGTAATTCACGGATGTAATCGGGATGAAGTCCTATCCCCTTTTCATCCGACGATCTAGACGTACTCGTCACAAGAGTACTTGGTTTGGATGGATTGCTTTCCAACCTCTGCCGCGTGTACTCAAGGGGGTTACCTGGAACAGACGGATATGGATGTCGTCCTGTTATCATTTCAAATAAGATGATTCCCAAGCTGTACACATCACTACTAGTAGTGATCTCAGACCCTTTCAATTGCTCAGGACTCGCATACTCAGGGGTCATCATGTACAACCCTGTCTTAGTAGCCGGACCGTCGACGATGGACTCTTCATCCACAATTTTTGCAATGCCAAAGTCAAGAAGCTTCACATTACCACTTCTGTCGACAAGTATGTTCGATGGCTTAAGGTCACGGTGTACAATCAGATGTTGGTGCGCGTACTGCACAGCAGCAGCCACCTGGTCGAATAAGTCGAGGCGCTGATCAAGCGACAGATTTTCGCGGTTGCACCATTCAATTATATTGGTTCCGTCGATGAACTCAAGTATGAAATAAGGTCGACCGGAATCGGTGAGTCCTGCGTCGATCAGTTGGGCAATATTGGGATGATTTAGTCTTGCCAGGATTCGTTGCTCCGCAACAAGGCGGTCGTGCATTTTCGCACCGTGGATGAATCCGTGCAAGAATTTTATGGCAACAAGCTTATTGAACCTACCATCGTTTCGTTCGGCTAGATATACGGTGCTCATTCCCCCTTGGCCAATCTCTCTGATTACGCTCCATGGTCCGATTGACTGGCCGATTTCAATATTGGTCCACTCGTGCGCACTAGACTCTAAAAAATCTTGTGATTTGGAATGGTTTGCTAGCATTTCAGCAACTATAGACGCTAGTTCGGGATCATTTTTGCCTACATCTGCCAACAATTGTTGTTGCGAATCATTGTCTAGATTAAGACACTGATGAAACAAGTCATCCACTATAGTCCAACGATCGGCATCCATGGTTGGCCTCCAAGTTAGGGGTCGGTTAGTGCTAGTAACCCCTGATTAGTTTAACTGTCGGGTTTGAGTTGGCCAAAAAGCCATGTTTTGGCAGTGAGCCAATCTCTGTTCACTGTTGCGATCGATACATCGAGGATCTCGGCTATTTCCTCCATGTTGTATCCACCGAAGTAGCGGTATTCCACAACTTGACTCTGTCGTTTGTTTAGTTGCTCAAGTCGGCTTAGAGCTTCGTCGAGCCCAATAATTTCGTCGGCCTTGCTCTCGCTCAGATACACCGACTCGTTCAATGTTACTGGATTCTCTTTTCCACCTCGCTTTTCACGACTTCTGTCGCGGGCATAATTCACCAATATTTGACGCATTGCACGAGCCGCTATCGAAAAGAAGTGCCGTCGACCACCCCAATTGTCAGTTGGTGGATTTTGCACCAATTTGATGTAGGCTTCATGCACGAGAGCGGTTGTGTTCAGTGTGTGGCCTACGCGCTCTTTACGAAGCTCACGACTTGCCAGCTTGCGTAACTCGCCGTACACCAAAGGCAATAACTGATTGATGGAGTCCATGTTGGCTCCGTCAATCGTGTTCAACAGCTGTGTGATATTTTCGGATGGATGATGGTCTGACATGTCGGTAGTTCAACGCACGTAACATAAACAACGTCGACTTAACCGCCAAACTCAATAGTAAAATGTAATCAATCCACCTCGATGCGTTGCCCGTAAACGCTTTCCTCTATAATTCTGACGGGCTCATTGCTCTTGTCGACTACTACAATTCTAGGCTTGTGGGTACGTGCCTCCTCGGGTGTCATCTGTGCGTAAGCAATAACAATCACCCTATCGCCTACGGCTGTAAGCCTTGCTGCGGGTCCATTCATGCACACGACTCGGCTCCCACGGGGACCAGGAATCGTGTAAGTCTCTAGTCGGTTTCCGTTGTTGATATTAACAACCTGAACTTTCTCATATGGTAACAATCCGGCAAGATCCAGCAGATCTTGATCGATCGTAATACTGCCCTCGTAATAGAGGTCGGCCTCCGTTACATTGAGGTGGTGCAGCTTGGCTTTAAACATGGTAAGTGTCATACGGCGTAGATCAAAGCAGGTCAACAAGCAGGTTGTCGATGAGGCGGGTGGTACCTAAGTAAACAGCCATGGCAACGATGCACGTTCCATGGGCTTCGATTAGTGGTTGTAAATCGTTGTTTGAAACAACTGAAATATAATCAATTTTAAAACCAGCTGCCATCATACGCTCTTTGGATGCGGTTGTGGCAGTGTCCACATGTGAGTTAGTTGCCAGATTTGAGGCGATAAGCTGCAATTCAGCGAATATCATAGGTGCCAATAACCGTTCGCCTTCAGCTAGGTATCGATTCCTGCTGCTCAATGCTAAGCCATCGATTGCACGAACCGTAGGGTGCAGCACCATTTTTATGGGATGGTTGAACTCTTCGACCATTCGCTCCAAGATGCGGTACTGTTGGTAGTCTTTTTGTCCAAAAATGGCCAAATCGGGCTGTATGATATTGAAAAGCTTGTTCACAACCTGAATTACACCAGCAAAGTGACCCGGTCTTGAAGCGCCGCATAAGCTATCGCCCATCTTGACGAGCTTGAATCCGATGAACGTTTCCGTTCCGTAGATTTCATCGGCAGATGGATGAAATACGACAGCCACACCGGCATCGCGGCACTTTTCGACATCCTCTTCAAAAGGTCGAGGGTATCTACTCAGATCCTCGTTTGGTCCAAACTGGGTCGGGTTCACGAAAATTGAAACGACTGTTTCGTCGGTTAGTTCCAACGAGCGTTTAGCCAGCTGGATGTGCCCGTCGTGAAGTGCACCCATTGTTGGTACAAATCCGATAGTGCGTCCCTGGGCTCGAATGGATCGAACCCAGGAGCGCATATCGTCAATTGTGCGAACAACGATCAACGAAATATCCTAATCAGGTCGTGCGATTTTCGTCGAAATCTTCGAGCAGCTCCTTCACACGCTGCAGGAATGCACCACCTAAGGCACCGTCGATAATGCGGTGGTCATAGCTCATCGAGAGATACACCATATGGCGAACGGCAATGACATCGCCGTGGTCGGTTTCGAGAACGACTGGGCGTTTTACGATGGCGCCTGTTCCGAATATGGCTACTTGTGGCTGATTGATGATCGGTGTACCCATCAAGTTGCCGACACTACCATAATTGGTAAGTGTGAAGGTGCCACCAGTGAGGTCGTCGGGAGAGAGCGTCTTGCTACGGGCCTTGCGTGCGAGTTCGTTCACTGAGCGCGCAAGTCCTAGCAGGTTCATCTCGCTTGCATTCTTGATTACTGGCACTATGAGTCCGCCAGAGCCGGATTCACCAAGTGCTACTGCGATACCGTAGTTGATGTCGCGCTTGAGAATGATGTTGTCGCCGTCGACCGAGCTGTTCATCAACGGAAATTCGCGTATAGCCTGAATGGTGGCTTCGATGAAGAACGGCGTGAACGTGAGCTTGAAGCCATTTTCGCGGGCAAAACGCTCCTTGTTCTTTTCGCGGTACATCACCAGCTTGGTTACGTCGGCTTCGCCAAAAGTGGTAACGTGGGCTGAAGTTTGCTTCGATTTGACCATGTGCTCAGCAATAAGCTTGCGCATGCGGTCCATCTTAATGATCTCGACATTCTGCGATGGCCAGTTCACCTTGATCTCGCCGGCCGATATGGTTCCACTCGAGGCGGATGTCGGTACCGGTACTGAGGCTGGTGCAGGCGCTGCCACTGCCACTGGAGCAGGGGCTGCTGGAGCAGGGCGGCTGAGTGTAGGCGTTGGAGCTTGGACACTTTGGCGACTCTTGATGTAGTTCATCAAGTCCTCCCTGCTCACACGACCCTGGGCGCCGGTGCCCTGAATGGTGTCGAGCTCGGCCATGCTAATGCTCTCCTCTTTAGCTATCGATTTTACGAGCGGGGAGTAAAATCGATCGGATGCGCTTGCGGCTTCCACAGCAGGGGCTGGTGCTGGTGCAGCAACAGGTTCTGGAGCTGGAGCTGGAGCTGGAGCTGCGGCAGGTGCAGGCTCAGGCTCTGGGGCGGGTGCCGGGGTCGGTGTTGACGGTTGGGCTGCACTGCTTGTAACAGCTGCGCTGGCATCGGTGTCAATAATTGCTATTGGAGTACCAACTTCGACGGTCTCACCTTCAGGCACGAGAATCTCAACCAAAACACCAGCTATTGGTGCAGGCACTTCAGAGTCTACCTTGTCTGTGGCTATTTCGAGTACAGTCTCATCTTGTTGTACGGTATCACCGACTTTCTTTTTCCATTCGATCACAGTTCCTTCCATGATCGATTCGCCCATCTTGGGCATCACCATTTCCTGTCGTGCCATGGGATTGTTCAGGCTTAATTTATTGTGAAGGCATGTCTCGGCTCGGTCTGAGCCGAGACAGATTCTAAAAGTACGGAATTTAATACAAAGGCTGAACCACTATGATTCAGTTTGTTGGTACTAGCTATCCAATAGAATGTTCATTTCCGTATTAAACAACCGCTTTTATGGATGCATCGATGTCGCTAATTATGTCGTCGACATCCTCTATGCCTACCGAAAGCCTGATCAGGGTATCGGGTGTCTTCGATTCAGGTCCTTCAGAACTGCGGCGGTGTTCCCACAAGCTCTCCACACTCCCCAAGCTTGTGGCATGGACTATCATCTGGCTGTTACAGACAACTTTAAGTGCTTTTTCTGGTGGCAATCGTAAGGTGAACGACAACATCGCGCCAAAACGCTTCATCTGCGAGGCTGCGATTGAATGTCCCGGATGGCTTTTTAGTCCAGGGTAAAACACCGTTTCTACCAGTGGATGCTCGCTCAGCCAGCCGGCTATGACTTCAGCATTTTGGCACTGTTGACGCACACGCACTCCGAGCGTGCGCACACTGCGGAGCAATAGCCAGCAGTCGAATGGGGATGGCACAGCCCCGGCAAGTTGTTGGATGCGACGAACCCTCTCAAACAAGACGCTACCATGACCACCAACTACCGCGCCACCGAGAATATCGCTGTGGCCACCCAAGTATTTAGTTGTGGAGTGCATCACTAAATCGGCGCCCATTTTTAATGGCTGCTGCAACATAGGCGATGGCCACGTATTATCTACACAGACGGGCACACCCTTTGCACGGGCAATGTTGCAAACAGCCTCGACGTCGGTGATGTGCAACATCGGGTTCGAAGGAGTCTCCAACCATACTAGGCGCGTTTCGGCGCTTATCGCTTCTGCAACGGAGGCCAGATCCGTCATATTCACATAATCGACATGAAGGCCCCAATACTGCACAAAATCGTTCATCAGGTTGCGAGTGCCGTGGTATACATCTGTCGGCGCAATAACGCGCGCACCCTGCCCCAGAGCTTGGATAACTGCTTGAATGGCAGCCATCCCAGATCCGAACGTAGCTGCTTCGGCACCATCTTCGAGTGTAGCCAAGGCAGTTTCCAGACTGTGGCGGCTTGGATTGTCGTATCGGGCATACCCGAACCGTGTATTCTGGAATCCACCCTCAGGAAACTCGAATATGGTGGATGGAGCAAACCCAGGTGCCACCGCCTTGGTGGTCGGGTCAGGTTCGAGTCCTGCATGGACCAAAATGGAGTCGAATTTCATGAAATTAACCAAAGAGTAAATAACAAATGTACACCGAAGCAAACGCCGCGCTCAGGTCGGCAATGAGACCTGCCTTGATGGCGTAGCGGCTGTTTCTAACTCCGATAGCGCCAAAGTAGACAGCAATTACGTAGAATGTGGTTTCGGTGGAGCCAAACATCGTGGCCGCCATCTTAACGAGGATGGAGTCTTCGCCGTGCACGCGTATCAAGTCGGCAAGAATACCAACCGATCCACTCGACGTCAACGATCGCATGATGGCCATAGGCAGAACCTCGGCCGGAAAACCAACCAGAGATAACAAAGGATCAATTCCTGCGATAATCCAATCCATGGCTCCACTGGCACGAAACATCCCGATGGCGAACAAAATACCCACCAAATAGGGGATGATGCGAACACCAATCTCGAATCCCTCCTTGGCGCCGACAACGAACTCCTCATACACCTTCACTTTGCGAATGAGTCCGTAAAGCGGAATGGCCACGATAAGAAGTGGCAGAATGAATACGCTAAATACTTGCATCAGGATCCCTCCTCAACGATGAATTTAGGCTCAGGGTTGCGTCTGCCGTACCAACTTGCCACTGTGATGGCAACGGTGGTCGAAATGATGGTGGTCAGCAAGATGCTCAAAAACAACTCCGATACGCCGATCCCCATTAGGGCAATCAGCGTCACAGGAGGCACCAGCTGTACGCTGGATGTGTTTATGGCCAAAAACATGCACATGGCATTTGTGGCAGAATCCTTATCAGGATTGATTTTCTGTAACTCCTCCATAGCCTTGATTCCCAGCGGTGTAGCTGCATTTCCTAGCCCCAAGATATTGGCAGTCAGATTCAGGCTCATTGCGCCCATTGCGGGATGGTCGGCTGGAACATTAGGGAAGAGACGGCGCATTACAGGGGCCACAAACCGCACCAATTTGCTGATCAGCCCAGATTTGTCTGCAATTTGCATCAATCCCAACCAAAGGGCCATGATTCCAATAAGACCGAAAGCCAAGTTTACGGCAAATTCCGCCATGTCGAAGGCAGCAGCCGCAATCGCCCTCATTTTGACAAACTTCACTTCGGGAAGAGTCACTACGGCGCTTGTCAGACTCGACTCTTTTACCCGAGTGGCCAATACTTGCTTATCGCGAGCATCTTGATCTGATCCGATTTTCTTCCACATGTCGGGTAGACTTTGGTTGACGGGGATGAGTATTTCATTGCCCGCCGACGTCGGTCTCCAAGTAGCATTGTGAAAGATGCTGTCGCCAGATATTCGTACTTGTATCTCTTGTCGTCGCTCCAAATCGGCATTCTCCGGAAATGTGAGCTCAAGCCGCCGTTCCATACCGTTTTCGTACGTGTTGCCGAACAAGTCGCTCACGTCGTTCATCATGGCAAAAACCAGGCTTATGATGATCAAACCAGCCCAGATGTAATTCATAATTCCTATCTAAATGTCTGTTGATGGTCCGTCATATTGTAGTGTTTTGCATGCTGAAACGCAAAAGCGATATCTTTATCAAACGTGATGTCGGAAAACTGCTCTTTGCGGGAGAATCATGAACTATACGGGGATCATCATCTTTGTGGTGAGTTACGTCGGGATTGCATTGGGAAGATTTCCCGGCTTGCAACTCGATCGTACCGGTGTGGCATTGCTGGGTGCCATGTTGATGATTATCACGGCGACACTAGGTTTAGACGACGCTATAATTGCGGTCGATTACAGCACGCTGATCCTGCTATTTGGACTCATGATCTTATCGGCTCAGTTTCGCTTGGGCGGATTTTACAGTTTGCTGGCGGTTCGCAGTGCCTCTGCTTTTCGAGAGCCTAAGTTATTCATGGGGGCGTTGATCTTGTTGTCAGCGGTTCTGTCGGCAATCCTCTCGAACGATGTCATATGCCTTGCAATGAGCCCGATCGTGATTGAGATTACAAGAAAGCGTAACTGGTCACCCTTGCCGTTTCTGTTGGCATTGGCTGCTTCGAGTAACATCGGGTCTGCTGCAACCCTAATCGGCAACCCTCAGAACATGTACATCGCTCAACAGGCGAATCTTCCCTTTGGCGAATTTCTCATTTGGTGTGCGCCACCAGTGCTGGTTTCGGTAGTGCTGCTTTATTTATGGGCAATTCGAGGACAGCTTGTGGCTACGCCATCTCACGTATCACTAACAGAGGATCTGAACATTGAGAGTGCGCTCCCTTACGACCATTTCCAGACAATGAAGGGGATGTTTGTGATGCTCGTCATGATTGGCCTATTTTTCACCAACGTGCCACGCGAAATCACAATCCTTGGCGTTGCGTCGGTTTTACTTATGAGCCGAAAGCTTGCTTCGAGGAATTTTTTGGGCTTTGTTGACTGGTCGTTGCTCATTTTATTTATCGCCCTTTTTGTGCTTATCGAGGGAATTCAGATGACCGGTGGTCTTGACGCTGCATACTTTTGGCTAGAGGATCAGGGTTTCAATCTGTACAGCCCGGTATTGTTCTCGTTAATTAGTGTTCTGCTGTCTAACGCTGTATCGAATGTGCCTGCAGTAATGCTACTGATGACAAAAATGCCCGAATCTAACGTGGCTCTGTACTACCTGCTGTCACTCATGAGCACATTTGCCGGCAACCTGATTCTTGTCGGATCCATCGCCAACCTCATTGTTGCAGAGCAGGCAAATCGTGATGGCATCGCCTTTAGCTTCAAAGAACACTTTTACTGGACGGCACCAATTGCCCTAGTCAGTATAGTGTTGGCTTTCATATGGTGGCTCGTTATGGTCGCAATGGTGTCGTAAATGGCTCAATTCTTTGAAATCGGCTCATAAATCCGTATTTTATTATGATTTTTTGACATAATCGGTCGACCAAAGTCAAGTTACGATCTGCACTAATTATCCCTATTTCCGAAATCATACATGGATTTATTCGAAAAGCTGAGTACGCGTCAAAGTCCACTTGGTCAATTTACCTCAGAAGGTTACGGCTATTACACGTTTCCAAGATTAGAGGGCCCGGCTGGACCCGAAATGCGTTTTAACGGCAAGGATATGATCGTTTGGAGTATCAACGACTATCTTGGCATAGGTAACAACCCCGACGTTCGTGCCGTCGACGCCAAAGCTGGCGCAGACTATGGCTTCAGCGTACCGATGGGTGCCCGTTTGATGACAGGCAACTCGACCGAGCATGAGGCGCTCGAGGCTGAACTGGCCGACTTTGTTCACAAGCCGGCAGCTTTTCTCCTGAATTACGGATATCAGGGCATCATGAGTGTAATTCATGCGCTGGTGAGCCGGGACGATTTTCTGATTTACGACGAACTTAGCCACGCCTGTATCGTCGATGGCAAGCAGCTTGCCATGAGCGAAACCTATGTGTACAAACACAACGACATGGAGAGCCTCGAGAAGCAGCTCCAGCGCGCCGTTGCTAACTCAAAGCCGACTTCGGGCATACTTGTGATCACCGAGGGTGTATTTGGTATGACATCCGACCTCGGTAAACTTCGCGAGATCGTAGCCCTCAAAGAAAAGTATAATTTCAGACTTTTAGTTGATGATGCTCACGGAGTAGGAACCATGGGTCATGACGGTTCTGGAACCGGAACCCATTTGGGCGTGAACGATGGCATCGACATTTATTTTGGCACCTTTGCCAAGGCATTTGCCCTAATTGGCGCATTTATCGCAACCGAGCCGAAAATTCTCGATTACCTGAGAGCCACGGCTCGCAGTCAAATATTTGCCAAGTCGCTTCCGATCGCATTGGTCGTTTCGGCTCGCGAGCGTCTGCGTCAGATCCGCCAGCATCCTGAGTGGAGAGACAAGCTATGGGAAAACGCAAAGAAGCTGCGTCAAGGCCTAGCTTCGGTAGGATACAATGTGCTGCCAAGCGACAGCCCGATCGTGCCAGTATTAACTAAAGGCAGCACAGACTTAGCACAGGCTATCATGAGGGAGCTACGGGAGAATCACGGAGTGTTCGTGAGCGGTGTAGCTTACCCGGTTGTCCCAAGAGGCATGGTATTAATACGTCTCATACCTACAGCCCGCCACACGCAGGAGCACATCGATAAGACCATCAAGGCCTTCGAAGCCATTTACGACATGGTCTACTCGAATGCAGCTGCTAGCGTCGACTAATGGCAGAAGGACGTAGGATGTAATACGTAGGGGTCAGTTCTCGTCTTCGATGATGTCGATGACGGTGGCTTCGCCTTCGATTTCTTTCGATGCTTCGTCTTCATAGCGCTCAACGACGATGGTGCAATCGGTAAGCATCATCGCAAAGAAGCCTATGGTGGTTAAAAATGGGGCCAATATTGACAATGCCCCAGCTCCTGCAACACCCATGGTAAGCGGGACCTCAAGAAGGGTCTTGCCCTTGCCGTTGCGAATGATCGCACGGCGTGTGTTGCCTTCGTTTGCTAAATCTTGAAGACGACCCAGTAATTCACTTCCTGTCGTCTTAATTTCTTCGAAGGTTCTCTTTGCTTTGCTCATGACTTTAGAATAAAAGTGTCAATCTGGTAAAAAAAATGCTTCGTGCCGCGTAAGGAATTGCTTTGGCGAGACTCTTATATGTACGAACATCTCACCAGAAAGATACATTATGCACGCACATGTATTTTGCGCATCTACATATGGGGTCGACGCGCACATAATCGACGTTGAAGTACACTGGCGCGGTTCCAGCATGCCATCGTACCAGTTGGTTGGTCTGCCAGACAGGGCCATTAGTGAATCTTACGCCAGAATCGACACAGCAATACGAAGCACTGGCTACGAAATGCCCTTGGGACGCAAAACGGTAAGCTTGGCTCCCGCCGACTTGCCAAAAGAGGGGAGTGCCTTCGACTTGCCCATAGCTGTAGGTTTACTAGCCGTCTGCGATCTTATTAACCGAAGAATATTGAGCCAGACGCTCATCATGGGTGAGCTTGCATTGGATGGTTCGCTCCGTCCTGTAAAGGGTGTGCTCCCGGTAGCGGTCGAAGCACGTCAACGCGGTTTTCGGAGTATAATTTTGCCGAAATCAAACGCGCCAGAGGCAGCCGTAGTAGAGGGTATCGACGTATACGGGCATGAGAACTTACAGGAAGTAATAGCCTGGCTGAATTCACCCGATATATATCAGCCAATAAAAGCAGACCTCACGGGACTCTTTGACGACACAGATTCCGTTGGGCTTGATTTCAGCGACGTCAAAGGACAGGAAACGGTTAAAAGAGCACTTGAAATTGCTGCCGCTGGAGGACATAACATCATCCTCGTAGGACCCCCCGGCTCAGGTAAAACCATGCTCGCCCGTAGGATACCGGGAATCCTCCCCCCACTCAACCTTGACGAAGCCCTCGAAACGACCAAAATCCACTCCGTATCAGGCCTCCTGACCGGTGGAAAAGGACTCGTTACAAGACGACCCTTCCGGTCACCCCATCACACTGTATCCGACGTCGCCCTCGTCGGTGGCGGTGGCATCCCAATGCCAGGCGAAATCTCGCTATCCCATAACGGCGTCCTCTTCTTGGACGAACTCCCCGAGTTCAGGCGCAATGCACTCGAAGTGCTTCGCCAACCCCTTGAAGATGGCTACATAAGCATATCTCGGGCGCGGATGAGTGTAACGTATCCATCTCGCTTCATGCTTGTAGCATCTATGAATCCCTCACCCAAAGGTGATTGGGGCAGCGATGGTTCCGATGAGGACCAAAGGGCGGCACGGAAGTACCGAGCACGCATCAGTGGTCCACTGCTCGACAGGATTGATCTGCACATAGAGGTCAACACGGTAACCTTCGACGAGCTGACGGCTCGGCAATCGGCTGAACCCTCGTCTATGATTCGCGATAGGGTGGTTCGAGCCCGGCAGATCCAAGACAGACGTTTTCTCGGTATGCCCGGTATTTACTCAAATGCACAGATGCACACCCGTCTCGTGCGGCGTATTTGCAGGCTCGACGAAAACGGATCCGCCCTGCTGAAAATGGCCATGCAAAAAATGGGGCTTTCGGCTCGGGCCTACGACCGCATCCTGAAGGTAAGCCGATCCATTGCCGACCTAGCTCAATCGGAGAGCATTCAGCCAGTTCACATCGCAGAGGCTATCCAATATCGGTCCCTCGACCGAGAAGACTGGTAAGCTTCCAAAGGAGCGCTACCGCCAATCCAGGATAAAAAGGTTCCATGCCCAAGTATGTATACCCACCTGGGGTATCCGGATAGATCGTGCCCAGAACAAGCCAAATCAGCGATATGCCTGAGCAGATCACCATGTAGGCGAAAATCTGGTTCTTTGGAATCTTGAAAGCAGGCACATAAATGCCAAGAACAGGGAATAACAGCCCAGGAATGATCACTGTTCCGATAACATACCATAGATCAACGACGCTCGGATAGATCATGATGAGAACGATCCCGATAATAGCGGCAATCAAGATGCTGATACGGGTCATGGATATGCTTCCTGATTTTGGGAAAAATCGTAGAAGAAAATCCCTGCCCAGCGTCTGTCCAGAAATGAACATGTAGCTGTCCATCGTAGACATGATGGTCGCAAGCATTGCCACAAAGAATAGCCCCTTCATACCCATGGGTAGAATGGCATTTGCAAGGTAGGGGTACACCATGGCTGCTTGATCGATTTCGCCCATGATCTGTAAGCCATAAAGGGCGGTGAACAACGTAAAGAAGTCGAACACAACCCAGCAAAGCACCGAAATCACAATACCTTTGCGGGCAATACCCGGCGTCTTTGCAGCAGCGGCGCGTTGGTGAAAACTCGGGTCGACGAAGGTCCACAAAGCTATAAAGAACCACACCAACAAGTACTGTAACGTGTTGCCTCCAGTAGGATCGCGGTGTCCCTCAGGGATAGATTGCCATAGTGTGATGGGATCGCCATAATGTGACCATCCAAATAGCAGCAAGGCAAAGAATCCGCCAAACATGAGGGTTACTTGAAGCATGTCGGTTCGAACAACGGCATCAAAACCACCGAAGCTAACATAGGCGACCGAGAACAGCGACACCAAGACAGCGTAGAAAATGAAATGCCCATCGCCGCCACTCATGTACTGAAATATGAGTCCCAACATCAAGATATACGGGGCTGGACTCACTAGCATGAAAATAAACAGGGATGCCAAGTTGCCGGCGCGGTCACCATACGACTCCCGAATAGCCTCTACAAGAGTAAGCGATTTGTGCTCACGTATTTTTCCAGCAACCAGCCAAGCGAACAAAAGAGAGAAAATGTAAAAAGGGAGGCCGAGTACAACCACTTGCACCAGACCAGCCGAGTACCCGAACTCGCCGACCCCAAGTATGCCACCATAGAAAGTGGAAACTAATGTTGCCACAAACGCCGGTAAGGTCATACTGCGTCCAGACAACAGAAACCCCTCCTCGTTGGCATGGTCGGGATTCTTCTTGATGGTTAGGACGATAAGCAACGCAAAGTAGCTACCAACCATGATCCAGTCGAGCCAAGTAAAGCTTAAGGCCATTCTGCGGGAAACGATTTGTGATTGATGATCAGCAGAAGGCTGCCGCTTTTGTATTGAATGGAGACAGGTGATGAAACTACGACATTCGAACTTCCATCGCGAGTTCCATTCTCGAGTGATTCATTTAGCAAAGGATATTTAAGTCCATGTGTTACAATATGATCAACCTTTCCGCTAATTGGAAATAACGATATGGCGGTACCTAATGGCAACGATAATTCGGTGTTTTGATCAGCAACTCGAATATTGCAGAGGTGGTCTTCGAAGTGCAAACGATCAAATTTGCCGTTAAACTGCATCAATACGGACAAGTTTTTCAGCGTTTGATCAAGGCGAAGACCAGTGGCACCCAAAACCAGTATGTTTCGAAATCCGCTTGAGTGTACATAGTTCAATGCTTTCTCGAGGTCGTTGGTTTCTTGGTCTGCATCCAGCACCACTTTGACACCCTCGGGGTAAGGTGCGAAGCTACTGTCTAAGTCGCCGATCAGAACATCAGGAGGTACGCCTGCTTCAAGCATCGGGATCAGGCCACCGTCGGCCGCAACCACGATGGACGCGCTTCTAGCACGAGCTACCAAGTGATCAGGATCGGGAGGTTCCCCGTTGCATACTACGAGAGCAAAAGACATAAACGGAAACGATATTACTGACTTTCGTTGTAACTTCGGAAGATAGGCTAAAATCTAAGGAAGAGCATTGATCAAAACGGGGAAACAGTTTGGAGTCCGGACCGGATCGAACCGAAACGGACATTCTGACCGCGAACAGGAGGCCGACATCAAGCAAGGTGATCGATCGGTTTGGACATCTATAAAACGCATTTTCAGCTATGCGTTGCCATACAAATATCGACTCACTGCTGCCATTTTCGCTTCCATGGTGGGCTCTCTGCTATGGCTGGTGGTTCCGCTTGGAATCAGGGAGCTACTTGATGCTGTCTTCGACCAGGGCGACTCAGACATGCTCAACTGGCTGACCATTGGCTTATCCATCTTGATCATTATTCAGGCGGTCGTTGGTTTTGCAGGATCCTATATCCTCGATTGGGTTGGTGAGCGAATTGTGACCGACCTGCGGGTTCAGCTCTACAACCATCTGCACACGTTGGGATTAAAATTTTATTCGAGTCAACGTCTCGGCGAAATCACATCCAGGCTTACCAACGACGTCAATTCTCTACGCTCGGCCGCTACAGGCACCTTGGCAGAAGCCATTACCCAGACAATCAGTCTCATCGGTTCCGTTTCATTGATGGTTGTCCTAAACTGGCGACTGAGTCTCATCATATTTGCGACGGTGCCCATCATCAGTATCGCGACGAGGTATTTCGGAGGCAAAATCCGCCAACTTTCGCGTGATGTGCAGGACCGACTAGCCGATACAACAGCGGTTGCCGAGGAAACACTTGGGGCAATTCGAGTTGTCAAGTCGTTTGCAAGGGAGACCTTTGAAACGGAGCGCTATAGAGATGCCTCCGAGCAGCTTTTTGTTACTGCACGGCGTCGTGCCATATTGAGCAATGTGTTCTGGAGCAGTGTTGGACTGATGTTCATGTTCACCATGATCATCATATTTTGGTTTGGTGGAAAAGAGGTGCTCGCTGCGAGGCTTACGGCTGGCGATCTCGTGGCCTTCATCTTTTATGCGTTCAACATTTCGCGTTCGGTAGGTGGAATGTCGCGCATCTACACTACGTTCAGCAGTGCGATTGGCGCCTCAGACCGCATCTTCGACCTCATCGACAATCGTCCTGAAATTGAGGACTCGCCTGATGCGATTGAAATGCCCATCATCCAAGGTCGGGTGTCATTTAATGGTATAAGCTTCTCTTACGACGACCAGGAAATACTTCACAACATCACATTTGAAGTTGCCCCTGGAACCGTGACGGCCATCGTAGGACCAAGTGGCGCGGGAAAAACGACACTGCTCAATCTAATTCCGAGGTTTTATGACGTCAACTCGGGCTTAATCACCATCGACGGGATTGATGTTCGATCCGTCAAGCAGGCTAGCCTCAGAGGCCAAGTTGCTGTCGTTCCTCAGGATGTCCACCTTTTTGGGGTGTCTGTCATGGAGAATATTCGTTACGGACGACTTAATGCCACCGACGATGAGGTCATTGAGGCCGCCAAAGCAGCACAGGCTCATGGTTTCATCACCGAGTCGTCGGAGGGATACAATTCGTTGGTGGGTGAGCGTGGTGTGAAGCTAAGCGGTGGTCAGAGGCAGCGCATCGCCATTGCGCGGGCCATATTAAAGGATCCGGCGATCTTACTGCTCGACGAGGCCACGTCAAGTTTAGATTCGGAATCGGAAGCCGCCGTTCAGCAGGCACTCGACAATCTTATGCAAAGCAGGACATCTTTCGTTATTGCGCACCGGTTGTCGACCGTCAGAAATGCCGACCAGATCATTGTGGTAGAATCTGGCAGGATCGTCGAAGCGGGCAACCACCAAGAATTGATCGCGCGCGATGGATTGTATCGACGATTGTACGACCTACAATTTCAGGACGCCAAATAGCCTTATCTTTGGGGTATGTCAATTACACTTATCCCAAAACTTCTTGCGCACAAGCGCGTCGCTGTCTTTTCGCACATTCGTCCCGATGGCGATGCAATAGGCTCTCAAATCGGAATGGTTCTGTGGCTGAAACAGCACGGAATCGATGCTGTGGCCTTTAACCAAGATCCATTGTCGCCATCCATAGCGTGGCTTGCCGATTTGCACAAAATTGTCGCCCCAACTGTAGATGATTTAGATGGTTTCGACTGCTTCGTTTATATGGACGGCAACAGTCCAGATCGTTTTGGGAAGGTGGCCGAAAAGGCTGCAGAGTCGGGTAAGCCTCTCTATTTGGTTGATCATCATCCGGATCCGCTTCAGATTTATACCGACCAGCATTGGGACGTGAAAGCATCATCCACCGCAGAGCTCGTGTACCGGATTTACAAGGCCACAAGTTTGGACCATATATCTCGCGAGGCTGCAATAGCGCTGTACACGGGAATAGTAACCGATACAGGCTCTTTCAGGTTCGACAGTGTCTCGCCGGCAACCCATAAGGCAGCGGCCGATTTGCTCCAACTTGGTGGATTTAAGCCCAATATCGTTCATGAGCGATTGTACGACCAGCGCACTAGTAACCAATATGCCTTGCTTGGAATGGCGTTATCGGGTATGCAATTCTATGCGAATGGGCGTATTGGCACTATCCACGTCACAAATGCCATGTTTCAAGACACCGGAACGTCATACGAAGACACAGAAGCATTCGTTTCGTATCCAATGAGCGTGAAGGGCGTCGAGACGGCAGTCATCTTTGTAGAGCATGACGGTCGTGTTAAATTGAGTTTTCGCTCCAAGACAGATTTGGATGTCAACGTCTGGGCACGGCAGTTCGGCGGCGGCGGTCACGCCAAAGCAGCTGGGGGATGGACCGATGGTCCGCTCGACGCTGCAATCCAGCGTGTACTTGAAGTGGGCATTCGAGCGTTAGAGAGTAGTTAATACATCCTTCTCATGAAAAATCTGATTTCTGCATTCCTGCTCATCGTAATGGTTGCCGCATGTGGCGACGCCAATTCTGATCAGCGGCCACGCGGACAACTAACATTAGCTCAAGTCGATTCCACGTTGATGGCCAGCCGCCACAATGCTATAACATTGGCCGTGGCTAGGGCTACCGACGCTGTGGTGAGCGTAACAGTTACCGAAATGGCCCGCGATTATGATCAAGAGTTGATTGATCGTTTTTTTGGCAATTTTTATTCACCAGGAATTCTGCGCGAATACAAAAGTTTAGGCTCCGGATTCATCATTTCCGAAGATGGGCTCGTTGTGACTAACCAGCATGTCGTCGGAGTCAACGCAGTTCAAGTGATGGTCACATTATCGAACGGCGAGAGCCACAAGGCAGAGATTATCGGCATCGATGAGCTGACCGACCTGTCGCTGCTCAAAATTAACACGGATCGTCCACTTCCGTTCATGGAATTCGGCAATTCCGACGGAATCATGGTCGGTGAGTGGTGTATAGCCATGGGAAATCCATTTGGCCTGTTCGAGGATGGCACCCCAACCGTAACGGTCGGGGTTGTGAGTGCAATAGATCGTGATTTTCGTCCGAATCCCCGTATGCCCCGTGTGTACAGCGACATGATTCAGACTGATGCCTCTATTAACAGTGGCAACTCTGGAGGACCGCTCCTCAACGCACTTGGCGAAGTGATTGGAGTGAACACCTTTATCTTCACGGGTGGAACTAGCGACGGGTTTGTGGGCCTAGGTTTTGCCATCCCCAGTAACCGGGTTGTGCGCATTATCGAACAGCTTCGCGATTCAGGTATAGTGTTGCCGAGGTTTGACTTAGGCATGGAACTCAGAAACATCAGCTTCAGCGACGCACGACAATATTACTTGCCTTATGTAAATAATGGCAATGGCGTATATGTGTTTTCGGTTAACCGCGACGGACCAGCTTACGAGTCGGGCATCATGCCGGGCGACATCATCTGGAAATTGGAGAACCAGGTTATCTACAGTAAGAACTATTATGAAGCCCTCATGCGCGACTATAACGAGGGAGATACGGTTCGGGTCGAAATCTATCGTGGTGGTGAAAATGGCGGTCTTTATGAAGCCTCGGTCATACTTAAGGCGAAAGTCTTAGCCGAAGGATAACATCAGCTCCTGCTTCGATTTAGAAATCGATTTACGCGATCGTGATGTTCTTCAGATTCCCAGAGAGCCTCAAATAAGCTGGCTTCATAGGCCATGAGAGCAACTCGATTTAGCCTTACAGCTTCTTGTTTGATTTTTTTCAAAGCCAGCAACACGCTTTGGTCGGTGTGAGTAATGGCTCGAAGTGACTCTTCTATTGACTCCTGGTATCCAATCGACGGAATTGCACGGTCGACCAACCCTGATTGAACGGCTTCGTGGGCGCCGATACGTGCTCTTTCCGATAACCATCTCAGTGCGATAGTCGGCCCGACCCTCTCAATGAGCCTTGTGTATCCCCCCCAACCCGGACTCAGCGCAAAGTTAGCCTGGGTGAAACCCATTTTGACGTTCTCACGCACCCATATTTGGTCAAAAGCGAGTGCTGTTTCACATCCTCCTCCGTATGCATCACCGTTTATAAGGCAAATTGTGATGCACGGCAAATTTTCGACCCTGTTCAGGATGGATTTCATACGCTCTGACATTTCGCGACCATCGCTAGCGCTTTTGAGACCCGAGAATGCTTTGAGGTCACCACCCGATATGAATGTCTCGCCGGTGGCCGTGAACACCAAGATGCGAGCACCGGTATCTTGCTCTATCGAATCTAAAGCCGATTCCATTGCAGACATCACATCATAATTAACGGCATTTAACGCCTCGGGTCGATTGAGTGTCCAAAGTTCAACGCCTTCAAACCTCGATATGCTCAGCAGCTCATGCATCGGTTCGATTCCCAGTTTGTTCGGTCAACCAATTCAAATAGGACTCGTTTCCAGCCAAAATAGGAATTTGAAGAATACATGGTACGGAGTACGGATGATGCGATGCTACCCATTCGGTGAGGGCATCGACCACGTCGGTTCGGGATTTTAGAATCAAAACCGCCTCCTGCTCAGTCTGAATCGCATTATTCCACTCATAGACCGATGTCATGGCAGGAAAAATATTGGCACACGCAGCAAGGCGGGATTGAACCGCTCCGCGTGCCAGATCGATGGCTACTTCGGAGCTCGGACAGGTGATGTAAACGAACAAAAAATCCATTTTGGTAAAACGCGTTTGGTATACTTTGGCTAAAGACTACCTTCGAATTGAGAAATTGATTGAATATGCGTATTTTAGCGTTCTTATCGTTAATTGAAAATCCGGTAAATTGCCGGGATAGACATCCGCGAGAGTGGTGAAATTGGTAGACACGCCAGATTTAGGATCTGGTGCCTTAACCGGCTTGGGGGTTCGAGTCCCCCCTCTCGTACCATTGCTCAGATAATTGACAATCTGAAGAATCCATTACACCAACTTACGATAAGGACAATTTCAGGTGAATATCGACATTCAGGAGATTAGTAGCGTAGACAGAGAGATTACTATTACCGCTACGACGACGGATTTGGCTCTTTCGATCGACAAAGCCCTCCGCAAACTTCGTTCCTCGTTAAATATGCCGGGTTTTCGTGTTGGTCAAGTACCGCTCGATATTGTAAGGAAGCGTTTTGGCAAAGATGTTGAAATCGAAGAAGCGCGTAAATTTGTGCTCGATGTGTACGAAAACGACATTGTTCCAGAGCATAAGCCCGTAGGTGAAACTCAGTTTTTTGATTTGAAATGGGAAGACGGCAAGCTTGAAGCACGTCTCAAAATTGGCGTTGCACCCGAGATTGATGTTGCCGACCTGGGTTCTGTAACTGTCGATAAGCTTATCCACGATGTTACCGACGATGAGGTTGCCGACGAAATTAAACGCATTCTCAAAAAAGAGGCTACTTGGCAAGATACCGACGGACCGATCAAAGATGATCACCGTGTTACCGTAGACGCCACTCTTCTCAACGAGCAGGGCGAACCGGTAGAAGGCGCCACCGAGCATGGCCAAGTTGTTGACCTGTCGCTCGATTCCAACAAGCAACTTCGCGATGCCTTGGTTGGCAAAAAACTTGGCCACGAAGTCGATGTTGTTCTGGGCCAAGACGGCAGTACCGACAAGTATCGTGTGTCGGTTGGTAAAATTGAGGAATTTGAGGCTGCCGAGCCCGACGCCGAATTCTTCAAGAAGCTCTCAAATGGCATGGCCAGCACCGAAGATGAGTTTCGCACTCAGCTAAAATCTGAAATACAATCGTATTACGACCGCCAGAGCGACGAGATGTTCCGTAACGACGTTCGTAACTCTGTGATTATGGCGCATGATTTTCCTGTGCCGGAAGTCGTTATCGACATGGTAACCAACGCCTTCTTCGAAGATTATGGAAAGAGGATGGAGGGCAAGATACCTGCCGATTTCGATATGGATAACTACCGCGAGGTAGTACGTCCGTCTGCCATCAGAGAGGCGCGTTGGAGTTTCCTATCCGAAGCCCTTCAAAGCAAATACCCAGATTTGGAGCTCACACCAGAAGATGTTGACAACTTCTTGGCTGGAGAAGCGGCGCGATACAACATGCCCGTTGAAATGATCAAACAATATTACGCTTCAAACAGCGACCAGCTTAAGCAGTTGGGCGGCACAATCCGTGAGCAGAAGTTGTTTGCTAAATTAAGTGAAGAAGTGAATATTAACGGTGTTGACCGCGATACTTTTGCCGCACGTCAGCGCGAGCGCCAGGAAGCCGAGCAGAAGGCTCATGGTCACCATCACCATCACCACGACCATGATCACGACCACGATCACGATCACTAAGCAAGAACAAGAGCAAGGGCAACAGCTTACCTAGAAACACTTTTTCACCCCCCCCTTTTTTTCTTTACGCTCCATCCTTCCTTCTTCTTTCTTCTTCAATCTTTCTTCTTTCCTCCATGCAGCCTATATACGACGTTAACACCAATAACTTTACCCCGATTCAGGACAGCCTAATCCCGATGGTCATAGAGACCACGAGCAGGGGCGAAAGGGCGTATGACATTTATTCCCGCCTACTTAAGGACCGAATCATCATCCTAGGTTCGCCGATCAACGACGTTGTAGCCAGCTCGATTGTGGCGCAGTTGCTGTTCTTAGAGGCTGAAGATCCTGAAAAGGATATCAACATGTACATTAATAGCCCTGGTGGAGTGGTGTCTGCAGGCATGGCGATCTATGATACCATGCAATACGTGAAGAGCAGTGTGGCAACGACTTGTATCGGTATGGCAGCTTCAATGGGTGCTGTACTCCTCACGGCTGGTGCCGAAGGTAAGCGCTCTGCTCTGCCAAACGCACGTATCATGATCCACCAGCCACTCGGTGGCACACAAGGACAGGCATCCGATATTGAGATTGAGGCTCGTGAGATTCTGCGCATCAAGCAACAACTTAGCGAAATCATTGCATTTCACGCCAAGCGCAGCGTTGAAGAAATCATCCGCGATTCAGACCGCAACAAATGGATGACATCGGACGAAGCCCAAGAGTACGGGTTGATCGATCGCGTTCTACGTCGCAAATAATTAATCGATATCATGACGGAATCTAAAGATAAAGACACCAACACGATCTACTGTTCCTTTTGTGGACGGTCGAACTTCGAGGTAAACAGCATGGTTGCAGGCCCAGGTGTATACATCTGCGACCGATGTGTAACCGATGCATCCGTCATTGTAAAGAACGACCTTTCAAGCAGAAGCCGTAAGCGCGCCGCGCATTATCGTCCGCTACTGAAGCCACTCGAAATCAAATCGAAGCTCGACGAGTACGTAATCGACCAGGAACACGCCAAGAAAACACTGTCTGTCGCCGTTTATAATCACTACAAGCGTGTGAGTGCCGAATTCCAAAATACGCTCGACGGCATCGAAATCGAGAAGAGCAATATCCTTCTTTTGGGACCTACCGGATCAGGTAAGACTCTCATTGCCCGCACGCTCGCCAAAATCATTGACGTGCCGTTCTGCATCGCCGATGCAACGGCGCTCACCGAGGCCGGATATGTGGGCGAAGACGTCGAGAGTATTCTCACCAGTTTGCTGCAGGCAGCCGACTATGATGTAGAACGAGCTGAACGTGGCATCATTTACATCGACGAGATCGACAAGGTTGCTCGTAAGAGTGACAATCCGTCGATTACCCGCGATGTATCGGGCGAAGGTGTACAACAGGCTCTCCTCAAAATATTAGAGGGTACAACTGCTAACGTGCCACCAAAAGGTGGGCGAAAGCACCCTGAGCAAAGTTTCATCCAGGTCAATACTAAGAACGTGCTGTTCGTATGTGGTGGCGCATTTGATGGTCTGTCCGAAATTGTGTCGCGTCGTCTTTCGACCAGTGCAATGGGCTTCAATGCCACCGAACAAGTGAAATTCGACAAAACCGATCCAGAGATTTTTTCACACGTCGAACCAGAAGACTTGCAGAAGTTTGGCCTCATCCCCGAGTTGATTGGTCGTCTGCCCGTGATCTCCGGTTTGCACGAGCTAACGTCAGAATCTCTGATGTCGATTCTTATTGAACCCAAGAATGCCATCACAAAGCAGTACAAGCGACTTTTCCAAATGGAAGGTATCGATCTCGAGTTCGAGGATGATGCCCTGAAATCGATCGTCACCAAAGCGCAGGCTCGCAAAACGGGTGCTCGCGGACTCCGATCCATCATTGAAAAGTCGATGCTCGAAATCATGTTCACTCTTCCGTCTTTGTCGAACATTGAGCGGTGCATCATCACAAGACAGACGATCGAAGAGCAGGCGCCGCCCATCTACGTGAAGCGAAAAGTTTCGGCCTAAGGCATTTTTTGCAAAATAGTGGCAGGTTGGTTGTAGTGTGTTATTTTACACCGACCAATCTGTTGTTCACTATCTAGTGCCCCCATGACATTTTCCATATTGCCAAGGTTTGTGCGTGCAGTATTGATACTTCTACTCCTCTTGCTTGGAATCGGTTCGGTATCATACACGCAATTCTTGATTGTCAACCTCCGCGAAAAGGACAGGAATGACGTCGAACTTTGGGCTAAGGCCCTGCAATATGTAACCCTGCCCCATAATGTCGATATTCGTGGCGAAGTTGACCAAATGGCACTCGAAATTGAAACCGACAGCCTTATCTCACTGTCGAAGCGAACCCGCTGGGCCCGTACATCTCGTAATGCGTCTGCCGATTTGGGCAATCCTGCGTTCGATTTTGTGTATTCTGAACTGATACTCGAAAATCGGATAGAAATTCCGGCAATACGCGTCGACGAAAACGACAGTTTGCTGTACTCGAACAACGTGGATCCAGCAACGATCACACCTGAGCTCATAGCCGAGTTCAAGACACTTAACACGCCCATTGAGATTTTAGTTGGTGCCGAAAATCCGGAAAACCAGCAGATTCAATACATTTACTACGGTGAAAGTGGCACCATTCAGATGCTGCGATATTTCCCATATGTCCAGTTTGGTGTTCTTGCACTATTCATGGGCCTTGCATACACCAGCTGGAGCACTACGAGACGCACAGAGCAGTCGAATCTATGGGTGGGAATGGCACGCGAGGCCGCCCATCAACTCGGAACTCCGCTCACCAGTCTCTATGGATGGATCACGCTGCTCAAAGAGTCCGACCTGAACAAAGACAATCTCCAAATTGTGCATGAGCTAGACAATGACGTGGAACGCCTGCAAAGCGTCGCTGACCGATTCAGCAAAATCGGATCGGCACCCGAATTGCGTGAGCAGCGGGTAGGAAACATCATCGACAACGTTGCCGACTACATGGAAAGACGTTTACCGCAGATGAACCACAACGTGAGTATGATTCGCGACATCGAAACCGAAACAAGGCTCATGTTAAACCAAGAGCTGTTTCAATGGGCACTCGAGAATTTGATTAAGAATGCTCTCGATGCCATCGACCCACATCAAGGAGGGTCGTCGATCTCAATTCACTCTTTCCGAGATAACTCCGACTTGGTAATCGATATCGAAGATACCGGTAAGGGAATTGACAAGAAACTCCACAAAGAGGTCTTCAAACCAGGTTATAGCACTAAGAAAAGGGGCTGGGGACTCGGATTAAGCCTCACGAAACGTATCATTGAGGAATATCACGAGGGCAAGGTCTACGTTCAGAGATCGGTTCCAGGCAAGGGTACTACCTTCAGAATCGTGCTGCCAGTTAAGGCCTGAGGGTATTAGTCGTCCTCGCCGAAACCTCTGCGGCTGGCGTATTGCGATAAACTCGTTCGCAAAAGATTACGTCCACGATGTAGTCGAGATCTGATAGTGCCAATTGGAACGTCGAGCATGTTGGCGATCTCTTCGTAGGTGAAACCCTCGATGTCGCAAAGGAGCACTACAGTACGGAAGTCCTCAGGCAGCTTGTTCAGAGCTTTTGTCACCTCATCGTCGAGCAACTCCCGATACATGATCTGCTCCATGTCGGTTGTGTCGCTCCTCTCGCTTCGAACGCTCTCATAATAAGTCGATATTTCGTCGTAATCGACCTGATAGGGCTGTTTCGATTGCTTGCGGTAATTGTTGATGTAGGAGTTTTTTAAAATGCGGAAAAGCCAAGCTTTTGCATTTGTTCCTCGTTCGTAGCTGGAAAAGAACCTGTATGCCTTAACAATGGTGTCTTGTACGAGGTCTTCGGCGTCGTTGGGATCGTTGGCCAATCGGATGGCAAAATTGTACAGCGCATCCATATGTGGAATCATTTCCGCATTGAACTCACGCTGCTTCAGAATGTCATCTCTGTTTAAATTCATCCGAATGGTTGTGACACGCGTAGGTTTAATTTATTTAAGATCTTATTGCTCCTTACTCACAACGACTCGATTTGAGATTGATGGGTTCAATCCAAGTACCGTTGCCGCTGTTTTCGACAGTATGATCCCCTCTGATTCAGTTTTATCGTTCACCCTGACGTATGTGCCTTTTCCTGATTCAGGATTCAGAATATAAAGAATGCTACCCAAAGGATGTGATGCCGAAGCTACCGTTAAGTTTTCAGGATTATACAACTCTCCGCTGGCTGTCAACTTTCCCCTATCTGTGTCGGAGTAGATGGCTGCCACAACCGATAATCCGACACCAGCCGTTGTAGCATCGACAGCATAAGGGTTAGGCTGCAAATTTGATGGTGGCTCATATACCAAGACCTCCGCCCCAGCTCGTGGTGGACGCCCCTCAAGGGATGGATTTAGCGCGTAAAAGTCTGACTCGTCCATCTGAAACGACTCTAAAATGGATGATAGCCTTTCGTTACGCTTAACTACGTAACCTATGAACCTGCCACGGTTTACAACACTACCGAATGGATCAAACGTTTCCGCAATATCGCTTTGAGTTTTAGAATCTGTTTTGGCAACTGTCGTCTCGATTACAACAGGTGGGGGATCGGCATGCTCAACGGGCGGCTTCAGATCTACGACTGGGGGCTGAGCTTGAACAGGGGGCTGTGTTTGCTGTTGTGGCGGCACTTCGGTGCGCGACGATGTCGTTTCACGCTCAGGTGCTGTTGCTGCACCTCTGTGCACAATTATACGATCTCCGGCATTCATCGTGTAGATCATTGAGCCATTTAAATCTCGAAGCTGTGCAATGCTCATGCCAAAATTTCTTGCGATGGAAGGCAGCGTGTCGCTGGTCCTTACCACATACCACTCATGTTTGTTGGAATCAAACCCCACCTGAGATTGCTCTTGCCTCTGCTCTTGTTCTTGTCGCTGCTCTTGTTCTTGCCGTTGTTCTTGCTCTTGTCGCTGCTCTACTAGCACTTTCAACCGCTGGCCTGCAGTGATGTCGTTACCCACAATGCCATTTCGGCGCTTCAGGTCTGCCACAAGCATTCCATATCTGTTAGCGACACTAAATAACGTTTCGCCTGGTTGAACCACATGCTCTTGCTCTGTAAGCTGCGGCTCAGCTTGTTGTGAAGTGGGTTGCGGTACTGCAACACGAACAGTGTCTGAAGCTCTTGGGGTTTCAACTCCGCGAGTCATCCTTTGGGTTGTATCCCTGCGCACTTGAGACTCAATCCTACTTGGATCTATTCCAACACCTGTTGTAGCCTGACTCGATGAAGTTGGAGAAATGGGTTCAACATCTCGGACCCTCAGCTTTTGGCCTACTTCAATACGCTCGTTGGGAAGTTTGTTGAGTACCCGTAGTTCTGTTGCCGTCATTTGGTAGGTTTGGGCAATCGACACCATGGTTTCGCCCTGCTTCACCTCATGGATGCGCGTTTGGGCTTGGGCAACTGTTAAAGAGATAACTATCAGCACTAAGAACAGTGCAGATACATACTTCAACGTATTCGTTACGCCCCTCATGAAATTATAATACACTTATTCAAACTCCATTTCCATAATTGATAGGGCTTCTCTCATTTCTTTTGCACTGTG
This sequence comes from uncultured Chitinophagales bacterium, assembly GCA_964629885.1. Classification (GTDB taxonomy): domain Bacteria; phylum Bacteroidota; class Rhodothermia; order Balneolales; family CAYWCV01; genus CAYWCV01. The sequence continues at coordinate 42,039 of CAZVRJ010000004.1, read as the reverse complement.
CAAATCTCCCAAATGTTCCGCCTTGTCAATTCCGACTTTATACGTCGAAACTGCCTCAGTCAATTCGCCTAATTGCGACAAAATCGATCCAAGTTGGTAGTAGGCTCCAATATAGTCGGGATCCAATTTGAGCACCCTGCGAAGCTCGGTCACACATTCCGTTAACAAACCATCTTTGCGATATTCCATCGCCAAAGCGTACCTGCTGAACAGATCGCTTGGGTCGGCCGCAAGAAAGGTTGTCAGCGTGCGAACTCGCTCGTTCATAATGCTCTAATTTATTTGTTCTAAACGAATATTGTTCGTGTTTATTTGTTTCTTGAAGTAAAAAGTTGCCAGTTTCTATCAATTTCAGATACTGAGTCGGCACCGAATTTTTCGAGGAATGCATTCGCAATTACTGGTGCCAAAACATTTTCAGCCACAACGACAGCTCTTGGAAGGGCACACACGTCGCTGCGTTCGTAACGGGTATCTACTTCCTGTTTGGTGTCGATGTCGACCGTTTTTATCGGTGTGAGCATTGTGGGGATGGGTTTCATCACACCACGTACCAGAATGGGCATGCCAGTGCTCATGCCTCCTTCAATGCCCCCGGCCCGGTTCGTGCGGCGACCATAATGGTCGTTTTCCCAAGTGATTTCGTCGTGAACCTCAAAGCCGGTACGGCTGCCAGTCTCGAATCCCATGCCAATCTCCACGCCTTTCATGGCTTGGGTCCCCATGATGGCCTGTGCAATCAATCCGTCGAGTTTGCGGTCCCAATGTACGAAGCTGCCAAGACCTGGAGGGACGCCCGTAATAATGATTTCATAGACTCCACCAAGCGATGTACCCTCTTTGCGGCGTTTTTTAATAGTATCGACCATTTTGTCGGACAGAGCGGCATCGAGACACCTCACTTCCGACTGGTCTGCAGTATCGCCGAGTAATTGCGCCCCTTTATTGGCCAACGGATCGGCCACCGATCGGATGTGATCCCAGTTCTCGTAGCCAACATCCCCGAGTTGTATGACGTGACCACCGATTTCAATGCCAAAGTGGGACAAAAACTTACGTGCAATGGCACCTATGGCGACGCGCATCCCAGTTTCGCGGGCACTTGAGCGCTCGATAACAGGACGGATATCATCGTACTCATATTTCTGGACTCCAACAAGGTCGGCATGTCCTGGTCTTGGAATCGTGATGCGCTCGACTTCTTCGTCTACTGGGTTCTTCGACATCACAACGGGCCAATTGGCAGCATCTTTCTTAAACGCTCGGTTTACCAGGTTCAAAGCGATGGGTCCACCCATAGTCTTTCCGAAGCGTACACCTGATAAAATCTCTGCAACGTCCTTTTCGAACGCCATGCGTCCACCGCGACCATAACCTTCCTGCCGGCGTGCAAGTTGAAGTGCAATGTCGGCTTCGCTCAAGGTCAATCCTGACGGCATGCCCTCAAGTATGCCAGTTAGTGACGGCCCATGCGATTCGCCGGCCGTCAGGTATCTGAGTGTTCCCATCTGAGATGCTAGGTAGATGATGATATAGGCGGCAGTCGGTCTGCCTTACATCCCCCTAATATAGCAAATTCAAGGCATTAAGAGCGTGAGGGTGCCCCTAACTAAAGCCGAGTGCGCAACCCCAATTGATAAGTGCCACCAAGATCGCTATATCCATTTCGGCTGAAGTCGATGGTTAGACGTTTGACGTTGATGCCGAAGCCAAAACTTACACCTGCAAAGTCAAATCCATCATCACTTTTGTATGCCTCGTGGGTGTAGTGGTTGTAACCTAGCCTGAAGTTGAAATTTGGGCTGAACACGAATTCAGTGCCAACAGACAGATGTCGGGCTAAGTTTGACATCAGTGAAGGAGGCTCCGTGTCTGAAGGAACTGTTTGATCCCACTCGTTTAAGCCCTGAAGCATGAAATGCAGCCTTGCCGGCACATATTCCGGTTTGATGGATATTCCTACACGAACATCGGCTGGCAAAGGCTCTTTTATGCCATTATACGAGGATAATTGGGTGCCAAGGTTGCTGAAAGCACCCGCCAATACGATATTTCCATCAAGCTCCTCGTACCGAAATCCACCGTTAAAACCAATTCCGGAGGCACTAAAGCTGTCGTATGAAGATTGGATCAAATCAACGCCCACGCCATAGCTGAACGACGATCCAACTTTACGGCCGAGCCCAAAGCTGAGTGCCATATCATATGCTCGAAAAGTACCGTCTATCGTACCAGTGTGATCAATGCGGTCGAAATCACCATAACCCGTGTAGCGGATCCCAACACCCAAGTTTCCTACATCACCAACCGAAAAAGCGGTGTTGGCGAACATCGAGTTGACGTCGGCGAGTTGATTGATGTAACTTATGGCCACCGATCGCTCCAGCTCGGAGCCCAAATAAGCTGCATTGAGCTGAAAATGCACCGGATCAGCGTTAAATAAGGCGGGATTATTTCCACCAAGGGCTGCAGCCCGAGCAGAAACCGGCAAATTCAAGAAACGAAACACGGCATTGTTAGTATACTGAGCATAGACACTCGGTACGCTCAAAATAAACATGAAGAAGACGATGAAAAGGGGACGCACAGGAATGAGGTTAGTCCATAAGGTTATGGTGGATCTTCGTATTTTGACATACACTAACAACCATATCAATGGTTTAAATGTACGGCATAGAGCCACGATTTTGAAACAGTATACTCAACATCCGGATTAAGTCGCTGAATGGAACTACTTCGATATCTCGGTGACTATTGCTTGCTATTGTATAAAGCAATACGTTCATCAACCGAATTTAGTACCTACAAGGGTAACCTCGTTAGTGAATTTGTAAAGACAGGTTTCGACTCGATACCCATCGTTATCTTGACGGGAGTGTTCACGGGGGCCGTTCTTACCATTCAGACGTCATATCAGCTGGTATCGTCGCTGTTGCCTGCCAATGTGATTGGCGCCATTGTTACACAGTCGCTCATCATCGAGTTGGCGGTTGCCATCAGCAGTTTGGTGCTCGCAGGGCGAATCGGCGCACGCATTGCAACTGAGTTGGGAACTATGAGGGTGTCGGAACAGATCGATGCACTAGAGACCATGGGATTCAACAGTGTTTCTTATTTGGTTGTTCCTCGTGTTTTGGCCGGTCTTCTTATGTTTCCAATAATCTATGTTATTTGCTCATCGGCTGGAATTGCTGGCGGAATTGTGGCAGGGGTCATGAGTGGCTTACCCGCCGAAACTTTTTTAGAGGGCGGGCGTGAATACTTTTTTGCTCGCGACGTCATATTCGGTCTCATCAAATCGTTTGTTTTCGGTTTCGTGATTACATCTGTATCCTGCTTTAAAGGATACTATGCAAGCGGGGGTGCCGAGGGTGTGGGACGGGCAACAACCCAGGCTGCTGTTCTCAGCTGCGTGTACATTCTGTTATCCGACTTCCTATTAGCAGCCATATTGCTCTGACCCATGATTGAAATTCGCAACCTAAGTAAAAGTTTTGGAGATCACCTCGTTTGGGAGGGGGTCAATCTGCGCATTGACGATGGCGAGACGCTTGCGGTCATCGGGAAATCGGGTTGTGGTAAATCGGTGCTTTTAAAGCATTTGGTTGCCCTACTCAAACCCGACGAGGGTGAGGTGATCATAGATGGCGACGACATCAACAAGCTTAACTACGTTGCGCTCAGGAAGATGCGCCAACGCTTTGGGGTTTTATACCAAGGTGGTGCATTGTTCGATTCAATCTCGTCCTTCGAAAATGTGGCCTTCCCATTAAGGTATTTCACTGACCTGACCGAGGATGAAATCCAGGCAAAATCGCTTGAATGCTTAGCTATGGTAAACCTGGAAAACATCGGAAACAAGAGCACTGCCGATCTGTCGGGTGGTATGCGAAAAAGAGTTGGTTTGGCTCGTGCCATCGTTATGAAGCCCGATTACCTCCTTTACGACGAACCAACTAGCGGTTTGGATCCAGAGACCTCCGACGAAATCAACGACTTGATCATACAAATGGCCACGAGTCTCAACATTACGTCGATCGTGATCACTCACGATATGCACAGTGTGCTCCGTATTGCCGATAAAGTTGCGTTCCTCGATGAACAGAAGCTGAGTTGGTACGGAAAGTTGGATGAAATGAAATCGAGCAATCACGATAGGTTGCTCACGTTTATCAGAGCTAGCGAATATCAGATAACTTAAAAAGGAGTTCATACAGTGAAATTGTGGTCAAATAGCATAAAAGTAGCCGTCACCGTCTTGGGCGCCATCCTCATCGCCTTTGTCGGATACCGTTTCATGAAGGATATCCCAATATTTGGCCCTGGAAAAGTAATTTCAGCCGTATTTGTGGAGTCGAAAGGCCTAGCCCCCGGGCGAGCTGTGAGCTTTAAAGGGGTTCAGATCGGAACGATCCGTACCGTGAGTCTCTTGCCGTCCGATTCAGTCCTCATAGAAATGAACATTGACAAGAGTGTTGAAATCACCGAGGGATCGACAGCGTATATCCGCTCGGCCGATTTGCTGGGAACTATGGTCATCGAGATTCTCAAAGGTGAATCGAATACTCCCCTTCCCAATAATGCTCGCATTCAAGGCAATATTGAGGGCGATACCTTCGGTGAATTGGCAGATTTGGGCAAAGAAATTGGTGGTAAGGCTGTTGTGACAGTCGAGACCATGAACCAGATTTTGGGCAAGGTTGACTCAATGATCAACGCCCAGATGCAGAAGGATTTACAGAACATTGCCTCGAACCTTGAAAAATCGACCCGCCTGCTAAACTCGATGCTCGTGCAAAACCAAGGCGCACTCGCAGCAGTGATGTCGAATATGGAGCAGGTCACTGCGACCATCGACAGTATTACCACCGAGAACCGCGACGGCGTTTCGCGCATCGTTTCGAACTTGGACACAACGACAAAGTCTATGGATGAGTTGACCCGCGAGTTGTCGAAGACATCGGCCGAATTAACGGCGATGCTGGATAAAATCAACAGAGGCGAGGGCACCTTAGGCAAAATGGCTTCCGATCCTTCGTTGTATAATAATCTTGACAGTCTCTCTGCTAACTTGGCAACGCTGATCAAAAACCTTGATGAAAATCCCCGCAAGTACCTTAGAAAGATGATTTCGATATTCTAAACGGTACATCATTGAGCTGTTACGCAGGTTGAATTGAATTTCAACCATCTATCCCTTATATTACCAAGCTACGCGCTATGTGCTCATTTTGGGCTATTAGGGCGAAATAACTGATTATGAATGTATTGACCATCCTATTTAGGGGCTTTCAATGGGTTTAATGGATAAATTTAGGGCAAGTACAAAGTATATACTTTGGGTGCTCATCTTCTCCTTCGTGATTCTCTGGTCGTTGGCCGACACGCAAGTGTTCGACTCCATGATGGCCGGACCAAGATCTTTGGGCACCGTTAACGGTGAGCCCATCTCTTTCGAGGAGTACAATCAAACGGTCAACAATTACATGCAAAACTACCAGTTTCAAACTGGTGAAAGTGCATCTGCCGAACTTCGCAGTTATTACGAGGAGCTTGCATGGGACAACCTCGTGATGCAGAAGATTCTCAAAGGTGAATTGGACCGCCTCGGTATTCGCGTAACCGACGAAGAGATCGTCGAGATGATTACCGGGCCAAACCCAGCTCCGTTTATTGCCCAGCAGTTTACGCGCGAAGATGGAAGCATCGACCGTGTGGCCCTCCAGCAGGCGATCGAAGCTCCAGAGAATGCACAGATCTGGGTTAACATCGAGAACCAACTGCGCGAGCAGGTTGCTATGGAGAAGCTGAACCGCTACATCAGCAATGCCGTGAAGATTAGCGACGTCGAGGTCAACAACGATTATGTGAACCAGAACTCGACTGCTAATGCCCGTTTCCTTCGTTTCCCATATAGCGAGATTTCTGACAGTATGGTAACGGTGACCGAATCGGACCTCCGTGGCTACATAAACAAGAATGCTGACCGGTATAAGCAAGAGAAGTCATACCGCTTCAGATATGTGACCTTCAGCAAGCAAGCTACAGGCGAAGACAGCACACGTATCTACACGGAGATCGAAAACCTCCGCGAGCAGTTTCGTGTATCGACCAACGACTCCCTCTTCGTAATCGACAACCTGTCTACGGCGCCATACAACAGCACCTTCCGTGCTCGTAACCAAGTGCAGGACGAGTACACAGTTGTATTCGACTTGCAAAACGGTGATGTGAGCCAAGTAATCGAATCGTCTGGTCGTGTAACGATCCTCAAGCGTATCGACAGTCGTGCTGGCGAGCGCATGTCTCGTATATCGCAGATTCAAATTCCATTTAGTGATGACAACAAAGAAGAAGTAGCGACACGTGCCCGCGAAATTGCAACGCAACTTCGCGGTGGTGCCGACTTTAGCCAAACAGCCATGGCGAATTCGTCCGATTTTTCGTCAAATTCAGCAGGTGGTGACATCGGTTTCGTTAAAAACGCTGATCGCCCAACTGCACTCGCAAATGCCGTGGCCAGCTCAGCAATCAATGCTATTGTTGGTCCTACCGAGCATGAAGGGTCTTTCTATATCCAGAAGGTGACCGCTCGTGAGTCTCAAGAAGTCAAGTTTGTTGAAATGTCGTTGAATGTTGAAGCCGATCCATTTGGCACCATCGATCGCCAAGCTCGCGCAGCAGACGACTTTAGCTTCTACGCCCGCGAAGACGGTTTTGAGTCAGAGGCTACCCGCAGAGGTTTCACCGTGCAAGAAGCGTTTGCAACCGAAGGTAACCCGTTTATATCCGGACTTGGCCAAAGTCGTGTCGTCATGAATTACCTAATGCGTTCAAAGCGTGGTGACGTTTCTGACGCCATCGACATGGACAGCCAGTTCATCGTCATGGAAGTAACGGAGGTTATTCCTGCCGGCACTCGTCCAATGGATGACATCCGTCCACAGATTGAGACGCTTGTCCGTAACGAAAAGCGTAAAGAAATGATGCTGGCACGTGCGAAAGAACAAATTGCTGGTCAGGCTAACCTCGACGCAATCGCAAGTTCTACCGGACGCAATGTATCGGTTGCAAATGATGTCCGCTTGAACGTGTTCACTCTTCCTGGAGCAGGCCGCGAGCCATTGATCGTAGGAGCCATATTTGCACTTGCACCTAACACCGTAAGTGCCCCGATTGCAGGCGAAAGCGCTGTATATCTTGTAGAAGTCACAGATCGCACAATGGCTGATGCATCTGCGATGTCAGATGTGGAACGCTCCGCAATTCGCACACGCCTCGAGCAGACCAGATCGGCAACCTTCCAGCAAAGCTGGATCGAAGAACTTAAGAACAAAGCCAAAATCGAGGATTTCCGCACACGCGTGCTGCAATAATCCTAGTTCGCAGAAGTATTATAACAACCCCGTGGGCAGTGCTCACGGGGTTTTGTTTTTCATGTACTTGAGCACGTACTTGCCTATCATGTCAAACTCCAAATTGACAATGCTTCCCACGGCTACATCTCTCAAGTTTGTATGCTCTCTGGTGTACGGAATGACAGCGATGGTGAATGTGTGCTCTCCATCTCGTGCTACGGTCAAGCTGATGCCATCGACGGAAATACTTCCGCGTCCGATTATGTAATCGCTGAACTCGACGGGGTACTCGATTTCAATCAGCCATCCCGTGGCTTCCTCTTCGAAGTGAACGACCTTGCCAATGGTGTCTACATGACCCTGCACAATGTGACCATCAAGTCTGGCGCCTAATACCATGGCACGCTCGAGATTGACAGTCGACCCTACTATTAACCTGCCCAAGCTGGTCTTCCTTAATGTCTCCTCGACCAACTGAACCGTGAAATCACGATCAGTTTTTCGAACCACCGTGAGGCACGCGCCATTAACTGATATGCTGTCGTCGACAGTCAGCTCCGACGCAAGCGATGAAGCAATCGTAAACTCAATACCGCCACCCAAATCAACAATGGATAAAAGTGTGCCGGTAGATTCAATAATTCCAGTGAACATAGATTATCCTAAAAATATCCAGTCATTAACATGTCCTTGCCAACTTGTTGCCAATCAACATTCCGCAATGCAAGACGTTCGTCGAGACGTTCAACTCCTAATCCAATTACGGATCTCGTGCCCCCACCTAGTAAGAATGGGGCAATAAACACGGCCATTTTATCGACTAGATCCTCCCTCAGTAAGGCAGAGCTTAGCGATTGGCCACCTTCGACGAGAACCGAGTGGACTCCAAATTCCGGAAGTCGTCGTATTACTTCTTTCAGATCGCAATGGTTGTCTTTCATTCGTACATGCATGGTCTGCCCCCGATAGCTTCCCGTTGAGAGTAGCTGCAACATCGGATCCAACCCCTGTCCAGGCTTTGGCTTTTGGTGGGTTACTCTGATGGTCTTGTTTTCGAATTGATCTGAAAATAGATGCAAGACGTCGGGTAACTCACCTGGACCATCGATAACGATGCGCTTGGGTTGGCGGCCTTCCACAAGCCGTACAGTCAGCCTAGGGTTATCGTGAAGGGCAGTAGAGCCACCAACCATGACCCCATCGTACTGCGATCGCCACGAGTGGACCAATCTCTGCGATTCCTTGTCTGTGAAGATGCTTGGCTCACCGTCGGGAGCTGTGATGTACCCGTCGATGGATTGGGCGATCTTTAGAAACACCCAGGGCTTGCCAAAACGAATGTTGTAAATGAATGCCTCGTTCAGACGTCGTGCATCATCTTCAAGTAGTCCAACATCAACCTGTTTTCCAGCTACCTTCAATCGTTGAATCCCCTCACCATTCACTTTAGGGTTCGGGTCTGTCATAGCGACGACAATCCGTTTAATCGGCAATGAAGATAGAGCATCGGCACAGGGAGGAGTTTTGCCTTGATGCGAACATGGTTCTAGCGTTACATATAGGGTCGCATTTACTAAATCATCCCGGTTCTTTACTGAACCTAATGCGTTGATCTCGGCATGGGGACCACCGAAGTGCTCGTGCCATCCTGAACCAATTACTGTGCCCTGTTGGCTTACTATTACACATCCGACAAGTGGATTCGGTGATACGTACCCCTTTCCCTTGGCAGCCAAATCGAGCGCTATGCGCATGAAATGAGCATCTTCGGAGGTGAATGTGATATTGGATGTGTCTTTTTTCAAGCCTGTAATTTATGCTCTCAAAGCATTAGAAGTAGTTATTACTGCTTCGGCTATTTCTTACTCGGTCGCTGCCCTGATCGAGTGCGTTCAGCCCCGGCAACTTCTGGAAGATGCCTTGAAATTGTCCACTGTTCACTTTTAAGGTAAAGTAATAGTACTTGAAGTTACCAAACGGATTCCATTGGAAGTTAAGATCCCAGCAGTGCAAGTTTCTCGACAAATTAAACTCAGCAGGAGTGAGCTGCTGCTGAACAAAATCATAACCTAGTCGTGTGCTCAGGTTCCAGTACTGAGTGAGGCGAATTTGGATGTTGCTCGCCTGCAAGATTGCATTTCGGACGATGTCGTCATTGCCCAAGCGATTCCAAGAATAGCTGAAGTTGAGCGACACCGACCAAGGTACGTCCAAGGTTGAAACGGGGATGCGGTTGAACAGGGGGTCGAATGGTGAAAACCAGCTTTGATCGAACGGATCGTACGATCGAGGATAGTACGGTTGGCCCACCGCCTGAATTCTATTCATCATTCCACGTGAAAACTGGGTGCCACTATTAATGCTAAACGAGGTCATTCTAAATGGTTTCTTGCTTTGATCCCAAAGGAACTCGTTTACCCGATTTCCCTGCTCATCCGTGCCATAGTAATCGAACATAGCATTTGCATTGATATTCAGGCGCTGTATGAGGCTGCTCGAAAAGGATGCCATCAATGGCGACAGCCGAAACTGGTCGGCAGCCATGTTGTAGGAGGTCGACAAACTCAAATTGTCGACAAGGCGCAACACCCTCTCGCTCTGCTCGCCCGTACTATCGCGTTTCACTTGTTTTGCCTCGAAAATGTTTGCAATCGACAAGTTGAGCAACCGCGACATGCCTCTCGCAGGACTAGCACCGAAAACGTTACGTTCGAATATGCTATATCTGTTGTCGATTGGCGCTCCTGTTGTTGGATCTATTTGTACGTATGGCAGCCCTGTGTGATCATCGATCGGTCTGGAATAGTATCCCCAAAAGTCGGATCCAAAATCGGGCCGAAAACTGAAACTTAAATTCGGGCTAAGCGTGTGTCTGAAGCTCGTGATGTTTCCAAGTCTTTGGTTCGAAATACCATAAAAACGTGAACTCAGATTCAAACCGGCACTTCCGTCATGAAACAAACTGAGATCTCGGTTACTTTCGCTTCTCGTCGACCCCAAGTCGGGATTGACGAATCGTTGAACCGTATAGGGCACGAGAACTTGGAGGATGTTCGCATTTGCCGATAGTTGGATTGCTTCGCCTCCAGCCAACTGTACACTTGTCGCGGCCTCCTGCCTAAGGCCAAAGTCAATATGACGGTCGTCGCCAGTCGCACTTCGGTATTTTTGGGTATCAAACAAGGCCTCGAACCAGTTCACAGTGGCAGAATCGCCAGCTGTTGGACGAAAACGGTATGACGACTGAAAACGACTGTTGTAATTGATCGTCAAACTTTCATACCATCTGCGCTGCGATGTTGGCACATTTCTGCGTTGAAAGGGGGTAATAGTACGAAGACTGAATGATGCCGACGGGCCCGTAATGTCGGTTGTGTTATTCAGAAAATTTTGACTTTGCCGTATGTCGGCATTGAACGTATACCGCTGCTCTGGGTGGTTGTATCGATAGCTGACAAACGAGTTGGTCGACACCTCGGCTCTGTCGTCAATATTTAAGGAATTCCGCCTCAGAAACTCTGATGTTTGAAGTGTGATATCGGCAGTAACCGAGGCATACGGAGAAAAACGCTGATTGTGTTGCATATTGAGGCGGTTTTGCCTCCGCTTGCTAAAATCAGGATCGGTCGACTCCATCCCCTGATCGACTGAGTAACCCAAGTTGACGGTTCCATTTATGCTATTCGTTTTTGCATAACGCAGTTGCGATCGGCCATAGAACGTACCAGATGTAAATGCGTCGATGGCAAACGAACCCGTGAAATAATCGCTGAAGTACTGAAACCATCCTAGGTTCTGCAATCCCAAACCTCGCTCCTGTTGCTGTTGAAAGCTGTACACAACAGGCAACAAGCCCGATTGTTTTTGACTGAAGCTGCCCGGGAAATAACCGTAAGGAAACACGATGGGATAAGGAATGTCAAGCAGGTACAATCTGGCTTTGGTGAAGAAAACCTCCTCTTGATTAACCACCTTCATACGATCGGCTCTCACATAGAAATGGGGATGATCGAGATCGCAGGTCGAATAAATGGCATCCTCAATAAAAATTACGTGTGGGTTCACGTTCTTAACTTGTCCACCTGTTATTCGGCCTTGATCGATACTGACTTTTGCCATTTCGAATCGACCTTTTCCGGACTTGTAGTTGAATCGAATGGATTCACTGCGCACTTCTTCGTTTGAACGTCTCAAAACCGGTTGTGAAAGCGTGTCGCCGGGTGTTAAGGCAACAGCTTCCATCTCAGATTTATCCAAGTCCAGTATGATGATACCCGATTCGAGGGTTCCCTCGCTGTGTTCAACCCTTGCGGCGCCATACAGACGGGCAATGCGTCCATCCCTGAGTTGGATGCGCAGCGAGTCGCGAGCTTTGAAAGTGACCGACGGCTTTGTTTGTGCTTGTGTTATGGGTGTCCGCAATCTACTTTGTAGAGTGTCGGCACCACCTACCCTCAGGGTATCCTGCACCTGCGCCTGAACATTTACTGCCAGCAACATGATCAAACTTGCGATTCCGATATATCGTAGCCATATCGACATGTTTATCGCAGGTTTGATGTTGGATCAAGTCAAAAATTCAAATGCCATGCTTGCGGCACCCAAAAGGGCGGCATCATTGCCCATCGACTCATAGAGGATTTCGAAATCTTTATGGAAAGGGGGCATTAATCTCGATAGCGCCATTGTCCTTGCAGGTTCGAGGATCCAGTCGCCAGCCTTTGCCATGCCACCGCTCACAATGATCTTGCGAATATCGAGGATGTGAATGTAATTCACGATAGCGTATCCCAATTTCTCACCGGCCGACCGCAGTACTTGAATAGCTACATCGTTGCCTTCGTTAGCGGCCATTGTGAGATCAATAGGCTCAAGTTCATCCCAGCGTCCCTTGAATTTCTCAAACAGCGGGTTGTCGACGTTCTGCATGATTACATCTGCGGCATACCTACTCAGAAATCGTTGGCCGATATAAGCTTCAAGCCCACCCCGGGTCGCAGAATTGGATATTGGTCCATGGTAATCGATAATCACGTGACCAAGCTCAGCTGCAGCACCTGTCGTGCCCCGGTACAACTCGCGGTTAATGATGATTCCGCCACCCACACCGGTACCAAGAGTAAGCAAAATAAAACTGTCGAACGCTTTCCCTATACCAAACCTCGACGAGCCTAATGCGGCAACATTGGCGTCATTTTCGACAAGACAATCAAACCCAGTTCGGTTCCGAATTTCCTCGGAAACGGGCTCATCTTTCCAGCCAAGCAAGTTAGGTGGATAACTCACCCATCTGCGGTCCAACGACATCGCGCCCGGCGACCCGATGCCAACCCCAACTGGCCTTACGTCTGATTTTGATGCAATCATCATCACAGCCTCAGCAATTCGACCCATAGTATGGTCGCGACCCATATCGGCCTCGGTTGGAATCGAAATCTGATGAAGAAGTCCGTCTTCCTTGTGAACCAAGGCAGCTTTGATGTTTGTCCCACCTAAATCAATACCAATTGCCAACATGAGATTCTGGATTTGAGTTAATCGGTTCGGCCTGCGACATTTAAACGTCGGTTAAATATACGGATTGCCCCCCACCTTACCTTATATGACCACAAACACTGAATTAACGTTGACTATTCGCTGAAGCTCAGTCTGTTTTAATGCGATAGACCGTTTCGCTCGGCTTTTTCATGCCATATTCTTCGCGGGCAATGCGCTCGAGTAGGGCGCTGTCATTTTTAAGATTGGCAATCTTCGTTTCAAGCTCAACGGTTTCGGCTCTAATCAACTCGGTTTTACGAATTAAATCAGCCTTCTCGCTCGAGAGACGAACACGAGTGGTTAGGCTGTATGTGTCAAGAAATACAAACCAAACAACCAAAAACCCTGCCAAAACGATGAATAGAAACTGCTTACGCCAGCGAAGCGGATTTAAAATTTGCAGGTTCAATCGTTTAATAGACTTAAGCATCCTGCTAATGTAATCAGAATTTCGATAATTTTGTATCAGCCACACTCCTCAATAACATCTATCAGCCGTCCCCAGGTCATTTCCGATCGACGAGCAGCAATGGCATCGAGCATTGGATTCAAATCGGGTGTATTTATCCAACGCGAAATTGCTTCATGAATCGATGTTGGATCTGGGTCGCACAGAAAACCCGTCTTGCCGTCAACAATGACTTCTGCCAACCCGCCGACTCGGGTGCTGATCAATGGCTTGGAGTAGGCAAACGACAGTGCGGAGATACCGCTTTGCGTCGCGTTCCGATACGGTTGCACAACGGCGTCGGCAGCCGAAAAGTAGGTCGCAATTTCCGACTCAGGTATAAAATGGTCGTGCCAGGCGATCATATCATCCAAACCTAGCTTTGCAGTCAATGTTTTGTAAATGGATGAATCTTCATACCACTCACCGGCAATAATGACCTTCAGACCACGATCCCTCAGATTACCGACCGATAAGGCCTGAAGTAATAGGTCGAGTCCTTTATACTTTCGAATAAAACCAAAAAAGAGCAAGATCGGGCCATCGGCTTCTATCCCAAGCTTTTTTCGTGCTTCTAATCGGTCTATTGCCGGACCATAATCATCGTAAATCGGGTGTTGAGCTTGGCATACGGGCCGACCATCGACCAGTTGCTGCAATTGCCCTGCCACAGTTTGCGACATGGTTACAAACGCATGCGGATGTTTAACAAACCGATTTGTGAGCCAGCGATCAAGAGGCCTAGACTCGTGTGGGTACAGATTGTCGACTAAAGCGACTACTCTTGTACCGGAATCGCCAACTAACGAAGCCGCTACATGACCCAATGCTGGACCCATTGCAGGCAACCAGAACCGAATCAAAACCAAGTCGTAATTGGCGTCGGCAATTCTTTTTGAGGCAGAACGCCACTGCAAAGGGTTGTACGCATGGATGGATCGCTTGATCGTGAGATCGGTAGGAGCAGGACTATCTGAAAACTGGCTTGTTCCGGGAAACAGCATACTAGGATACTGTTTTGTAAATGTGTGGATGGTTACTTCATCACCGCGTTTTATCCACTCTCGTGCCAACCGTTCGTTGAAATTGGCCAATCCACCACGAAACGGCCACGCCGGGCCTATTATGACAATATTCTTACTCATGGCGTTTTACTGGCACTGATTTTGGACGAGCTACTCGGTCGCAAATGGCTTCCATCGTCTCGTCGTTATTTGCCATCACTGTAAGCAAATCGCCTGAATGTAGTACAGTGGCGCCATTCGGCGTCATATACTTACCATCACGCTTAATCATTACAATAAGTCCAGTCTTTGGAAAGTCGAGCTCCACTATAGGTCGATTTGCCGCAAAGCTTTTTTCATCGACCATGATCTCAGCCAGTTCCGACTTTACATCGTCTGCAAGCTCAATATCGAGAGGGTACTTGCGTCTCATCGACTCCGGGACGGCGCGATTTAGCATTTTAGCGACTAAAGACAAGGTGGTTCCCTGCAAAGTTACCGACAACACAGAAATGAAAAATACGATGTTGAAGATCATACTAGCCTTTTCGAGACCAGCAATGAGTGGATACGTTGCAAAAACGATCGGAACAGCACCCCGTAATCCGACCCATGAGATAAAAATTTTGTCCTTGATCCGCAATTTGCTCAGTGCCAAGCTCAAGAAAACGGCTACAGGACGAGCTACTAAAATGATAAACACAGAAATCGCCAAACCCGGCAAAAGTGAGGCGACCATTTCGGATGGGAAGACCAGTAATCCCAATGTCAAGAACATCACAATCTGCATCAACCACGCAGAGGCGTCAAAGAATTTGAGGAGACTTTTCTTGTGAATAAACGATGCGTTGCCTAACACCACCGCAGCAATGTAAACGGAAAGGAAGCCATTGCCATACAGTAACTCGGTTGCTGAATACGTGAAGAAGATAAAAGCAACTAACAAGACAGGATACAGCCCGTCGACTTCGAGATTAATTTTATTGATGAGACGTATCATCAATTTGCCAAGGACATAACCCATGGCACCGCCAATGCTCATTTGCATGAAGAATGTGGGAATCAGTGTCCATGCGCTTGAATCTGGTAGCAGGGCAAGAGCAATAAAGCTTGTAGTAAGGAAATAGGCCATTGGGTCGTTACTGCCGCTTTCAAGCTCGAGTGCTGGGCGTAGGTTGCCCTTCAAGCCAACACCTCTACCTCGCAGAATGGAAAAAACGGCCGCTGCATCGGTCGATGAAACGATGGAACCAAGTAATAACCCTTCGATCAACGTGAGGCCAAGCATCCAATGGGCGAACAAGCCAGTTAGGATCGCCGTTACAAGCACCCCTATCGTGGAAAGGGACAAACCTTGGTATAAAACAGGCTTTACACTTTGCCACTTGGTGTCGAGACCACCTGAGAAAAGGATGAAATTCAACGCAATGATGCCCAAAATCTGAGCTAAACGCGGATCGTCAAAGTAGATGCCACCAGGGCCATCTGCGCCTGCAAGCATACCAATTCCCAAAAAGACGATCAGCGCTGGCACCCCAAAACGCTGCATGCTCTTACTGGCGAAAATGCTCAGAAAGAGTAAAAGAGAACCGATAAACAATAATAAAACAAGACCAGAGGTCATGAAATCGGTTAGATGAGTAAAACTACTGCTTAGGCGTACGAATCCCCGTACTCACAGGAGCACCGAATTGAATATAGCAAACAAGGGTAATTATCTCAGAACTCTGACAAGTGGAAATTGGATGGCAAGCCGTCCATTTCAACTTCATTGCCCTTGGCTGTCTTCACCTGTGCATTTTTTACAGTGAAAACGCTGATCAAGAAGTCTTCCTCGTAGGTCTTCTTGATTTCGAAAAGCCCGGTAACCTGCAGTGGAGCCTCACTGTAGTCGACTGTGCGGCTTCCCATTTCGACCATTACCACTTCATTTGGCTGTGGGGGTGGTACGTGGAAGCAGCCCATAAATTGGGCTTGTAGCAGAATGAAGCGGTTAATTTTTTCGACACTGTCGAACGGTATCATGTAGCCAACAATGCTAACCTGCTTGCCATCAAGTGCCTTCAGGTTTGTGGGGACACGGTCGCCAGCCAAGATATATTTGCGCAGATCCTTGTAGTACACACGTTCTGCTGCAACCTTGAAAGCCGCAACCGAGCTAACGGCAAGAATGACAATTGCCAGTATCTGTATGGTTGCCGAATGGAGTTTAAACTTCTTGAACATGGTGGACAAATTATCAGGATGTGGGCGTTAAATGAGATGCGACGTCTGTTCTATACGCTTTTAACGCAGGAATAGTGCCTGCTATGATACCAAGTCCGATTAAAATCATCAAGACTAAGGCATGATTAAGGCTAAAAGCGTATGGATCGATGAAAATTCCAGCAGATTGGATCAAATATGGCGCCACTGCAGCCGACGCCGTCCAACCGAGTATGAGTCCGATTAACGACCCCATGAAACAGATGAAGGCCGCTTCAAAAAGGATGATCCTTAAGATTGTACCCCGTGATGCACCCAGTGATCGCATGATCGCAATATCGCGCTTACGTTCTTCCATCGTGTTGTAGATGGCAACAAGAATTCCAAATAAGGCAACAATTACGACTAATACAGCAATGGCGCGTAGCACCCAGTCAACATTGCCGATGATGCTCATTAGGGCATTGATCTGCACAGCCGGGCTCACGGCCATCAACCCCTCGCGAAACTGAAACAGTGGATCTCTGCGCAGATTATTAGCAATAACTGGATTTGCCGGAACCGGATAATTAATCATCCCCGCAACTTGCAGGGCGGACGCCGGACTCTTGAACTTCACAAGTACGGCGTCCAAATTCGTTGGCTTATCGGCGTTTTCGAGGGCATCGTCATGCGCATGGTCATGCTCATGGCTATGATCGGCATCGCTCACATTCCCCTGAAAGGGAGCATGGACACTGTGAGTAGTCTGCACTGCGGCAAATATCACACGGTCGTTTGCCGTACCTGTATAGTCAAGGATGCCGACTATGGTTACCGGGTGATCCTCATGCACGTACTCTTCGGCAGCACCGTCAGCCATGGTTACGCCATGCGTGAAAAAGAAGGTGTCGCCAACTTTCATACCTGTCTGATCGGCTACTAGTCCACCCAGAACGGCTTCGTGCACAGCAGTAAAATTTCGGCCATCACGCATCGAATAGGTCATACCTCGACGTGGAATAGCCTTGTCTAAGTAATCGGGGGATGTTCCTATAACTCGATATTGTCGATAGCTGTCACCCACGTAAAATGGAAACGAATACTCCACACGGGGATCATTCTTGGTTGCCTCGTACAAAGCGTAGGGTACAATCCCTGTCGATGTTTCGACATGGTACAGGGTGTTGAGCGTGCTTTGCAACTGCGAGCCTTTTGCGGCCAGTATCAAGTCGTAGCCAACCGATGTTTGGTTGAAGCTCTTCTCTGTTTCTGACTGTATGGTCAAAATTGCCATGATCAGCCCGGCTCCCAATGCGATGGAAACCGTGGTCAGTATCGTGGCCAACAGACGCTTACGAAGATTTTTGGTAACAATGCTCAGTGTTGTCATGACATCCGGGCCCTGTTAATGTCGTGAAGTGCTATAACGCGATCAAACTGGCTCAAAACATCCTGCTCGTGGCTTACCAATAAAAGCATTTTGCCCCTGGTTACTTCCTTAAGCAAAGCCAACGCTTCTTCGCTACTTGCTGGATCTAGATTGCCTGTAGGTTCGTCGGCGAGCACGAGATCGGGGTCATTAACAACGGCACGTGCAATGCTCACACGCTGCTGTTGGCCCACCGATAGCTGCGACGGTTTATAATTCAGACGGTCTTTAAGACCCATCTGCACTAACAAAGACTCAGCTTTCTCCTTGTTCACCCCTTTACCCGAAAATAGCATTCCGAGCATCACATTCTCCAATGCCGTAAAGCCTTGGATCAGATTGAAGGTCTGATACACGTACCCGATGTGATTGGCCCTGAACCTATCACGCTTGCGTTCTCTGAGCTTGCCAATATCTGTGCCAGAAATCTCAATACTCCCACTGTCGGGTGTTACAATCCCAGCTATGCAATGCAGCAATGTGGTCTTACCACCGCCGGAACTCCCGGCGATGGCGACCTGACTCCCTGAATCCATCCTGAAATCGGCAATGTCGAGCACTAGTTTTTGTGCTCCCGTTTCAGGATCCGGATAGGCCTTTCGTACGTTCGATATGTGCAGATAGGATGTGGACATCATCAATATTGATTGAAGAACTGAACATGAATATACTCAAATGAGGTTCTACCTTTGGTTAAAGATTGTATCCTCATGTAAGTAATATCATACCTCACTGTGAACTGATAGATACCGGTGCCGAAATGTTGATGTCTTCCTCGTTGCCAGGATTTGTACCAGTCTTAGTGATGGTGGTATAGTGACTCAAAACAATATTCAACGAACCGACCAAGCTCACAGTTCCTCCCGGAAGTGCCTTGGTTGTTAGGTCAAACTCGAGACCGAGTGGCAATCCACGCTTGTCACGATCTGTAATTACAATAGTTGCAAATGGCGCAAGATTGCTGGAGAATGTATAGAAGAATTGGTGCTCATCGGCTTCTTCCTTAATCTCCTTGGTCATGTCGCGCTCGTTGGGGTCGGTTGCGAGTTCGTTGAGTAGCGTTACAGTGCCTTTGTAGCTCGAGTTCGCCCTGATGTTGCCGGCACCTACGAAATCGCCACGCCCATCACCATCAGGATCATTCCAGATGATGTTGATCACATTTCCAGTACCCTGCTCTACAAGGCGCACTGTAACTTTGGTTATAAATTCTTGTTCACCGGCATCATCATCGTCCCCGGGCTTGTCGCAAGCAGTGAGGCCTAGAGAAAGTAAGATGATCGAAAAGAGGGTAAGGTTGGTCCAATTGTTAAGTTTCATGATTGTCATGATGGTTCTGTTAAGTGATGTTGTTCTGTTTAAAAAGGTATAGCCATACGAATAACTACACTGCGACCTGGCTCATCGATGAGGTATCGGAAGCGGCTCAGGTAGTTGCGATAGGTCAAATTCAAGACATTTTTTACATCGACGCTGAGGTCGAATTTTTTCTCACCGATTCGGATATTCGAAGAAAATCCTAAGTCAAGCAGTGAGTAGCTCTTAGGTGGAGGTGGTTCTCGGTACGCTTCAGTCTCTACCAATGCAGGAAATCTCGTCTGTCTAGCAACAGACCGAAGACCCAATTGAAACGTGTTTTGCCGAAATGTGCCGCTCGACGGAAGTGTCAAGTTGTTGACCCATTGCAGATTTGGGGCTGGCATCATGTAAAGTGGTTCGCCGAGCTCTCTATTGTCGCCCCAGAGTATCGATCCTTTAATTCCGGTTTCGTAGAAGTCGACTGGGTGAATATGAAACGATACTTCAAGACCTCGAAGAGTTGCGTCGTATTGTTGGTATAAATATAGAGGAAAAGCCCCGCGAATGGTGCTGACGACAGATCCGTCAGGTCGAAGTTGTACAAAGTCTTTTATCGAACTGTTCCAAGCATTCAGCCGAATTCCTCCCGTTTCCGACTCCCACGAAATTCCGACCTCCGTGTTTGTGGCAAACTCGGGCTTCAAGTTCGGATCCCCGATTTCATACTGTGCCGTTCCATGGTGTACACCGTAACTGAAACGCTCATTGATCCCAGCTGGCCTCCAAGCCGAGCCGATTGTCGCACTCAGCTCAAGCTCATCGGAGATATTCCAAACCATACCAACAGCCCCGCTAGGCTGCAGCCAATGGTCAGAACGTCCATCAATACGGGGCGATCTCACCGAATACACCCTGTTCCACAGGTAATCGAGGCGTCCTCCGGCTTCTAACCTGATGTCTCCAAGTTGTATAAACTCCAAAACATAGAAACCAGCTGAATAACTCCTGAAATCTGGGATGAGAAAGCCCGTTGAACTTCTCACATTGCCTTGCCGCTTCACCTGAAGACCAACTTTGCCGTCGACGCCAGATATACTCAGATGCTGAAGTCGAACGTCAAGGGTCTGCGTAGTGAGGGTTAAATCGAATGCGGCTTCGTTCAACTCTCTGCCAAATCGTCCGTGGGCATCGAATTCTTTACGATTATTCTGCTGTAGTCCGTAGTGGACGTCCAAAGCCCCAATTTTCTCAATAAATACACTGCTTTCTGCAGAAAACAAGTGATGTCTAATCTGCTGCTTTGGCGCTTTAATGGAGTACGTGAAGGGTTGCTCCACCGCCGGAGCACCCCGGTCGATAGCTCGCTGAAGATCATTTGGGCTACCAAAGTGAGCCCCTGTGTATATACCTAGTTCCGTGTTGTAGGTGCTGGCGTACAATCGGTTCGTGAGTTTTCCGGTTTTAAATGCCAACATGGAGTTCAAGCTTAGCTCTTGGAAACCTGAGTTGTCGATCACATAGTTGGGTGATCTGGAATCTCCAGCTTTTCTGACACTGCCTTGCACGCGCCAGTTGAAGTCATTGCTACGGTTTGGGCTTCCCTCCAAATTCAAACTTGCCGCCCCCTGGGCATTGTTGCTGTAACCGTTCACCAAAACCGAACCGCTTATCAATCTCGTGAAATCGACTGCACGTGGGATGACTCTAATGACACCACCTATTGCACCAATACCATATTCGACGCCAGCAGCGCCTTTAATTACCTCAATCCTTCCCGGCGAGAATGGGTCAATTTCGGGCGCATGCTCACCACCCCATTGCTGACCCTCTTGGCTAAGTCCCGACTGCATGGTAATTACTCTGTCGCTGTGAAGGCCACGTATGACGGGTTTTGCGATAGAGGCTCCAGTTTGAAGCACATCCACGCCCACTACGCCAGCTAGTGACTCACCCAAGGTCTGACCTCGGCTACGATCTAGCTCCTGCGTTGACAAGGTGACTCCGGTCGTTGAAGTCATTGTCCGTGGATTTCGCTCAGCATGAACTTCGACCGATTTCGATATGGACACATCTGGATCCAGTGCGATGTTGATGGTTGTGTCTCTGAACACAGTCACGGCAATTTGTTGAGGCTTGTAACCGACATATCGGTACTCAAGTACGTGAGTACCGGCTTCAAGGTGCAAATTGTACGTGCCAAGCGAATCTGTGGTAGTTCCACGCTGCTGGCCCACAACTAAGATAGTTGCACTTTGCAACGGAATATCGGTGGTCTTATCGATGACTCTTCCTGTCAACAAAACCGGATCCATTGCGAAAGACGCTAGTAATAACCCAAATAAAAATGCTGTTGTAAACACTTGATGCAACTATGCGAGGTTGCAACCGTGCTGTTGCACGACCGCATCACGCGCGTTAATAGCTCATATGATCAGCTGGATACAGGCCAGCTGATGTCGATCACTTTAAGTAGTGACTGCCGTGTTTACAGATGGGGGTGCCCGTCCGAACTTTTTTGACGGCGAATTTTGGTGGTAGTTCTCGCTGGTCGATGAGGGAACTACGGCCACAGGAACCCAAGTTGCTGTCGGAGCCACCAGCTCTAACGAAAGCTGAGCATGGGCCAATCCTGCAATACATGTATCTGAACTAATATGCCCATGGTCTTGCTCCTGGGCCTGACTCTCTTCCGATTCATGGCTATGGTAGACGCCTACGTGCATCATCAGGCTGAAAACAGCCAGAATCAATACTGTCGCGATATGTCTACGTAAAAGGGTCATATCCATGAAATATCGTCAATCGACCCGATATATGCAACTCGATTGCAATAAACCAGATATCAGCGAAATTGCTGAAGGTCGTTTGCAGCGTTTTTGTAATGCCTAACTACGGGATCGGAGCCCTTGATCTGTACCGTGATAAGGTCAAAACGTACGGGGGCTCCTTCCATTTTACGCTCGTAAAGCCAAGCTTGTCCGGCTTTCATAACGCGTTTGAACTGATCTTGTGAGAGCCTTTCCTCCGATTCTTCGAAGGAGCTGCCCATACGGGTCTTTACTTCTACAAAGATGAAGCGTTGATTGTCGTATGCCACGATGTCGACTTCGGCTTTTTCGAAGTGGTAATTCCGCTCTAAAACGGTGTACCCCTCGTTCTCAAGGAAGGATACGGCAATATCCTCGCCCGACCTCCCGGTGCCCTGTGTTGAGTTGCGTCCTGGTAGCATACGATTACAAAGGTAGATGGTCTTCGGGGCGTCCCTTTAGCAGATTTCGTTTTCTGGCAAAGGATACGAATTTCTGTAGTGAGCTCAAGTTCTTCTCGCTCACATAAGGAAGTATGGCCTGGGTAAAACCCTCAAAAAGCTCCAAGAAGGAAACAAAGTTCTGAATCCGTTCTCTAAACGCCGCTTCGGATGCCGCATTCGATGCTTCACCCTCAACCATGGTGAGACATTCCTTCAAATTCTCCTTGATCGGGGTAATTTCCATGCGCTGGCGTTCACGGATGATGCGAGCTGCCATGTTCCAGACGTCTTTTTCGGCCGTGAAATACTCCCTACGTTCACCTTCTTTATTGACCTTATGGATGAGGCCCCAGTCGAGCAATTTGCGAAGGTTCATATTCGCATTGCCACGGCTTATGTTGAGCTCGAGCATTACCGTGTCGGTGTCCATCGGCTCCTGCTCTGCGTATAAAAGTGCATGAATTTGGGCCATCGTTTTGTTAATGCCCCACGACGACGCCATTTCACCCCAATACAGCACAAACTGGTCAAGAGCTTGTTGATGGCCATCTGACCTGTTCACGATATGGTGTTTCTCGTCATTCGACATATCAGTTCATTTTGATGGAGCTCAACCCTACTTTGAGGCGCTTTACCGATTCCTCCAAATTTTCCATGGAAGTTGCGTAGCTGAGTCTGATGCCATCTGGCTCTCCAAATGCATCGCCCGGAACCATGGCAATACCGGAGTGTTCCAATAAGTACATCACCAATTCGGTGCTTGTATCGATGGGCTCGCCGTTTGCGCCCTTGCCACCCAAGTATGCAGAAATATCGGGAAACGCGTAAAAAGCTCCTCCTGGTCTGAAGCATCTCACTCCTGGGATGGAATTGAGTGCATCAACCAAATAATCGCGACGCTGCTTAAAAGCCTCCCGCATGATGAGTACCTCGTCTAACGGGTGGGAATAGGCTGCCTCGCCAGCCTTCTGGCTGATGGTGCTAGGAGCACTGGTTTCTTGGCTCTGAATCTTGCCCACCGCCGCCACAACTTCTTTCGGACCAGCCAAATACCCCAATCTCCAGCCCGTCATGGCAAATCCCTTTGAGTATCCGTTTACCAGCACGAACCGGTCGTAGAGATCGGGTGCAACCTCCCCAATGCTCACGTGTGGATGGTCGAACACGATGTACTCGTAAATTTCGTCGCTGATAATTGTAATCTGCGGATGTTTCCTCACTACGTCGGCCAGAGCTGCCAACTCTTCGCGTGTATAGCAGCTGCCGGTCGGATTCGATGGCGAGCAAAGAATGAGCACTTTCGTCTTTGCAGTAATGGCCTCCTCCAGTTGCTTCGGGGTCATTTTGTAGTCGTTCTCGAACGCTGTTCTTACAAAAACCGGCGTTGCGTCAGCAAACTTGACCATCTCGGGGTACGACACCCAGTAGGGTGCTGGGATTATAACCTCGTCGCCTTCACCAACTAATGCCAGTATAGCAAAGCCAATCGACTGTTTGGCTCCATTCGACACGATTATTTGATCTGGTGCATACTTGAGATTATTCTCGCGCATCAGCTTATTTGCAATGGTTATACGAAGCTCAATGGTGCCGGCGTTAACCGTATAGCCGTGGTGACCATCGCGGATAGCCTTTATGGCGGCATTACAGATGTAATCGGGTGTCTTGAAGTCTGGTTCTCCGGCACTGAGAGATATAACGGATTTTCCAGCCTGTTGCATTTCTTTTGCAAGGGCAGATATCTTTAGTGTTTCGGATGGTGATAGTGCAGTTGCGCGAGGAGATATGCTAGACACGTCGATTTTGCTTCTGAGTTGGGATTAAAACATGAAAATAGCCATTTTTTGAGATCTATTTTCACACGAAAACGGGAAAGCGCTTTCCCTCTTTATTATCTTAGGGGTGGCTTGATCGCTGCCGAAATTGTACAAAACTACTATGAAAATGAGAACACTGATCATTGACGACGAACCCAACATCCGAAAGGCATTGGTGTTAGGACTCGAGACGATGGGTTACGAAGCATCGAGCGCAAAGAGTGGCAAAGAAGGAGTCGAATACGTAGAAAATCACAGAGTGGAGGTTGCATTTTTAGACCTGAATTTAGGGTCTGATAACGGAATTGACTGGATAGAGCCACTGTTAAATGCGCAGCATGACATTAGCATAGTTGTACTGACGGCGCATGCCTCTTATTCAACAGCTGTAGAAGCTATTAAACTTGGGGCGTTCGACTACATTCCGAAACCGATCACACCCGATGTGATGAGGCAAGTTTTGCTGAAGATCAGCAAACACAGACTGTTGCAACAACGTGTCGAAGATCTGGAGAAACAGGTTGCTGCTGGCAACAATGTGTACGACTTTTCTGGCGATGACCCCGCTATGATGCCAGTCATTCAACTACTCGACAAAGTAGCACCTACACAGGCATCAGTCTTAATTCTCGGTGAAAATGGGACTGGTAAAAGTGTTCTGGCATCCGAAATACACCGTAGAAGCGATCGCAATAAAGAGCCATTTCTCACTGTGAGTTGTCCTAGCCTATCGGCAGAATTGTTAGAAAGTGAGCTTTTTGGGCACGTTAAAGGAGCATTTACGGGAGCTGTTCAAAATAAGGTTGGAAAGGTAGAGGTTGCTTCTGGAGGAACTCTCTTACTCGACGAAATCGGCGAGTTGCCGTTATCTATTCAGCCAAAACTGTTGCGATTGCTTCAGGAGAAAGAGTATGAGCAAGTAGGCGACCATAAAACTCGTAAAGCAGATGTTCGCATCATTGCTGCCACCAATCGCGATATTGAGGCTATGGTTGCATCGGGCTCGTTTCGTGAAGACCTGTTCTACCGCCTTAATGTGATAACCATGAACATGCCACCGTTGCGAGAACGAACATCTAGTATCCTAAGGCATGCAAACAAGCACCTTCGGCAGTTAAGCAAGTCGATGGGGCGTGAGATTACAGGTTTCTCGGAACCTGCTCAGAAACTGATGCTATCGTACGACTGGCCCGGTAATTTGAGAGAGCTTCGAAATGCGCTTGAACGTGCTGTGATATTGGCCGACGGACCTCTAATCCAAGTTTGGGACTTGCCCATGGCGTCATCTCCGACATCGGGAACATCTATTCATATTGGAAGTCCTGTATCAATGGAACATATCGAGCGCATCCATATCGAGAAAGTGATTCATAAAGCAAATAACCTTGAAGAGGCTGCCAAAATCCTGGGAATAGATACCGCGACTTTGTATAGAAAACGAAAGAAATATAACATTGAGTGAAGGCAACCTTCATAAAAACGTAAGCATGTTGCGACGGTTGCTGGGCAAGTTGCGACGTAACATGCTTCGTACTCGGTTTCTTTTGGGGTTGCTTAGTTTGGCCATCATTCTTCTATCGATGGCCGTCTACTCAGTTCGTTCTACCCGGAATCTTTCTGATACAGTAAAATCAATCACATCCGAGAATTATGATATTCTCAAAGATCTTCAAGACGCCAAGCTAGCTGGAAACTATCTGCTCCATGCTGTAATTCTAGCTGAGCAGGGGCAATGGGTGAGGGCCCGCTCATTGGCGCAACGTGAAACAGATCGGCTTCAGAGGTCCCTAGAAGGGTATCAAAGCAATTCAGGGACGTCGATGTATCCCACACAAAGCCTGCGTTTTCAGGACGCTGCTGTTCGAGTAGTGGAATATGCAATGCTTTATTCGGATCCGGCCACACCACAAGCTGGTCTCGACACTCTCAAAAACACACTTTCGGCTACTGTGCTCGAAATGTCGCATAACGCATCCGATTTAGAGCGGAGGTTTGTCGACAACGTCTCTATCAGAGCCGAAAGAAGTAAGTCAACAGCCGATGAGACAGAATTATATATCATAATTGCTGTTGTTCTTGCCTTGCTGGGATCGGTGTATGTTTCTTGGCAGCTTGTGCTCTGGATATTGGAGCCTATTCGCTATATCGCAACCCGTATTCAGCAAATCAGCGAGGGAAACTACGACCAGAGTGTCCCAGTTGTTTCGGATGACGAGTTGGGCGTACTTGCGGGATCATTTAATAAGATGTCGTCGAAGCTAAAATTGTACACAGACCAGACCTCGGAACAGATTTTGCTTCTCCAAAGAACCATCCAGAAAACATTTGCGACGTTCCCACATCCCATTTTTATTATGAAGGAAGATCAGGAGGTCGATTACAGAAATCCGGCCGCCGATCGCTTTTTGGTCGCATTAGGATACCAGGATGGTGAGGCGGTTGCCGAGTTTTTGTCAAACCACATGGATTTGCAGCTCACCAATGTGAACGACTATGTCCCTGAAGGGCTCAACGACGCACTTACGTTCCGAATCGGCAGCCAGGAACGTCATTTTCTGCCACGCATACTTCACTTGTCGGATCAATACGAGGCGAATCAAGGTCTGGCTGTCATCTTGGACGACATCACGAGCATGCGACTTGTCGACGGAATCAAATCGAATCTGATTTCGACGGTAAGCCACGAAATCAAGAACCCTCTCACCACTCTTCGGATGGCCATCCATTTGCTGATTGAGCAGAACGTAGGTAAGTTGAACGACCGACAGGAAGAGTTGGCCAGTATGATTCGGGAAGAATCGGAGCGAATGCTGCTTACATTAGATGGTCTTCTCGAACTGGCACGCATCGACCACAGCAATCAGATTATTCACTTGGAGATGTGTAATGTCGCTGAGTTGCTCGAAGAAGTTATAGACGAGAATCAAGAGTTGGCAGGTTTGCGAAATGTTGAACTAAAACTCAAGATGGAAAAAGAGTTTGATAATATTATGGTTGACAAAAGGGTATTACGTCATATTCTGAGAAATTTTGTCTCGAATGCATGTAAATATGCCAATCCAGGTGAAGTTCAAGTTATTGCCGAGAGGAGTGCGTCGAGTGTCCGTTTTTCTGTTATTGACCACGGACCCGGCATTCCATTAGAGCACCACAGCAATCTTTTTGAAAAATTTTGGCGTATTCCCGGCGAAGGCAACAATGGTACGGGTCTTGGTCTTGCCATCGTGAAACAAATGGCTGATTCCCATGGAGGAAAAGTGGGAATTCAATCAAATGAATTTGGTGGCTCAACATTCTGGTTTGAGCTTCACGTAAAAAATAAGGCGACTTGATTTCCATCAAGTCGCCTTGCGTGTGTCAGACTTTGCGTCGAACTGCCGTCCAAATCAGATTCAGCTAATGATATAGCGTGTCTTCTGGTCGGCAGTGTGGGGGTCTGCGGTCATGCGACGCAGCAGCAGTTGAAGCTGCACACGACCGCGATTCAGCTTCGATTTTACGGTTCCCATTGGGAATCCGGTCACTTCACTGATTTCTTCGTAACTAAGCCCTTGAATATCGCGGAGTATCAAAACCTCGCGAAAATCAACAGAAATTTTTTGTAGTGCTATTTCAATGTAACGCACGATAGTGCGATTCTGGTACATGCGGTCGGGTTCAAGTTCATGATCTTCTATCATGTCTGTGACTTCATAGGTCTGATAGCCATCGTCGTTCTGAAACGAGACCATCTCCATCTTTAGTTTTTTCTTGTAATGCGTTTTGGCAAGGTTCAGTGCTATAGTGTAGAGCCAAGTTGAGAACTTGGCGATTCTGTTGTATGAGCTTTTGCTACGGAAAACCCGCATAAAGGTCTCTTGAACTAAATCTTCGCTGTCACTTTCATTATGTGTGTATCGAAACAGAAAATGATATATGCGTTTTTTATAACGCTCAAACAGGAGGTCGTATGCAGCTTGATGCCCTGCTTGGAACA
The DNA here is from genome assembly GCA_964629885.1 of uncultured Chitinophagales bacterium. Taxonomy (GTDB): domain Bacteria; phylum Bacteroidota; class Rhodothermia; order Balneolales; family CAYWCV01; genus CAYWCV01. The sequence continues at coordinate 13,733 of CAZVRJ010000004.1, read as the reverse complement.
GTTCCATCAGATCCTCGTCGCTAAGCTGTATCATCAATCGAGCATTCATGGGTGAAGTGGTTTTCGTTTGTTATACCGATCGTCTAATGCTTGTTTATCTTATCAAGCAATTAGCGTGCCAAACGAAATCTCGAAGATGAAATAGGCTCTATTAGCTCAGATTTAACATATTTATCGGACTGATTTATAAATATTCATGCAATATGCATGAAATCGATATATCCATATCATGCAAAATGCAACAAAAAAAGGGTGAGTTACTCATGTAACCCACCCTGAAAAATGCGATTTGGTGTTATCTGCTTCGAATTAGAGCACCAATCAGGACACCGATAGCCAAAGATATGGCTAGGGATTCATACGGATGATTTCGGATGACCTTGTCGGTGGTTTTTGCACCACTTACCACAGCTTCTTCTACGTCGTCGTAGTAGCCTTTGAGCTTATTGCTCAGATCTTGCATATTGTCTTTGAATGCATTCAGCTGCTTCTTGACAGACTCTTCGGTAGTTTCTTTGATAAGTTGACCGGCCTCTTCTACCATGCCTTCAAGTTGGTCGATCATGGCTTCTGCTTTGCGTGTTGTTGATTTTGACATATCTGTGTGATTTAGTGGTTCATGTCTCGCATTTCAGTTCAGATCTTTCTGCGACCGAACACTAGCGAAACCAAAAATAAAACGATAAAAACAATAAACAGGATTTTGGCAATGTCTGTTGCTGTTCCGGCAATCCCGCCAAAACCGAAAACCGCTGCTATGATTGCAACGATCAGAAATATGATAGCGTAGCGTAACATATATTGGTATAATTTAGCACTCGTAGCTGACTATTGTGAGATTTTTAACGCCAAATCCTGGTAAATGTTCCGAAAATTGTAAATTTTTGAAATATTGCCTTTTGGAACCAGCCATGTTAATATGTGAATCGGCGAATGTTCATTCACTCAAACTAACGAATGTCAACCATGAAAAAATTATGTTTACTTCTGACGCTACTTATTGGCACATCATTGCTTTCGTGCTCCGGATCATCAAAGAATGAGACTGAAGACGCTCAGGAGGAAACTGGTTCGTCGAACAGCGGTGGAATTGCCGGTGCATTGGGTGGCCTTGCGAAAAGTTTAGAGGATGCCGCAAAAGCCGCCGAAGAACTCTCAAATAAAAATGTCGACCCAATCGACTTTCGGACATTGACCGAGATGCTGCCATCGAAAGCTGCAGGAATGGATCAAGTCGATAAAACTGGAGAAAAGAGTGGCATATCGGGTATGGCGACGTCATATGCAGAAGCACGATACGAAGATCCAGATGGTAAGAAGAGGATTACCGTAAAGATTACCGATGTCGCTTCAATGACTTCTTTGGTTGCATTCGGCATGGCTTGGATGAATATGGTGATCGACAAGGAGTCGACGGGCGGATACGAACGCACAACTAAAATTGACGGTCATCCGGCATTAGAGAAATTTTCGGAGGGCGAGGGCTACTCAAGTGGCGAAATAACCGTGGTGGTCGTAAATCGCTATATCGTCGAGGTAAAGGGATCTGATGTTTCCATGAGTGATCTCAAGACTACTATGGGGAACATAAATCTTTCTAAACTGGCATCCATGAAGGATGAAGGGGTTACGGCGGCGGAGTAGCGAGCTAGTTGTTGTCTTTGAATTTTTCTCGCAAGGCATCTGCAACCAACTCTGGAACAAACGAGGAAAGATCACCGCCCCAGTATGCCACCTCTCGCACTAGCGTGGCCGATACGAAGGTGAGCTCCTCCCTCGGCATGAGGAAAATCGTCTCTATATCTTGGCCTAGCCTTCTGTTCATCAATGCCATCCGGAACTCATATTCAAAGTCAGACAATTGGCGAACACCCCTCACCAATGTGTGAACCCCATGCTTTCGGGCATGGTTCACCAATAAGCCTGTGAAGGAATCGATCTCCACTTTATGTGCCCACTCATGCTTAGAGACACATTCGTGTATTAGGTTCAGGCGCTCCTCCTCCGAGAAAACCGAAGACTTTTGTGTGTTTACGGCGATAGTGAGGATAACCTTGTCGAATATTTGGGTGGCACGCTCCAAAATGTCGAGGTGGCCAAAAGTAATTGGGTCGAACGACCCTGGGTACATCGCGATTGACATTTGTGGTCCCCCTAATTAGCCTTGTTCATTTGGAAAAATGCTGACAATGGTTCGACCGTATGGCTTAGCAAACACGCATCGTGGATCATTTGTGAATGAATGACGTGCATCGTGCTCAACGATAAGCCACCCATCTTCAACAAGCCATGCTGTATTAAGGATTTTGTCTGGTAAGCCTGGAATACCATCCCAATCGTAGGGTGGGTCTGCGAAAATGATATCGAAAGCACCGGGTGGTTGCTTCTCCAAATAGGAATCAACATCGGCACCCACAAAGGTTATCTGCGATTCGATATCAAACCATTTGGCGCCTGCTCGCACGAGTCGAGCCGACTCTAAAGAGCTATCTACCGACGTTACATGAGCGGCTCCTCTCGATATGGCCTCAAAGCCAAGGTTGCCAGTCCCAGCGAATAAATCGAGCACACGCGCATTATGAATGCCTTTGCGTGACTCAATAACGTTGAACATGCTCTCCTTGCATCTGTCGGCCGTTGGCCTGATAGACAAGTCGAGAGGGGTCTCCAACTGCCTTCCCTTTAATTTTCCTGTTATGATTCTCATGCTTTATTTGGCAGTTGTTGCAAGCATTACTGCGGGGAATGCCTGCGAGAGGTCAAAATTGTACGTTTCTTCAGAGGCCGAAGCACCCATCGCTGCTAAGGAGTCCATGACGAGGACATCCGATGCCGAATCCATCACTGATCGTAAGACATCGCTCACCATAGCAGAACGATGGCCGTAGATGAGCACCTGTTCGTGAATACCCTTCATCCAACGTAGATGCTGCGCGTTTAGCGCCCATAGGTATGACAGGTCGTCGTAGGCGTCGAAACGGATCCCGGTTGTGCCACGTAGTTTGCCAAGTAGATAGGACGAGACGCTCAGGTATCCTGCATGAGCACAAATCGTGAGATAGCTCCCGCCGCTCGAAGGATTGCCTGACCATTTTGAGCCAATCTCAAAGTCGCTGATGAAATCGGTTGCGGAAACGATTTCGCCGAAACGCTCGAATCCAGCCATGATGCGGCGGTCGCGCAATGCAAGCATGCGGTAATCTCTGTTACTCAGTTCGTGCCAAGTGGTCTCTACGTGCTGCCGTTTCACACCTTGCATGAGGATTCCGAGATAGGCTTCGCGCTCCTCTGGCTGGTCCTGCGCAAGCTTTGGCAGGATGCTCCAACATTCGTGAACTGGGAAGGTCGTGACGTAAAGCATTTTGGGGTCATATTCCGCTTTCAGGTTTTTTACAACGGAATAGATCCCATCCAACTTTCTGCCTTCGTTTGCCCGAAATGCGTCTGCAATCGAAAAAGTGTATTCGTGCGACCCTAGCCTAACCAATTTACGCCGCTCGGTAAGCTCCGAAACGGCGTAAAAAAGCCTTCGCTCAAAAAAGTTGACTGCGAGACAAGTGTTTGATCCCGACATCGGAATCAAACTTACTGCCAGTTCGGAGCATTCAGCAGCGTAATACGCTCCAGGCTCCCGATGGCATCATCGCTCGATGGGTCTTTGAGCAAGTAAAGCGGCGGACGAATTGTGTCATTCACAGAATAGACAAATTTATCGTGTGGTGGACGGTGCGAGAAAATCAGGCTATCGGGATTGTAACCACGACCTCGTTCTGTGAAGAGATCGGCTCCGCGAACCAACATCAACGAATCGCTCTTTAGGAATATGACAAGGCTGTCGAGCGTGCTTGGGAACTTTCCTTCTGGGTGACGCGCTTGGTAATTAATGAGAGCATCACGAACTAACGTCATTCTGAATCGGGTATCGTCGGTAAGCTTGCGCTTGGCTAATTCCTGTTGCCATGGGGTAACGATAGAGTCGTAGAGCACGTAACTGAGTGCAATAATGATCAGGATCAGAAAAATGCTGACGATATTGTTACGTTGCTGGATTTTCATGGGGTTGGGGGACTTATTGAAATTGTACGATGAGCAGACGCATGCGAAAATACAAGAGCATGAACAGATATGCAACTGATGAGAAAACGTAAATTATCGTTCATTCCAAACGAATCCAAATTATTTGCCATTTCGGCCGAAAGTATGGATCATAAGTGTATCTACTTTGAACCCGATTTACGAATTTCACCCATCTCGTCGATAAGGTGTTTCAACCCATAGAGCTCTTCGGTGATGTGAAGAACGTAGCGGATATCGACGCTAATTGTCCTGCTGTATTTTGGGTCATGAAAGTAATCGGAAACCACACCCTCGATGAGTCCATCGAACGCAACACCGATAATTTCACCTTTGGCGTTCATAATTGGGCTGCCGGAGTTGCCACCCGTGATGTCGTTCGAAGAGAGAAAATTGACCACTAGGCGACCGTCGCTATCGGCATACTTGCTTGCGGCTGCATTTGGATTTTGGTCTTTGACTCTTTGCCAGTCGTTAATCCATTTCATTTGGCGCTCGGGAACATCGAATGGGTCAATGCCAGTGTATTTTGCTGGAATTTCCTCAGCATACGTGCGAGCGGCAAAGGTGGTGTCGCGAACATGCACATCTATGATACGACCACCGGTGAGCCGGAGGGTGAAGTTTGCATCGGGGTATTGCAGCGGATCGTTGCGATAATCGAGCATTGCCGCAACGTAGCCTTTCTCGGCTTGGTTCATGAAGCTGCCAGATCGCTGAAATCCATCAATATTTGCGTAGTACCCTTGCAAAAGCTCCCGGTATAGTTGCACGAAGGGATCCGTTTTGGCCTTTACGCCCCCTGAATCTCTCATAGATAATATATCGGCGGCCATCTCTTTGTTGAAGATCACAGATTCTGTTCGCTGTTTTTCAAGGAAGGCCTCCACTTTTGTCTCGAGTTCAGTCCCTTTCGATTCACCGAATAGCTCGGTGAGCACTGCTGGGCGTACATTCTCGGGCAACTCTGCCAGTGCGACTAGAAAATGATGCATTCTGGCAAACTCGATGTCGGCATCGATCATCGACGCAGCGTCGGCCGCAACAATTCGGATGGAGTCGATCTCGGTTGCATCTAGTTGATCGCGTGGAATTTCTCCGTTGATCACAGCATAGGCAGGTGCAAACAGGCCAGCCACCTCAAGCAGGGGGCTATTGTTCAATGTGTACACATATGCATAGATCATGGCGCCGTATTGCGACATGTTTTCGTACCCTTTTTTTACCATGGGCAACACGTCGGAATATTCGGTCTGTCGAAAAATGTCTTGCTTAAGCCACTCTGTGAAAGCTGCTTCCTGCTCGCGCCGTTGATCCACGATCTTATAATCGGAAAAGCCTTTATGGATGCCCTCGAAATACTTGAGAGAGTTGGCATAGGAGGCCCTATCGGATGCGGTGGCCACCGACAACTCCGGATCGCTTGCTGCTTCAGCCTCAAGGCCAGCCATGATTCCACGGAACAGGCGAATCAAAACAGGATGCTGCGACTCTTGGTAATACTGAAAATGATAGCTGCTTTCGTTGCGGTATGTTGTGCCCGGAAAGCCCATGATCATGGTGAAATCGCCATCCTTGTAACCATCGGCACTCACCTGCAAGAAGCGGTCGGGCACAAAGGGGACATTCTTTTCGTCGTATGGACTCGAACTGCCATCGGGAGCCACATAGGCCCTGAGGAAAGTGAAATCGCCTGTATGCCGTGGCCACATCCAGTTGTCGATATCGCCCCCAAACTTACCGATGGAAGAAGGAGGAGCGAACACAAGGCGCACATCCCGAATGATGCGGTAAACCGACATGAATTGACGGTTTCCTGACCAATATTCATCAATCTCGGCAATGAGGTCAGGGTTTTCGCCCAACCTAGTTTGAATGATCTGCTGCCTGACCGCTCTCATGGCTTCCTCGGGATTTAGGGCATCTGCCCTTGCCATAGCTTGGTCAAGCTGGGCGGTTACTTCTACCTGCTCGATAGGGATGTACAAGGTAAAGCCTGTAGCTTCGATCTCTTCGGCGAGTGTGGTAGCAAAAAATCCATCTTTTAGAAAGTTTACGTCTACGCTGCTGTTACTTGCAATTCCATCGTAAGCAACGTGGTGATTAGTCAGAACCAATCCCTTCGACGACACAAACGAACCTGTGCCACCGCCGCCCTCGCCAACATTGATTCGTACGATTGCGTTGTTAAGTGTGGCTGAATCGCCACTGTGAAACGCCGACTCGGGTAGCAGTAAACCCTTTGCCTTCAAAGACTCATAAACGGGTCCGGTCATCTGCGGTAACAACCACATACCGGCGTCGCTTTGAACACCTTGACCTTTAGATGAGTAGCTGGGGTAAAAAAGTAAAATCAGTAGTCCAGTAAAAAACAGGACACGGTTGCGTAAATGCATGAAAGTAACCGTTGACGAGGTTGATCGAGGAATGTAAATAACCGTTATGGTTGCAAGTTATTGCTTTCGGTGGCTAATTGCACCACAGAAGAAAAGCCCAAAACGCCGTATATTCCCTAATTCGCGAATAAAATCATTCATACTCATGCAGTATACCGACAACTTCTTCTACCTGTGCCACATTCCACTCAGCGCCGAGGGTCCAGATGACGTAGCGGTCATCCAAAAGTGCGACAACACCGAGAACTTTCCTGAGCTGTTCAGCGAGTACGAGAAGCTGCGTGCACATGCAACAAACAAAGACGGCTTGTACAGTGTGATCCGTGCTGACGATATCTACATTGTCATTCGAACCAATGGTGAGAAGAACGCCAAGGTCAAAGCTTTTGAGGATTCGAGGACTAATCTCATCACCAATTTGCAGCATAGGGTGATGCAGAATAAAGACGAAAATGCCCAAATGATCCTGAAATCTGTCTACCAGGTAGAAACGGGCATCAAATAACCCACTTGGGATAAATCCAAGCCAACCTTGAGCGATCATAAAGCGTATCTGATAAATCAGTCGGAGAAGGTAGTCGATCTACAGATGAAACTGGAGGAGGCTCGGGCGCGTGACGAACGTGATACCTGCGACCTGATTTTCGGTGAGCTGGAGAAAATCGGCGACGACTTAACTGGACTGATATCGAGTTTGAAGGGCGATGATTTGGCTTATTCGAATTTCGTCTTGGGATCGATATGCGCATTGATGGGTCTATGGCCCTATGCTGAGCAGGCATACGATCAGGCACTTATGCATTGGCCAGACCATGTGGGTCTGTTAAACGAGATGTCTGAGTGCCAATTTGAGCTCGGAAACTACTCTAAAGCTGCCGAATACCTTGAAAAGAGCTTGAAAATTGGAGGGCATACACCGGTTGTAGTGCACGAACTTGCCGTTGCCTATGCTTGGAACGGCGACATCCCGAAAGCTAGGATTACCCTCATAAACGGAATGGCCCGGTTTCCGCACGATACATCGTTGATGGAGGCCCTCAGGGAACTTGACATGACCAACCCTCAGTAGCGAGATATGGATCGATACAGCATTATATACGAAGATCGGGACATCGTGGTTGTGGACAAGCCTGCTGGACTATTGACGGTTCCTATACCCAAGTCGTCGGCCCTCAACTTGTTTGACCTCCTTAAACAGCATCTCAAAAAATCGGGACCAGTGTACGTGGTGCATCGCATTGACCGTTTCACCACTGGCGTGGTGATGTTTGCCAGAAATAAGGGCGCTTTCGAAGACTTGAAGCAGCAATTCATCGACAGGTCGGCAAGCAGAATGTACCAAGCGGTCGTTTTTGGAGTGCCTGATGAGCCTGAAGGGACCTTGGTGCATAATATGAAGCTCATCAAGAATAGCTTTAAGAATGTGATCGTCAAGCCAGGCAGCTATGGCGCAACCGAGGCGGTGCTGCATTATAGAGTGGCAGAAGCTTTCGAAAATGCTGCTTTAGTCGATGTGATGCTCGAAACGGGTCTTAAAAATCAGATTAGGGTGCAATTCGCAGAGATCGGCCACCCCATTATCGGTGATCACCAGTATGGTGGAGAACTCGACTTGATGGGAATGGATAGGCATGCCCTGCATGCTCATAAGCTTGGCGTGATGCATCCGTCCCGAAATGAACGAATGTGGTTTGAAAGCCCGTTACCCAACGACATGCAAAAGCTGATTACTTCGCTTAAGAATCGTTAAATTGCTTTTGCTATCATGTTACCATTCGGATTCATCAATAAAGAGGATTAGATATGGGCAAGAGTAAGAACACCAAGAAAAAAGCGGATGCGAACGTTCACATCGGCATCGACGAAGCCAGCAGAAAACAAGTGGCAGACGGTCTGAGCGTATTATTGGCCGAAAGTTATATGCTCTACCTCAAAACGCATGGCTACCATTGGAATGTGACAGGGCCTTTTTTCAGCTCGTTGCACAGCCTGTTTGAGTTGCAATACACCGAGTTGGCACAAGCCATCGACGAAATAGCCGAGCGTATTCGAGCCGTCGGATTTTATGCCCCCGTTTCATTTTCCGAGTTTGACAAGCTCAGCTCCATCAAAGAGGATACCGGTATTCCTAAGGCGATGGACATGGTTTACAACCTCGCTGCCGATAACGAGCACATCATTGAGACTTGCCGTAAAATAATGCCGATATGCACAGAAATTGGCGATGAGGCATCAACCGACATTTTGACTCAAAGGCTTCATGTGCACTCGAAATCGGCTTGGATGTTGAGAAGTCACCTGGCAGATTGAAAAAAGCAGGCAATGGCCTCATTTTCAGTTGTTGCTCGGTCTTAGAGTATTGAGTATTTTTGTAATTCAGCTTTTTTCAACAGGCGGAGTATGACACATCATATCCAAATGTGAAAAACCATCAGAAGGGCTAAGCAATAACGCCTACCCTTGTCATTTATAAGCAACGCGCATCTATACGGTGCTAATTCACATCCCTTGATCCTCTTCGTATGACCAAGCAGATAGCCGACGCACTTCACTCCGGTGAATATGCCTATATAACCAGCGATGGACAAATCGTTCAAACTGACAACAGCCATTTCAGCGGAAAAGCCATAGGGTCGATCGACACCGCGGCAGAGTTCACTGCAGAGGAAGTTCTCCAGCCATTTACTGATGCCTTCGCCGAGTTGGTGACAGAACGCGACAATCTAGTCGTTGAACTCGAGACGGCCTCTGATCCAGACTCTCTAAAGAAGGCTTTCCTTGAGAAAGCGACAGCCACTGCCGCTGTCGGCGATTTCGACAATCTGATGTCTTTCCTCAATGACACTTCAGCAACGGAGATTGCCGAAGAAGCGCCTGAGGCAGCAGCTGAAGAAGTGGCTGAGGTGGAAACCGAAGAGGATCAGCCTACGATCGATTCGCCATCCGTAGATGTCGAAGAAGACGATGAAGAGGAAGTCGAGCTTGTTGCCGAAGTTGCAGAGGTTGAGGCTGCGCCGGTTGTGGACGAAATCCATCACGATGATCAACCCGTAGCCGACGAAGAGCACGAAGAGCAAGGGGACCAAGAGGAGCCAGAAGTCGTTGCCGAAGCTTCAGAAGAGCCTGCAGGTTTCGTGCCTGCCGAAGCAGCTTTTAGCGAGGGAGATCCTCACTACCCATTCGAGCAGTTCGTGCTCAAGGCTGAGGCAATTGCTGTGTCGAACGACTGGCAGTACGGCAACTTGGAGTTTGAGAACATCCGTTTTAAATGGGATGAGCTTACAGCCCTAAACGATGATGCTCAGAAAGACCTAGTTGCACGTTTGCAGAAAGCTCAGACGCACTTTAATGAGCGTCGCAGTGCCCATTTTGAGAAGATGACCCAGGTACGTGCCGTCAATCTTGACCGCAAGAAAGAACTTCTTGAGCGTCTGGAAACCATCGTTCGCGACGGTCGTTGGAATGCTGTTAATGAGCTGAAGTCGTTGGAGCGTCGTTGGGAAAAAATTCGCCAAATTCCCCACGACGAAGTGGAGAAAATGCAGAAACGATTTGACGCCCTCAGAACCACATTTGAAGAGAAACGCGTCGACTTCCTCGTTAAGCGCAAGGAACGTGAAGAGGAGAACTTGAACATAAAGATGTTGATCTTGGACAAAATGGACATGATCAACGTCAGTATCAATGAGGAAACCCTCAGTTGGGATAACCTCGACAACCTTTTTGAAGGTCTCTCGCAGCAGTGGCGCAAAGTGGGTCCGGTAACAGTAGAGAAGGAAGACGAAATTTGGAACCGTTACAGAACGGCCCTCGACGCATACCAACAAAACAAACTCACCTTTAACAAAGCGTATCGTGCCGAGCTTGAGAAAAATCTCAAGAAGAAGACGACACTTTGTGAGCAAGCCGAGGCACTAGTTGCCGAAGAAGACTTGGTAAATGCAGCGCGTACCATCAATCGTCTGCACCGTGAGTGGAAAGAGTGCGGTCCGGTGTCGAAAGATCAATCCGAGGTACTTTGGGAGCGATTCAAGAAAGCCTCTGATGCATTCAACGAGAGAAAGAATTCTAACCTTGACGTTATCCGTGATGCGGAGAACGCCAACTATGAGGCAAAAGAGAAGCTTTGCGAACAGGCCGAGGCATTGTCAACCATAAATGACTACGGTAAGGCGACTCGCGAAATGCAGATGCTTTCCAACCAATGGAAAGATATTGGTCCTGTGCCACGTCGTAAGACCAAGCCCCTTTGGAATCGTTTCAAGAAGGCCATGGACGATTTCTTCGAGAAGCGCCGCGATTCGCTCAAGAATGCACGACATGCCGAAAAAGAAAACTACAAGGCCAAGAAAGACATCATCGACAAGATCAATAAGTTGATTGAACTTGAAGATCCGCAGCAGGCCGTGAACGAGATCAAGCCGTTGCAAGAAGAGTATCAAAAGGTTGGTTTTGTACCTATGAAGTACAAGAACAAGCTTTGGACGAAGTACAAAGAGGCATGCGATGCCGTGTACCAGCGTGCTCGCGAAGAACGCGCATCAAGATCCATCCAAAATGCCAATCAAGGCCCACGCCGCCAACAGCAGCAGGATACAGGATCTGGCGATCGTCGCAAAGGCAACGATTTGCAGCGCCTCAAAAAGGAATGCGACGAGCTTCAGCAAATGATTTTGCACTACAGCGACACGAAGACGTTCATTAAGCCGAGCAAGCAGGGCAACAAGCTCCGCGACGACATCCAGGCAAAAATTGACGCAGCCCAAGTAAAGCTCTACTCAAAGACGGAAGAGCTCGATGCTTTGAAGCGAGAAGCTCAGTCGGCTAGCTGATTGAAATAGGTTAAAAAAAAGGCGTCCGATGTAGATCGGACGCCTTTTTTGTTTTCTTGAATCGTGATGATCAGAAATAGAACCGAATTCCAAGGCCGCTGTTGATGTCAAACTCCGTGTTTGGAGTTAGGTCAAGAATTGGAGCGACTTCTAAGAACAGACCAAGTGGTGCTCCTTCGAACAGATATTCAAATCCAAAAGGAACTCGCACACCTACTGTCGTATGGTCTTTGCGGGTCTTAACACGACCACCGATGCCATAATACAACGGCATTTTTCCCCGATTTGGATTGAAAAAGTTGTTGTTGTGGTACAAATAGCTTCCATGAAGGTGCAACGCTTCGTTGCTCTCAACAGTCCATGCAAGAGCCAAGTCGAATGCATGCTTTTCGTTCAACCATGACTTGAAGCTAATACCGGTTGGCTCACCAATGATGATACCGAGACCAGTGTCACCTTTATTACCTTTTGGCTGTGCTTGAACCGCTGAGGCTGAAAGGAACAGCAGGCCTAATAAGGCAAGAATAGTACCATTTTTCATAGTCTTTTAACCTTTGATCGTTGTTTGTTATCGTTCTGTACACTCTTAGAGTATAATATTGAGGTTATTGTTCCTCAAACTGCAAATGGAATTGAGAATCAACTCGTAAAGTCGTAAGATACGATTATTTAAAAGCCTAAGGTGAACCACATGAGTTCAGTCGATACCAAAACAGCACTCGTCGTCTTTGTCAAAAACCCCGAACTTGGCAAAGTCAAGACCAGATTGGCTGCTCAGCTCGGGAACGAGAAAGCATTAGAAGTTTATCTGAGTCTCGTGAATTACACGCATTCGGTTGCCACGTCGTGGGACACCCATGTACGAGTCTACTACAGCGATTTCATCCCTGAGATTGATATATGGGATGTCGGTTTTGGTACGAAACATCTGCAAGTTGGAGATGATTTGGGCGAAAGGCTACTCAATGCAATTTCGGAGACCTTCGACGAAGACTACGACAACGTGATCGTGATCGGAAGCGACTGTCCACGGTTGAACGTCGAGCATCTCAACAAAGCACGCGTCGAGTTAAGTGATGTCGATATTGTGGTTGGACCTGCCAAAGATGGAGGCTACTATTTGATCGGAATGAAATCGGTGCACGCCGATTTGTTCAACGGTAAAAGTTGGAGCAGCCCCTTGTTGTTCGACCAAACCATGGAAACCATGATTCAAAGCGGCTTATCGTGGTACGAGTTGCCCATTTTAGGAGATATCGATACCGTTGAGGATCTCGAGCGTTACTCCTTCATGGAATCTGTGCTTGGCTGAGGTGAACGTCAGCGTCATAATACCTGCTCTTAACGAGGCGGACGAAATTGCCGCCACCATCGAAGCCTGCGTGATCAGCGACACAAAAGGCCTCATCAAAGAAATCATTGTAAGCGATGGCGGCAGTAGCGATAAAACCGTCGAAATTGCAAAACAATCAGGCGCGCGATGCGTGGAATCGCAACGGTCGGGAAGGGCAATCCAGATGAATTTGGGTGCATCTGATGCGAAAGGCGAGATCCTGCTATTTGTGCATGCCGATACTCGACTGCCGGTTGGTTGGTCGGAGTCAATATCTGACGCTATCGGGAAGGGTTATGGTGCTGGGTGTTTTCAACTTGGATTTGGCCACCCATCATACATCTTGAGAGTGTATGGCTGGCTCACACGTTTCGACATGGATTTGGTGCGATTCGGCGACCAGGGATTATACATTCTCAAGGAGCATTTTGACAAACTGGGTGGTTACAGAGAAGACCACAGAGTGCTCGAAGACAACGAATTCACCAGAAGGATTCGCGCAGCCGGAATCAAGTTTAAAGTGATGGAAAAAGTGGCCATAACATCGCCACGCAGGTATTTGGAACAGGGGAAAATTCGTCTGCAACTCATCTTCATGAGCATTTACCTGATGTGGAGACTGGGAGTTTCGCAGGATAATCTCATTGCGTTCTACCGTCGGATGGTAGCTAACAGGGTCCCTGTGTAGAGATAAACGTTAATTATCCGTATTTTAAATGCTTGTGCAAATAATTTTGCGACTAATGTCGAAAAAACAATCCATGCGATATACCTTTTTGATAGGTGCTCTCCTTTTTGTGCTGGCTTCATGCACTGCGCAGCCCGATACAACGATCGATAATGGATCATCCGATTCATCCGCTTCTGAATTTGGGTCACCCGTGAATTATGCCCAAGTGCTTACTGGTGCCAGCTTTAAAGATTACGAGGGGAATGTGGTCACCTTAGACCAATTCAAGGGCAAGGTCGTGATGATCGACTTTTGGGAGACTTGGTGCACACCCTGCTTAAAGGCCTTTCCATCGATGAGCAAAGCAATGAACGATTATCCAAACGATTTTGTCGTTCTTGCGGTTAATCTCGGTGAAAGTGATCAGG
>CAZVRJ010000003.1:26642-102805 GCA_964629885.1 uncultured Chitinophagales bacterium | reverse complement strand
GACTCGAACCCAGATCTAGAGCTTAGGAGGCACTTGTTCTATCCTGTTGAACTATGAGGTCTGATTGCAGGGTAGGGAATTTACGAACTATCGGTAACAGTTGAAGCATTTGTGCTCGACGATGTCTCGTTGTAAGTATCTCTGTGAAATCTTTTTTTAACTTATGTCGTATATCTGCAGCGTTTATAAGCGTTGTCTCATCATACTTGCTGCCACAATCATTCAATTATCCTAAACTTGATTAAGCGACTCCTCTCATTATTAACATTGCTGGTTTGTCTGTTGCCAGCCACAATCCTAAATGCACAGACATTGTCGGGTTTTATTAAAGATGCCAGAACGGGCGAGCCGCTGCCTTCGGCTAATATCGTTATTAAGGATACATACACCGGAACCATATCGAATGCGGATGGTGAGTTTGAATTAAAGGTTAAAGACGTTCCTTTTGTAATGGTAATTCGGTACATCGGTTACTTCTCTCAGGAAATCCAGATCTCAAAAATTGACGAAACTCCGCTCACGATCCGAATGGAACCGAATGTGCGAATATTGGGAGAGGTGACTGTGACTGGGGGCAATCCTGCTGTCGACATCATGCGCGAGGTGATACGCAGGAAGCAAATTTGGAGGGGAAGCCTCGAAAGCTACTCGGCACAAGCATACACCCGACAGCGACTCGAGAGTGAGTCTAACATAGCATCTATCACAGAAACACTCTCGGAGGTGTTCTGGGATAAAGTGAAGGGCCCTCGCGAGGTCATCAAGTCCCGCAGGCAGACAGCAAATCTTGGCATGGAAGAAAATCTAGCTTCGGCAGGATTTTTACCCAACTTCTACGACGACAATCTCCGTGTCGGTGGATTCGACATGGTTGGCCCAACGCACCCTGATGCATTTCGTTTCTATAATTTTGAGTTGATTGGGTTGAGGTCGATCGACAATTTGACGGTCTTCGATATCAAAGTTACACCTCGCCGGAAACTTCAGCCCACTTTCGAAGGGACTATTGCCGTTCTCGACTCAGCTTATGCCCTGCTCGAAATCGACCTTAAACCAAACGACGCACTCATTTTCCCGCCACCAATCCAGAAGTACGACCTTTGGTTCACCCAGCAGTTCAGCAATTTTGGTGGCGATTATTGGTTTCCCATCGATGTTAGAATCCGTGGCGAAATTAAGTTTGGTATTGTAGGCCTTCAATTCCCTGAAATTGGCATCCAACAGCTATCGCGACTAACCGACTATAGGGTGAACATCGAACTTCCCGATTCCCTCTACGGTGAGGGACGACAACGACGATTACGCGTCGACACAGTTTCGGTGAAACGCGACAGTCTGTTCCTTAAGAGTCCATTGGTGGTCCCCTTAACCAACATCGAGGAGAAGGCGTATGCCGAACTCGATAGCACTAATACACTCGATGAGGCTTTTCGTCCAAAGGGATTTCTAGCCCGCTTCATCAATGACGATGACAACAATAACAATTCGAGGTCGGTTGGAGTTGGTCGACAACGTGGTAACAGCACAAAGCCAGGATTTAAGGGATCATTTATGCCAAGTGGCAGATTTACGCGAGTAGATGGTCTAAACCTCGGTGGAACCCTCAGTTATCCCTTCTCGAGGCGTTTTTCTGCATTTGGTGGTGGTGCATATAACTTTTCGTCCGAAATGATTGATTACACGGGTGGCGTTAAGTTCAGCCATCCCAAAATGAGCCGCTTCACTCACGAAGCTCGCTACGACGCTCGCACCCAAACTCGATACCAATCCATCACCAGCGATATTATTTTCAGTAGCACCTACATGATCATGGGATCGGTCGATTATTTTGATTACTACCGCTCTGAGGGATTTTCGTGGAAGACTCGATACACAAAACCCAGATCGCAATCGAGCTGGGAGTTCATGGCAATAAACGAATTGCACTCCAGTTTAGATAAAGTAACGGATTTCACCATTTGGAAATCTTCTACAATCCAGCGGCCCAATCCAGCAATCGTCGAAGGATGGATGAGGTCAGTAAGTCTGAAATATGTGCATGGCGATGATCTGATACCCTTCGCCATTATGGGCCAAAATCGCATTGAAGTGCAGGTCGAGCTTTCCGATTCAGATATCTTGGCCAGCGATTACGATTTTACTCGTTTACATGTGGCAATAGACAGGAGAATTCCGACGTTCTACAAACGTCGATTCTTACCAAATACTCTTGAAATGCGTTTGATGGCTGGAACGTCGACCGGTGACCTGCCATTGCAGCGATTCGGTATCGTCGATGTCGCCCCCGGTTACTACAAACCGTTCGGCGCTATCAAAACACTAAAGGATCATCCATATGAAGGTGAACATTACATGGCCTTGCACTGGGAGCACAATTTCAGGACGATACCGTTCGAGGTTCTCGGCATGATGTGGTTTGCCAAAAAAGGGTGGAGCATCCTCGCTTACGGAAGCCATGCTAAGACATATATCTCAAGCGATAGGCTTGAAGTGCTTCGCAGCCGTCCCGATTACATTTTGTCGTACTATGATGGCATGCATCACGAGATTGGTGTTGCACTAAATGGTATCTTTGGTTTGGGAAGAGTCAACCTAACAAAACGCCTCGACAAACCGGGTCTTACCCTCGGGTATGCCGTTGCCCGATACTTTTAGCAAATCCCTCTCTGCATGCGATCTACTCTTGCTCTCGTCATAGCCATCACTCTTTTCGTTGTTGACTTCGCATATGCGCAAGAACTCGGAACTTGGGAGTCATACTCATCACTGAGACCTGTTCGTTTCATTGATGAAGATGTAGACGGCACAAAGTGGATTGCTACCGAAGGCGGCCTTTATTCGATCGTGAATGGGCAGACCGATGCCATCTTTACCAGAACGGAGGGGCTGTATCGGCTAAACCCAAGCGCAATGGCGTACCATGCTGCCACCGGTTTACTTTGGATTGGATACGACGATGGCATGCTCGAAAGTTTTAATCCCAAAACAGAGTTGTTCAGTAGAGATGACGCCATTTTTAGAGCAACTCAATTTACGCGGCGAGCTGTTAACAGCATAAGAGTCGGAACCGACCGGATCTACATAGCCACAAACTTCGGCATTGTGGTATATGATCCTGCCAGAAGAATCGTGTTGGATACGTATGCCAACTTAGGCAGTTTCCCATCTGGTACAAATGTGAACGACCTCACGCTTGCAGGCAATACCATCTATGCTGCAACCAACGAGGGAGTTGCAATTGGTAATCCATCGAATGGCGATTTGGTTAACCCTGCTAGTTGGAGTAACACGATTCATCAAGATTTCTTGCAATCGAAGGTGGTCAGATCTGTGGCGTGGTTCCGCGATCGGCTCTATGCAAGTATTGGTCAAAGCAACTTCACCTTCCAAAATGGTACATGGCAGAGCATCAACGACTATCCATCAGGACCGGTAACCCGTTTCCGTTTGAGTAAGACACAGACCAGACTTGTTGCGGTTGCGGCAGGATATGCACGCATTGTGGGCTCCGATGGTATAGCACTAGCTGTAAACATACCCGCAGAGACCACCCTTCGCGATGTCTATTTGAATGATAGCCAAGGCGAAGAACTTTTTTTGGGCACAGCCGCTGCCGGATTGTTGCGACTCAACAACAGAAATGATGCTCAACCATCTACACTCACACCAGCAGGTCCTTATTTGAATCTATTCAGTGGTCTGAATGTTGTTGACGGCGTCCTAATATCAGGTACATCGGCCAGCCCGGGTCGTTTTGCGTCCAATTTTATCAACACAGGGTATGTGATTCGGAAGGATGGCGAGTGGATTAACCGCAATAGAGATACAAACGCCGACATGCTTACCTACAACGCCAATAGTTATTACGTGTCTGCAGGTACCCCTAGCCATTATTTCTTCGGATCCTGGGGCGACGGTATCACTATGCACGTCGTTGCAACAAACGAAACAGTGGTATTGAATAACGACGCCGGTGCTGCCATCAATCCAAGTGCACCTCCTAGCTTCACTGTTGTGCCGGGAATGGACACCGACTCAAACGGGCGACTCTGGTTCCCGGTCTTTTTGGGCAATCCAAATACATTATACCAATTCGACCCAGTAACAAGGCAATTCAGGGGATTTCCTCGCTTCCAGCTTATATCAGTGAGTGAGCACTATTTTGGTTTGATGGTCGACAGTTTTGACCAAAAGTGGATTCCAATTGTTGATGGTTCACAAAACGGACGTGGTCTTCTCATTTTAGACCAAGGTAATCTCGACAGCGCATCTGACGATGCTGGTGTGTTGCTTACGCAGTCGTCTAACAACTTGCCAAATAATAGAGTGCAGGCGACTGTGCAAGATCGCCGTGGTGAGGTTTGGGTAGGCACCGCAGAGGGTATTGCTAGATTTCTGTTTCCCGATAGGGTTGTTAGAGGAAATGCTGCCGATCGTCAGGCTGAAAGATTACGCATACGTAATCAGCTCACTGGCGACATTACCTTTTTTCTGAATCGCACTTCAATTACATCACTAGCTGTTAATGCAGCCAACGAAAAATGGATCGGCACCCAAGGTGATGGTATTTACCACATTCGGGAGGAGGGTGGACTTGTAACCATCATCAAGCATTTCACAAGTAACAACAGCCCTTTACCTTCAAATAACGTCGTATCGGTCGCAATCGACGACATCTCAGGTGTAGTTTACATTGCAACCGACGTCGGATTGCTCAGCTACACCGATACTGTTACCACAGGTGTTAGGGAAATGGATAAGCTTAAAGTGTATCCTAATCCGTATGTCTATGATCGCTCGGTTGGAAACATCACGATCGAGGGCTTGAGCGACGAAACGAGGATCCATATTTTGACCGTCGACGGCAAATTGGTGCAACGCCTTGATGTGCGCGGTGGCAGGACCACCTGGAACGCACTCGACCAGTTTGGCAACAGATTGTCTTCGGGAGTATATACAGTTGTCGCAGTGAACCCCGACGGATCTCAAAAGGGAATGGGAAAGGTGGCGATCATTCGGTGACCGCAGATAGACCGTAGATCAATAAGATCAAATAGATCATAAGATCTGAAAGAAAGGATAGACCCTTAGGTATGAAAGAAGGATCGACCGCAGATAGACCGTAGATCAATAAGATCAAATAGATTATATGATCCGATATCTGTTAACTTATAGGCGATCCCCGATATCCGCTAACCGATCTCCATTCCCGCTTCCCCGATTCCCGTTCCCACAAACAATGTCCGACCCTAGATCTTCGATTCCCAACCTACCATCTCGCAGGATTTGTGCTATCGATTTGGGTACGAACTCGTTTCATGCCGTTATCGTCGATATTTATCCAGACCGTAGCTATCGGACGATCGACTCGTTGAAGGAGATGGTGACCTTAGGCTCCGATGTTGCCAATCACAGACTGTCGCCAGAGAGTATCCAGCGCGGAATAGATGCACTACGTAAAATTAAAAAGCTTAGCGACAGCAACGAGGTCGACGAAATTATAGCCTATGCCACGTCTGCGATTCGCGAATCGGAGAATGGGGGCGATTTCATACAGCGTGCCATCGACGAGACAGGGATTAAAGTGCAAGCAATTCCCGGTATTCGCGAAGCTGAGCTTATTGGTTTTGCCGTACAGCATGGCTTGTTCCTGAGTAATGAACCTGTTCTGGTAATGGATATTGGTGGTGGCAGTGTGGAGTATATCATTACAAATAGAGATCATTTTTATTACTTAGACAGTCGGAAGATCGGTGTATCCAGAATGTCGAGTCGATTCGTGAGAGGTGATGTTGTTACTAAGGCAGAGGTTGCAGCACTCAAAGAGCACTATGAAGAAAATCTGAAGGACCTGAATCTTGCGATGAAGCGATATCCGGTTCAGACCTTGATTGGTTCGTCGGGTACAATGCAGAACTTGGCTCAGATGATAGCCGCCCGACGGAAGAAGGATGTTTCGTTGACGCTCAATGAATTCGAATATACTGCTGAGGAATTCAAGGATTTTTACAACCATTTCATCAGGCTCAATCGGAAGGAACGCTTAGAGGTATCTGGTTTAGATGATAAACGCGTCGATTTTATCGTACCTGGTTTGGTATTGGTAGACTTGGTGATTGATATGTTCGACATAAAGTCGATACGGACAAGCACCGATGCCCTTCGAGAGGGGATTATCATCAGCTACATCCGAAAGGAAATGAAGTCGCTGAAGATGTCGGGCGAGTTCCCTGATCCCCGCAGGCGATCGGTGTACGAGTTACTACGTAAGTGTAATTGGCACGATAAGCACTCAACTCACGTGGCTAAGTTGGCGCTACAAATTTTTGATGCCCTGCGAAATTGGCACGACTTGACCGACAGGGAACGTGAACTGCTCGATTTCTCCTGTTTGATGCACGACATCGGATACCATATTTCGCACCACCGTCATCACAAACATGCGCTGTATTTAATTCTGAATGCCGATTTAAAGGGATTTACCCAAGAGGAAATTGAAATCATGGCGCATGTGGCGAGATACCATCGACGCAGCACGCCTAAAAAGCGGCATCAACTCTATGCCACTTTGAGTGATTACCAGAAAGACCGCGTCAAGAAAATGGCTGGCATTTTACGAGTGGCCGATGGATTGGATCGCAGCCACTATCAGAATGTCAAAAAAATTGAAATCGAAATGGGAGATAAGCTCGTCATCAAGATCGTTACGAGCGATAATCCGGAGTTGGAAATTTGGGGGGCTATGCGAAAGAGGGAGCTCATGGAGTCGATGTTTAACAAACCCCTCGAAATAATCGCATAGGTCTTCTAGTACTTACGCAGTACTAGCTGAGGTATCTACTAGTCTTGGCTCAGCTTTTTCTGCTTTGCCAACGACTCGATGAGTGTTCGCCAGCCGGCTTGCATTCCATACCAAGCTCCAAAACCAGAACCCACGGCACAACTGCCCACATAGCTCCAATACATCGCTCCGAATAGAATATCGTTCTCAATAACCATATTCAAAACTAAAGGGGGTAAGATCATTAGAACCCCGGTAATAAGAGGCATTGTTGGTGGACGCATGGGCTTTCGAGCAAAGCGTCGCGACACCCCGTATGTGACACTGAAATAAATGCACATCATGATGAACAGCACCAGCCAAGCCCGTGGATCGCCCGGTTGAATAAAGACAAATAATCCTTGGGTGGTGACCAACACTAACAACGCTACGACCAGGATCATGGTGACGTAGGCAAAAATCCGTGAACCTTGCATCTATATATGTGCTTTTAAAAGCCTAAAGATACGTAAAATCACCCTACCGCTGCTGTAGCCATAGTTCGGGATCGATGTTCCTGGGTCCGTTGAGATCTCGAACCATGAAAAATACGACGGCTCCCTTGAGCGAGTCGGACCTGCCCGAAAGCCCGATAATGTCGCCCTCATTAACAACTGTTCCCGATTGCACCATGATCCGACTCAAGTTTCCGTAGGCAGTCATGTGAGAGCCATGATTCACCATCACAACCTCGCCAAAGCCAACGAGGGTTATGATGCTGGTCACCATACCCTTGTGAACGGCTCTAATCGTGGAACCTGGTTCTGCTGCAATCTCCACACCGGGATTATCGGTCACCGTTCCGTATAGAGGATTTCGCACGGGTCCAAATTTGGTGATAATATCGCCTCTTTCAACAGGCCATGCGAGTCGCCCCCGCGAATTACGGAAGCTCTCGCCGATGTTGAGCATTTCAGCTTCGCTGAGCATTTCGCCGGTGTAGATCGGAACACTGTACCTAGCCACTTCCTCTTCCCGTTCCACCACATTCGGGTTCTCTCTAGCTCTGGCCAACCTTTCAAGACGCTCTGCTTCCTCTCGCTGCAGCCTGGCAATGCGGTCAATTTCGGCCTGCGCTGAGCGAAGGGCGTTTTCAAGATCGGTGGCCTGTTTACGCGATTCATCCAAGCGACGCTGTAAGAATCTTCGATTGGTGCGAAGTTCGTTCAGGGTGACCTCCTGCTTGCGCTTCGATTCGGTTAGAATCTCGTTTTCTACTCGTTGCTCATCAGCATTTAGCCGGTTGCGCTCCCTCGATTCAGCAAGTTCAACCTGCTTTTGCTTGAGCATCTCCTGACCATCTTTTATCTGCTGGGACTGTTTCACCCTTTGCTCGTCAAATTTCCGCAGGTAGTAGGCCCTCACCAACATTTGATTCAACGAACCCGAAGTCATAATCAATGCCATTTCGTTGGTTCTGCCGTACTTGTAAAGGTGTGTGAGGCTCTTCTGATACGACTCAACCAGCCTAGATTGATCCTCCTCAAGTTGTCGGAAGGATGCCTGGGTCACCCGAATTTCATTCTCGATCTGACGCCCTTGGTTCTGTAGCTGAGCGAGAAGCCTGTTTTGGATGGCGATCTCCCTCTCCGACTTCTGGTACTCGCGGTACAAGGTTTCTTCGCGGCTGTTGGTAGATGTAATCTGCGATTGAAGGTCGCTTATCTGTGACCGCAACGCATCGATGCTGCTGCGTGTCTGCGCCGATTGATTACGTATTTGACGTATTTGTTCCTCGTAATTCGTCTGCCCATGCGATAACGATACGCAGATTAAGACCAGGGCGAGCGGCAAAAGGTATCGTCGGATTGAATTCATATCAGCGGAAGATAGGCACGCCATTAGGTATGTTCAATGAAAAACGAAGATTAGAAGGATTGACTTGCAACTCAATTACGTCAAATCTGATACGATTATTTCGGTCGTGTGTAACTGCTTGAATGCGACGGGGCAAGTTGATTCCGTTTAATCGGGAGTAGGACTCGTAGATGAACTCCGAAAATCGGTCTGGTACGTCTGTTTTATAACGAATTACACTTGGGAGATGTGATTGACGATCGATGACAATTTCTGATCCGTCATCTAGGGTCAACAGATAACTGCTGGCATTCTCTTTGACTGAGGCGATATCGTCTTCTGCAACCGATGGTTTAATCACAGCAAGCAGATTCAAAGGGAGCTTCATGCTGATGTCGGTCATGGACTCGTAATCTGCTATGGAAAACTTCCACGCAATTCTGTCGAGATTGTAGTACAAGAGCACTGAGTCGGAATCGACCAGCACACTGCCACCTTCAATGCCGAGGCTGTTGCGTATGCTAACGAGCATATTGTTTTTATCAGCGCGAAACTCGGCTATACCTCGCTCAGAGCTGCCCGGAGCAGAAAACTGAACGCGAGCTCGGCCTTGAATGCTTGTCAGGCTACTGTCGCCCAAATGAACCATCAACTCCGATTTGGAAACTCTGCTTGGCCTGTACTCTTCCGACAGCGGCTCATTCTGATTGGCCGCAATTCTTTTAGAGCTACCGCACGACGACACCGAGACAACGACCACAAATGCCGCCAGGGTGACGTTTATGCTGTTTTTGTACTTCATTCGATTTTGTCGCCCAAGTGAGAGCGGCTCGAATCCTTATCAAGTGCCCGTTTCCAATATGATCTGGCCGCCGTTTTGTCGCCGAGTTTATCCATGATGTCGCCCATGTGCTCAAGAACCTCGGCACTATTCGGATTTAATTCGAGCGATTTGCCGACTAATTCACGGGCTTTGCGGTAATCGCCAAGTCGGTAGTAGATCCATCCGGCGGTGTCTAAATAACTCGGATTATCGGGCGATGATTTCAGGGCGTTATCGGCCATCTCTTTAGCCTTTTGGAGCAGGGATTGATCGCCGCGATTCGACAGGCTGTACGCGAAATTATTGAGTGTGATGTCGTTGTTAGGGTTCAATTCAATCGACTTTTGGAAAGCAGCATCTGCTTTTTCAAAATCACGCATAGCGTTGTAGCTGTCGCCAAGTGATGTGTAGATCACCGACTTGAATTCGTTGCGTGCCGGTAGACTGCTGGCTCTCTGAAGCCATATCACCGCCTGGTCCGACTGGCTGTTGAGATAATAAGCGTTGCCTAGCAAATATTGGATGAACGGGTTGTCGGGCATCATCTCGTCGGCTTCGAGACCGGCTTTCAAAGCCATGTCGTACCGCTCCGCCACAAGATGTAGCCGGATCCGTTCCTGCCAGGCCTGTTCGTTGGCCGGCATCAGTTTAACCGTTTTGTCTAATGCTTCGACCGCCTTGTCGGTCTGGTTCAACTCGATGTACAGTTCGGCGGCATAGGCGTGGGCGGGCCCAAACAGGGGGTGGGCACCGGCGTACGAGTCGACGATGTCGACCATCACTCTGCCAAGAATATCATTGGATGGGTCAGATCGGTAAACTTTAATCAAGTGGTCCACAAAAGGAAGCTTGTCGTATGGACTCACAAGCGTATCGGAAACGAATGCGACGACCAGGGCACCTGCACTGTCCCATTTTGCTTCCGAGATATAAACATCGGCAAGCATGAGCATGGTTTCTGGATCTCTTTTGTTGACCTCAAGAGCATTCATCAGAACCGACTTTGCACTCTCGGTGTCGTCGGAATCGGCGTAGAACTGGCTAAGTATCTGGAGAGTGACTAAGTTCTCCGGCTCCATTTCCTGCATTTTTCTGAGCATCGAAATGCTTGAGTCGCGCATCTCAAGGGCGTTGAAATTTTGGAACTTCTCGTAGTAGATCATCCAATTTTCACCGCCCAGTCGCAATATTCTATCGAGGGTCCTGTTTGCATCCAAGAATTTCTTCTGTTTCGACTGGGTAGACGCAAGAGCTGTAAGGGCGTTAAGATCGTTTGGGTTAGTCTCGATCAGCTCTCTTAGAACACGCAGCGTGGCATCATTTTGACCGGTTTGACTGTAGATATCGGCCAATTTGAGTCGGTACCATTTATTTTTTGGTTCAAGCTCGACGGCCTCTTTGGCATACATCGACGCTTTCACCAAATCGTTCATTCTTTGGTAGGTCTCGGCTAGGGCGAAACTGAGTGCGGCCTCGGAAGGTATGTTCACATAGGCCTTGTTCAGGAGTTGCAGAGCCAGCTCATAATCGCCTAACTCAAACGCCGCCAATCCTTTGATGTAGTCTTCTCGTGCTGCGATTTCGTTGTAGTATCGCTGCTGTGCGGAGACTTGCGCATACGTGACAACAGGAGCTAAGGCGCTAGTTGTGACACATATTGCTAGGAATAAGAGGAATCGGTGCTTGATCAAAGGCCTGCGTATCAAATTCTAGACTGAATGTACGAAATTACAACGGCTATACCACCTCAGTTGGTGTGCCAAGCATCTGTCAAATCAAGTTTTTTCGCCATTTTATGATGGATTTGAACGCAGGCAGCATCCTGCTTCCATACCAGCTGAACCACTCGCCGTCGACCAGTTCCACCCGCACTCCAGGCACTGCATTTTCGACTTCCGCTATGTGCTTGGGCTTGAAAGGATAGGGCTCAGAGCTGAGCAGAACCCTACTCGGTCGTCGTTCTATAAGCTCACTCAGTTGGATCTCAGGATAGCGCTCCTCATTGGCAAATACGTTTCGCATTCCGAATCGTTCGAGTACATCATTTATGTAGGTGGATCCACCGGCCACCATCCATGGCTCCCGCCAAATAAAGTAGGCGACATCCACGGTGTCGGTGTGCGTTGCAGCTTTACGTTGGTCCTCAATTTGGTCGCAGATGTGCGCTGCTAACGTTTCGCAGCCGACGGTGTGGCCAATAATGCGCATTTCGCGGAGGGCGTCATCGACCGTGAGGATGTCGGTCATGAGCACCTGGGTACGCTCCGCCAGCGCCTCGTAGTCCTCACGGCGGTTCTCCTCGCGGTTCATGATTACCAGGTCGGCACCTGCGTCAACGATGGCATCCACCTTGGGGTTCTTGGTGCCGCCAAAGGTCGGGATGCGCGCGACGGCGTCCTCCGGATGGATGCAGAACTTGGTGCGACCAACCAGCCGTTCGCCCACGCCGATGTCGACCAAGAACTCTGTGAGGCTGGGCACGAGGCTGACGATGCGTTGCGGTGTACGTTCAGTTGACATGTCGGTCGACGATGGATTGGCACTGCGAAATATAATGGCCGCCAAACAGATTGGCATGCACCATCAACCAGTACAACTGCAGCAACGGGATTCGCTGTTCCCAGCCATCGATCAGCGGCTTTGCAGTTTTGTATGCGTCGTAAAACGCCGAGGGAAATCCCCCGAACAGCTTGCTCATGGCTACATCGGCCTCCCCTTGCGTATATGCCACGGCCGGGTCGATGAGCGCAGGACCACTCGCCGTGAACAGGATGTTGCCGGACCACAAGTCGCCGTGCGTCATTTCAGGCGCAGCATCAGGCAGGAGATCGGGCAACATGGCAACGAGTCGATCAAGGCGCTTGGCGAAGGCGGCGCCGAACACCCCTTTTTGCAAACCCAAAGCCAACTGTTTGCGAAGCCGTTGCTGGCCGAAAAATTCGGGCCATGAAGCGCTTGGCGTGTTTTCTTGGGGCAATGTGCCGATGTAGTTGCTTGTCGGCCAACCGAACGTTTCGGATGTATTCGCATGCAGCAGAGCAAGCCCCTCGCCGGCTTTCATCCAGTCTGAGGGAGAGGGCTCGACAGGTGACAGGTACTCCATGGTGAGCATCTGCATGCCCGAGTCAAACACGTTTACAGCGTAGACCTCAGGTACGATCAGTGAATGCATGGCCTTTTTGAGTGCATGCAAACCTTCGGCTTCCCTTGCCAGGAAATCGGGTGGTGCCTTGTGGATCCACTTGACGAACAGCGATGTGCCATTTTCCAGTCGGAAGAGAGCGGACTCGTTGATGTCACCCCCACGTACGCGACGCAGACCAACGATATCGGCAAAATTTTCTTCGATATACCCCGATATTTCGATGGGAAATTTCACGAAATATCGGTGTAATTACCGCTGGATGTACTTTTCGAGGCGCTCGAGCAGGGCGGAGCTGCTTCTCAAGAGGATCTGGAACACATGCTCGAAGCCTTCGAGGGCGTCGTAGTAGGGATCGGGAACGTCGCCGGCGCCTTCCGGGTCGAAATCCCGCATCATCACCACCTTGGAGCGCTGTGAATCGTCGTGCGCAAGCGAGAGGATGTCGCGCTGGTTCTGGCGGTCCATGGGTATGATCAGGTCGAAGTACGACATATCGGAAGGCTTAAGCGCCCTTGATCGTGTCAGTAATTTAACGCCGTGTTTTTCGGCAGTGGCTCGGCTCTTGCTGTTGGCCGGCTCGCCCTCGTGCCAGCCCGAAGTGCCAGCCGAATCGATCTCGAAGTAGGCCTGAAGGCCACGCGCGATCACCTGATGCTGAAAGATGCCCTCGGCCGTCGGACTCCGACAAATGTTACCGAGACATACGAACAGCACCCGAAACGGGCGCTCTTGAGTGATGGGAAAATCGGGCTTAAAGTCGGATAATATGCTCATAGGGCCTAATATAGCCCTATTTGTCGTCAGTCATTGCGTAACAAAGGACATTTTCATTCGATTTGAAGCACAGAGTATCATTGTACGCCGAGATCGATTGCACACCATCAGGGTAAAAAAGGTCATGTAAATCGCCGTACGAATACTGGTAGTTTAAATCCAAGTCGTAAACATCGAGATATGTCTGATAGCGTTGATTGGGATGGAATCCGAACAAATGCACCAACTGGTAGATGACATTACCCGACCTTGTAACACCAGAACGGGAGTATCGCGACTTGGGTGCCTGTACCATGGCCTGATTTTCACTTGACATGTCAAGACTCGGCTTGAAAGAAAATGTATCGATTTGTGAATCAAATATCCGACCCCGAGTAAGTGATATAGTATCGTAATTGACTTCAAAAACACGTCGATCCCAAATCGGGAAGTATAAGAAACGATCTCGAAAGACGATATATCTACCTGGCATCGATAACCCATACTCCTTCGACGTGTCTAAGTTGAGTATACTTGAGGAGCTAATGATTGAGTCTGTTTTGGAATCAGAGAGGTAAAACAGAGAGTCAGACATAATTGTGCTCGAAATGTGCACATTACCCAAATTGACCATCCATGTCGGTGTCCTTTTCAATGGCGCGGTGTGTACAACACCACCAGATGACTTATCGAATACAGTAACGCGCATCAACGTATGGTCGATCGTGCTGACATTGCGCTCCGACACATCAAACTCCATTAAATTTTCATGTTCTCCTGGACCGCGCCCCTTACCAACTCCATACTCTCGAATAGTTTCACCAGTTTTTATGTCGATAAGCCGAATCAACTGTGCATTCTTACTGGCAATGTACAACCCTTCAGGTGCCAATAGAATTCTGTGAGGATCAAAGATATCCAGGTCATGCTGGCTGTAGTCGAAGACGAGATCACTATTGAACTTTGCCACTTCCCTAGTTGGAAAATCGTCACGATGCCGGCAAGTTGCCAGCATCGTGATGATAATAATTGGGAGTACGAAATTTCGTGGTATGAAATTATGGATCACAACCATCGGCCTCTTCGCAGATCCATGTTCCATCTCCCTTGTAGCACAATTCTGTGCCATTACCGCAATCCATGTAAATGCAGATAAATTCGCTTCCGCATTCACAAATACAGCTTTCCCAGCACGCACCACTCTCCATGCATGATTCTGTTGCATTTGTGTTGTTAGTGCTTGTGAGAGTCAATAGCGCAAATACAAAACCAGTTAGTAGGGATTTCATTGGAGTACCTCCTCTGTTATGTTTTGAAGTTACGCGGATTATACCCCCCATAATCAAAAAGTCAATAGTACCAAAAAAACAAATTATATTTTTTTAACACCTAATTACCCAAAAACAAGCTATCCAGCTGGTCCATCGACTTGCCCAATGTGCGGATTTCGAACTCGACGGAGGGCACGAGCTCGCTGTTGGGGTGTTTTGACAGGAAATCTTCATAAGCGGCACGAGCCCTGGTCGTATCGCCCACATGGTTGGCCAGGGTGTAGCCCTTCAGAAAGCGGGAACGCTCGGCATACTCCGAATCCGGATAGCGTTGCACCAATGAGTCGAGCAGTACGACACAGCCCTCATAGTCCTGGTTATATTCAGCCATCATGTTTGCCCGATTGAACATGAACTGGGCAGCCTTCGATGAATCGGGCCATTGCATGGTGTAGGATGCATACAGCGAGTCAAGGGTCGCCGCACTGAGTTTCATAGTCTCAGGAAGCCCGTCGCGCTGGGCCTGCTTTAGGATCACTTCCACCTGCTCGATGCTTTTGAGCGTATCGGAGTAATTCGGGCCAGAGCTGCAGCCCTGAAGGGTAAATAGGGTTGCCGAAAAGAGTAGGATGAATCCAATTTCAAACTGCCTATTCATGCGTAGTAGGGTCATATCCTTTGGTTTGTTCAGTGTGGATAAACGGGATTTTCCGCAAAAAAGCGTATCTTTCAAGCTTATAAATATACAGTAACGGATCCCAACTGCCCAATATGAATCCCAAGTTCACCGAAGTAAAACAGTTGAACTATCCCGACATGGAGAAGGAAATCCTGTCGTGGTGGGAAAGCAATCGTGTGTTCGAGAAGAGCCTGGAAAGCCGCTCCGACGGCATCCCCTTCACGTTTTATGAGGGTCCACCTACCGCCAACGGCAAGCCGGGCATCCACCACGTGATGGCCCGCACGGTGAAGGACCTCTTTTGCCGCTACAAGACGCTTAAGGGCTTCCGGGTCGAGCGCAAGGCCGGATGGGACACCCACGGACTCCCCGTCGAGATCGAGGTCGAGAAGGCGCTTGGACTGAAGGGACGCGCACAAGTCGAAGAGTACGGCATCGCCGCATACAACAAGGCCTGCCGCGAGAGCGTGCTCAAGTACAAGGACCTCTGGGACAACCTCACCAAGACCATGGGGTATTGGGTGGATTTGGATGATCCGTATATCACCTTCGAGAACCGCTACATCGAGTCGATCTGGTGGGCGCTCAAGACGCTCTACGACAAGGGGATGCTCTACAAGGGCTACAAGATCCAATGGTATTCGCCGGGCAGCGGCACCGTGCTCAGCTCCCACGAGGTTAGCCTCGGCTACAAGGAGGTCCAGGATCCGTCGGTCTATGTGCGTTTCCGCCTCACCGAGGCGCCTGATACGTATTTCCTCGCCTGGACGACCACTCCTTGGACCCTGGTATCCAACATGGCGCTTGCCGTGAACCCGGAAATCGAGTACGTGCTTGTCCGTCACCATCAGGGCGATACGGTCGAGCATCTCATTCTTGCCGCAGACCGTCTGTCGGATGTTGTCAAAGAGAACTATGAGGAGCTGAGAAGGATCAAGGGATCTGAGCTAGTGGGCAAAACCTACGAGCCGATCTATCCGTTCGCGACGCGCACCATCGACCGCAGCGAGGCATGGCGGGTTCTGCCGGGCGCCTTTGTCACCACCGAGGACGGCACGGGCATCGTGCACATGGCCCCGGCTTTCGGCGCCGACGACTTCGACACCTGCCAGCGCGAGGGCATCCCGATGTACAATCCGATCGACCGCGACGGATGCTTCAACCACACCATCGAGCCTTACGACGGCATGTGGTTCAAGGATGCCGACAAGGCCATTGTTCGCGACCTTAAGGCCAGCGGCGTACTCTTCCGTCAAGAGACCTACCTGCACAACTATCCGCACGACTGGCGCAAAGGCACTCCGTTGATGTCTTATCCGGTCGAGTCGTGGTTCATCCGCACCACAGCCGTGCGCGATCGCATGGTCGAAATCAACAAGACCATCAACTGGAAGCCGGAGAGCACCGGAACGGGACGTTTCGGCTCCTGGCTCGAGAACAACGTGGATTGGGCCATTTCGCGCCAGCGCTACTGGGGTACACCGCTACCTATCTGGGTGAGCGACACCGATCCTACCTATATGGAATGCATCGGCAGTGTTGCCGAGCTTCGCCAGAAGGCAGGTTTCGATGAAGACGCCGAATTGGATCTCCACCGTCCGTTCATCGACGACATCACCTGGCCAGCCCCTGATGGCGGCACCATGCGCCGTGTGACCGACCTGATCGACGTGTGGTTCGACTCGGGCGCCATGCCGTTCGCTCAGCATCACTATCCGTTTGAGAACAAGGACATCTTCAAGGAGCAGTTCCCCGCCGATTTCATTGCCGAGGGCGTCGACCAAACCCGTGGATGGTTCTATACGCTGCATGCGCTTGGTACCATGCTTTTCGACAAGCCGGCCTACCTGAACGTGGTGTCGAACGGACTCGTTCTCGACGCCAAGGGGGAGAAGATGTCGAAGAGCAAGGGCAACACGGTCGATCCGTTTGCCACGCTAGAGGAGTTCGGCGCCGACAGCACCCGCTGGTATATGATCAGCAACGCTTCGCCCTGGGAGAATCTTAAGTTCAGCACCGACGGCATCAAGGAAATTCAACGGCGCGTGTTCAACACGGTGGTGAATACCTATAGCTTCTTTGCGCTGTATGCCAACATCGATGGGTTCACCTACTCAGGCAAGCCAATTCCGATGCAGGACCGTCCCGAGATGGACCGTTGGATAATCTCCCGCAAGAACACGGTGGTCAAGGAGTCGGATACGCATTTCGAGGCCTACGAGCCTACGAAAGCTGTAAGGGCCATCGAGGAGTTTATCGAGGAGCTCTCAAATTGGTATGTACGTCGAAGCCGTCGCCGTTTCTGGAAAGAGGGCACCACTGCCGATAAGACGGCAGCCTATCAGACCTTGTTCGAGTGCCTCTTGGCAGTTTCGAAAATGATGAGTCCTGTAGCGCCATTCGTTTCGGAGTGGCTGTTCCAAAAGCTGAATGAGACCGTCAAGCAGCCACAGACCTCGGTGCACATCTCGTTTTACCCCGCTGTAAACGAAACGGCCATCGACGCCGACCTCGAGCACCGGATGGATTTAGCACGTAAGATTTCAAGTCTCGTACTTCGTATCCGCAACAAGATCGGTGTGAACGTGCGTCAGCCGTTGTCACGCATCATCCTTCCGATCCAGGATCCCGCCGAGCGCGAAGCCATCGACACCATGGCCGGCATCATCAAAGATGAGGTCAACATCAAGGCCATCGAGTATGTGAGCGACGAAACCGGAATTGTTGACAAAAAGGTGAAACCTAATTTCCCGATCTTAGGTAAGAAGCTTGGTGGATTGATGAAAGCCGTTGCTGCCAAAGTAACGGCGTTCGATAACGAATCTATCAATACATTCGAGAGAGACGGTAAGTTAACAATTGACGTTGATGGAACTCCGGTAACATTAGTTTCCGAAGATCTTGATATCTTGCGTAGCGGTATACACGGTTGGGAAGTTGAGACCGACTTCGGAATAAGCGTGGCTGCCGATACAAAGATAACCGACGAATTGCGTAATGAGGGGCTAGCACGCGAATTTGTAAACCGTGTTCAAAACATGCGCAAGGAAGCGGATTTCGACGTTACCGACAGAATCACCATTGCTTGGCAAGGCGGGCAAGACATCGGTCGCGCCGTGGAGGCAATGAAATTGTACATAGCAGGCGAAACTCTGGCTACAGCGGTGCAGAATGGAACGCTCAGCGACTACGACTTGATTAAGTCGTGGGACATTGAGGGCATCGATTGTACCATCATGTTGAAAAAAATCCATCAAAACTAAGACTGGAGCACTCCATGGACAAAACGACACCAGATAACGACAAACGCATTTCTCCGTATAACGACGAGGAATTGGAGTACTTCCGTCAGATCATCATCAAAAAACGAGATGAGTCTGAGCAAGACCTCGAAATGCTTCATAGCTCGCTGCGCGACAGCATGGAGAACAACACCGACGACTCTGCCTATTCATTTCACATGGCAGACGCCGGCTCCGACGCACAAGAGCGTGAGAAGACGTACATGTTGTATAATCGCACCCGCAAGTTCATCAAATATTTGGATGAGGCATTGGTACGCATAGACAACAAAACATACGGTGTTTGCAAAGTGACTGGCAAGAAGATCTCCAAAGGTCGTCTTGAGGCCGTGCCTCACACGCAGATCAGTATCGAAGCCAAGCTCAAGAGGAGATAGTGCTGACAACAGGCAAAAAAGTTGCGCTGTTCTCCTCGATGGCGGGCATGGTTGTGATTCTCGACCAGCTCACCAAGTACAAAGTTCGTACGGATCCATCGTGGCAGTACCTCGATTTGATTCCAGGTTGGTTGGGGTTTCATTACACCCTTAACCCAGGCATGGCCATGGGCATCGATGTGCTCACGACTCCCATGGTGTCGATGATTTCCATTACGGCAGCCATGCTCATTCTGGCATACGTTTTCTATTCTATAAAGACGGCCACCACCGGTTATGTCGTTTTGATGGGTTTGGTGATCGGTGGTGCGTTCGGAAACATCATCGACCGGATATTCTTGGGTCCCATCCAGGGATATGAGGGGATGCTCCAGGGCAGGGTCGTCGATTTCATCCATTTCTATTATCGGATAGGGGACACGGACGTGTTCCCTTACATCTTCAACGTGGCCGACATGGCCATTTCGGTATCGTTGGTCACGCTAATTATATTTCACAAGCGATTCATGCCGGAGCCGGTTCACGAAGCTGAAGAGGTGCCTATGAATGAACTGGAGGCATCGCTCGAACCCGAAGACAAACCAGCCGTCGACATGGACACCATCCGCGACGAAGCCGGATTCCCTATCGATAACCCGTTCGGAAAGAAGAAAGACGACGGAAGGACTGAAGAAGGACATATGACATAGGACGTAAGATGGGGATTTCCGATTTTAAGAGATCATAAGTGAATCCATGATTTAATGAGCATTCTCATTCTCCTTCTTACAGTATCCATCATCAACAGTCCTGGTACTGCCACATTAGAACTTGTCGAACGTATAGTTCTCGATTACAATTGGTCTGACGGTGTCAATAACATGGCAATCACGAACGGGCGAGCATATTTGACGCGCCCTCTGAGTTATGAAATATACGTTGTTGACTTAGCTCGAAAGCAAGAACTGCGTCGCTTGGGTGGACAGGGAAAGGGACCCGGTGAGTTCGACATGTTCATTGGAGGTGTGTTTAAAGTAAGAAATGGATTAGCAGCTACTTCAGCCAACTGGATCCATTTCTTCGATCTAAATGGAAGATTTCTAAACAAGGTGTTCCTGAAAAATGCATCAACTACAACAATAAGCAGTCTACATGGCGATCGGTATGTGTTGGGCACGCATACCTTTCTCGGCAACAACAAGCTAGAAACAATATCTAATGTCGGAGTACTGAAAAGCCGAACTTCTGAGCTCGTCGATTACTCGCAATATGGTAACAGAAACCAAATTGCGAACATGACTCTGAACAGTTATATCATAGGCTCCGATGATAGGTTTGTTGTGATCGGGCAAATAGGAAGCAACGAGCTTCGCTATCTAAATCATAATGGAACAAAACTAGACCAGCGCCTACCGTCTTTCGGAATAGTGATGAATATGGCACTTACGCCGAGTCATACATTCGTACTGGGTGTGTTTGAGCATAGCGGGAGTAGCAAGAGACTTGCTATTATCAATCACTCAACCTGGAAAGTTGACTATTTGAACATCGGAGCCGGCTGCAGGTCCATGACGGTGGAGAACGACTTGATGTATTGCCTGAATGCTCCTCCCAATGCGACACCCCAGATCGATGTCTATCGGGTTAAGGCCATCGACTAACTTCTAAACCCGCAATGAGTCGATGTCGAACTCGTGCCCCATACGGTCGCGCTTGGTCTTCAAGTATCGCTCGTTCTCGGGTAGAGAGTGCACATCCATTGGAACTCGTTCGACGATTTCGAGTCCGTAGCCCTCTAGTCCGACGCGTTTGGTCGGGTTGTTGGTCATGAGGCGCAGTTTTCGGATACCGAGGTGCCTCAGCATCTGCGCGCCCACGCCATAATCGCGGTGGTCGGGCTTGAAGCCGAGCGCCTCGTTGGCCTCGACGGTGTCGAGACCGGACTCCTGCAGCTTATAAGCGCGGAGTTTGTTCATCAAGCCGATGCCCCGACCTTCCTGGTTCATGTAGAGCACAGCGCCTCTGCCCTCTTTTTCGACTTGGCTCAATGCCCGGTGCAGCTGGTCGCCGCAGTCGCAACGCTTTGATCCGAAGATGTCGCCAGTCACACACGACGAGTGCACGCGCACAAGAACCGGATCGTCCTCGGTCCACTCACCCTTCAACAGGGCGATGTGATTGGCACCCGACAGGCGCTCCTCAAATGCAACCAATGTGAAATCGCCGTAAATCGTGGGCAGGTTAACACGAATGATCTCCTGGATGAGCGATTCGTGCGCCATCCGGTAGGCGATGAGGTCCTTGATGGTCACGAATTTCATGCTGAACCGCTCGGCAACCTTCCACAGGTCGGGCACGCGTGCCATGGTGCCGTCGTCGTTCATGATCTCACAGATCACCCCGGCAGGCTGCAGACCCGCCAATCGGGCCAAGTCTACGGCTGCTTCGGTGTGACCAGCACGCCGAAGCACGCCCCCATCGACGGCGATGAGCGGAAAGATATGCCCCGGGCGACGAAAATCGGCCGGTCTGGTATCTGGCTTGATCATGTCCCGGATGGTCTTTGCCCGATCGGCGGCCGATATGCCGGTCGTCGTGCCGTCGCGCGAGTCGATCGAAACGGTGAAAGCCGTGCCCATGGCATCGGTGTTCTCGACCACCATGCGGTCGAGGTTGAGCTCGTAGGCACGCTGACGTGTAACGGGCGCGCAAATCAGACCCTTACCGTGGGTAGCCATGAGGTTGACGGCCTCCGGGGTCACCATTTCGGCGGCCATCACGAAATCCCCCTCGTTCTCGCGGTCCTCATCGTCGCAGACTATGATGATGCGGCCATTGCGAATCTCTTCGATGGCCTCCTCGATGCGATGGAACGTAGGGGTTTCCAAGTTCTTACTTCTTGTTTGGGTTCACGTCAACCACGGCCGACTTGATGAAGCGAACCTTCACATTCGTGTCGATCTCAACTAACACATGTTCGTCTTCAATGGAATTCACCGTTCCGACAATGCCGCCATTGGTAACGACTTTGTCGCCTTTCTTCATGTCGTCGACTTTTTTCTGTATCTCTTTTTGGCGCTTGGTCTGTGGACGGATTAAGAACAAATAAAAGACAACGATTAAAAGGAGTGGAAATAACAGGCCAATGAGGCCGTCGCCACCACCATCGGGTGACATTAAAAATAAAGCCATAGAATTGTTCATGAATCGAAATGGAAAAAATGCAAACCTAAAAATACGGCGAATCCAGCCCTTCTCCAATTACACCGATTCAAGCCTCTATCTGAAGGCTTTGGCTACTAGCTGCACAACCTGAACATTGCTGATGTAGATGTTCCCCATGATGAACTCTTCCTGGGCGGAACTCTCGTGACTTACAATGCGACGAAACACGTCCGACTTAGTTTTGATCTGGCAGTCGGCCTGTCCTTCCAATCCTTCTGTTACAACGCAGCCAGTATTAGAAAGGTAGAGTGTGCTGCTATACGGCTCGCTACCTGTCAATATGATGTGAATGACCCCAACGTAATTCGATGCCACCTCCGGTTTGTATCGTGCGGCAAAATCCTGAACTACCTGAGAGATTGGCTTTAATAAGCTCATACTCGATAATACGACAAATTCTGATACCAAAGTTAAGGCGGGGCCATGATTAAATAGCCCCGCCCTGATCGTCAATATCCACGATAGTATCTACGTATGTACTCTGTGAGTTGACTATGTACGGGTTTCGTGAACTCAATGAACAAGTCCTGATCCGATGGGGGAGATAGCTCACGCTTCCTTGCCAACTGAAGCTGATTGTCGGATAGGGCACGCTCATCACCATTGTACGTAGCCCACGTTTCGGTCCAGACATATGACCCTTGGAACCGACGTGTATCGAGCAATCGTCCAGTATGAGCATCCTCAATCCGCAACTCAAGTTCACCACCCGATTCAACGGTTTTCCTGAACGTGGTAAATCTGGCTCTCACAATTCCATACACGGCACGATATCTACCATCGGGCATCCTGGTTTCACCAACTTTAACGCTGTCTCTGCTAAAGACCTCGCGTGTCTCGGAATCGCGTGAAACTTGCCCTACAACGAAGTCGACGAACTCTATCCTTACAATGTGGTCGATGTCTTCGAACAGTTCATCGTCAACCTCGCCAGGGGTGTAGAAACGGACGTATGGATTGGCGCGGTTGTCGTTTTCAATGAATCGGTAGACTTGATCGCGAAAGTAATCGTTGCTCACCTCGTAGCGCCGTAGATTCACAGGCATGTGTTCGACCAGCACTTTGAGTGTTGCGATTTCGAGGGCATCTCTGAGCCTCTCATTGGCATCGCGGTACCCGCGAACCCTGTTGTCGGCATTTCTGAAATAGACGATGGCCTGACGAGCTTTCTCTCGTGTTGGATTCTGCATCAAACGGACCCCAGCGTCATAGTTTGCTTGAGCTGCTTTTTCGTTGGCATCCGACCATTTATCGAGGTAGCTCGGTGGACGATCGACCATCTCGAGGCATGCAGGGCAGCGTCGAACGTTCTCGCTCATCCGCTCAAGAGATGCGTAGGCATCGGCGATTCGCTCCCATTTCAACGGATCGGATGAACGCATCATCTCGTCAATTTCATTCTCATTCCAATCAACGGCCAAAGGCCAAGCCTGCTGGAAGATGTTTCTTGCCTTCTTGTCGTTCGGCTTGCTGCGCAGCTTGTTTATGGTCATAGTGGCCGACTTCTCGTAGTCGCCACGATTGAGGGCTTTCTGCGCCGTGTTGCATCCCGATGCCACAAGCAGGATGGTGATAAAGACGGTGGTTAGAGTCTGCACGCGATTTTTCATGGTCGCCTCCTTTCAATCGAAGATATTACTTGATAACCGAAAACCTACGTTTTTGGTATTAGAAAGTTCTATTTGAGGCATACCATATTGATGCTATAGAATACTCATTGATACCCAGATGAGAACGGCGAATCAATTTT
Source organism: uncultured Chitinophagales bacterium (assembly GCA_964629885.1). Taxonomy (GTDB): domain Bacteria; phylum Bacteroidota; class Rhodothermia; order Balneolales; family CAYWCV01; genus CAYWCV01. Next base: position 78,884 of record CAZVRJ010000003.1, on the reverse strand, counting down.
TTATGTATTATTGATACCTGACATTGTGAACCGACTACCATTTCTCATTAAGATGACGATTCTAAAAAAAGCTTTTGCCCTTTTTCTGCTATTACTTGCGTTTGGAGCCAATGCTGAGGCTCAAGATGCGAAGTACATGCCGGGGCGTATCATCATTCAATTTGAGGATGCGACCATGGGTGCGTCTAAGGCGCTGCCCGGCCAAAACCCAGCTAGGGAAATGTTGAACCTGATGGGTGCCGGTCCGTCGAACCCTATGGTCGACCCATCTATGGAGTCGCGCATCCAAGAGCGGCTCGGCGCAAAAAAGACCATCGCTCAGGGAAACCAGCTTTTAAACCAGCTTCGCAGAACATTCATTTATGATTATATCGGCGACATGGACGCCGCATTACTTGCAGCCAAAATATCACGAATGCCAGGTGTGGCCTATGCTGAGCCATGGTACATACACGAGCAACACTACCGACCAGGTGATGTGTTTGTCGGCGAAATCGGTCACAACTATTTCGAGCCACAGGGCTTTTATGCTGCGTGGGACATCACCAAGGGCTCATCCGATATCATTATTGCTATTGTAGATTCGGGTGTAGACTACACACATCCCGACTTGTTGGCGAAGGCTTGGGTGAATCAGGATGAAATTCCCGCCGAATTTCGTTCACAAATCGATCTGAATAATGATGGGCATATCACAAGCTTAGAACTTCACAACTGGATCAGAGCTCGGAATATAGATTACAACGGTGATGGGGTGGTCAATCTCCGCGACGCCATCCATGTGGCGAGTCCATTGACCAACAGTATTGACTTAGATGGAAATGGATTCGTAGACGATATACTAGGATACGACTTTTGGGAATCGGGCTATACCTTTGCAACCATCCAGCGCGATAATGACCCTTATGGCGAATTCAGCATGCACGGTACCCACGTCGCCGGTTTGGCTGCCGCCCATACCGACAATGCCGATGGCATTGCTGGAACCGGTTTCAATTCAATATACATGGCTATCAAAGCCGGAGGTGTAAGGGATAATCCAGCCACTCCAAATACCGATGAGTCAAGATCCATCGGGTTTGGCTATGATGGCATTATATATGCGGCAATCAACGGCGCTCACATCATCAACAACAGCTGGGGCGGTGGTGGCTACAGCGAGACGGCCCGAACAGTAGTTCGACTGGCTACTGCAATGGGATCGTTAGTGGTGGCTTCGGCAGGAAACAGCGGTACATTTGTGAATAGTTACCCGGGGGCATACCCTGAAGTCTTGAGTGTGGCTTCGACCGATTACGATGGTGTGCCAATTGGCAGAAAATCGTCCTTTTCGACATACAACTATTTCGTGGATGTGATGGCAACCGGCAATCGTGGACCAGGACTGAGTCCGGCTGGTGTGTTGAGCACTTGGCGTGGTACGAGTACTCAGCCCATGTCGGTACCAACCGCCTATAGCTATGCATACTCTTCAGGTACAAGTATGTCGGCACCGATTGTTTCAGGTCTAGCAGCTTTGATTGCAGACAAAAACAGAGATTGGACACCTGAGAGAATTAAGACCCAAATTCGTGTTACAGCGGTCATGGCAGACCAACTCAATAGCGTTGGTTTTGCTGGCGCTTTAGGTCGTGGCTATATTGATGCTTACACAGCGCTTGCTACCAATATGCCGGGCTATACGGTAGTTGATGCGACCTTGGTGAACTCTGAGGGCGATAAAGCCTCCATCAATGAGGATGCGTTCATGCGATACCGTGTCGTGAACCATGGTGCCGCAAAGTCTGCGACCGCTAAGTTGACAACGAATTTTGCCGGTATTTCCATTATAGGCAGTGAAGTTGCCATTTCGGGTGCGACTGGCGACACAGTCACAATCAATTTTCCTGTTAGGCTGAACAGTGTATCTAACACGATTCCGCTCTTCAAAGTTGAGTTCAACAACGCAACCGATGGGTACTACGACTTTAACTACTACTCCTACGAATCTATTTTCTATGATATCATCGGTAGTTCCACATTTAACACTTCCTTGAACAGTTACGGAAATGTGGCTGCTATCAATGCCATTGGTGGCATAGGTGTTACCGGATATAATGTGAACATCGACAAACCGGCCAATCAACAATTCGATGTGTTGTTCGAGGGCGGACTGATGGTGCTTTCGAAAAATCGTATTGCAGATCGATTGCGAGACATGGAGACATCCGTATCAACTGGTATTGAACCACGTTCGCCATTTGTGACCCAAGTTACCAAGACGGGTCAGGGCTGGGACATGTATGGAACAGGAAATGCTAGGTTGAGGTTGCGCGACCAGACGAATTTTGTGTCTGTCGACACCTCGTTGTCGTTAAAAATTGAAGGCTTCGTATTCAACCGACCCGAAACAAATAAAGCCCTGTTTTTGAAGTACACAGTTAGAAATGATTCGCAAACTACTGCAGACTCCACCATCATCGGCTTGTTCAACGATATTGACATTAACGACTCAGGCAATAACTCGGTAGTGTACAGTCCATCGGATAGCCTTTTGTATGTATTCGCACCTAATCAACCGGGTACACCCTTTATGGCTGTTGTACCAGTAGGTAACATTTTCTCGATGCTTGCTATCGATAATGTGGCATCAGGACCTGGCCTTAGTTTCGGAATCTACGACGGCTTCTCCACACTCGAAAAGGTTCGTTCGTTGAAAGCCGGAAGAACGAATCTTTCTGCACACAACTCAGATGTGTCGACTGTTGTAGCATCAGGTCCATTTCATATTCAGCCACAGCAAGAAGTGGTTGTAGGTTTTATCTATGTATACGGTAATACATTGGAAGAACTTCGAGCTCAAGCAGCAGCAGCTCGTGCATACCAATGGATTCAGGTAACCAAGCCGGGTATTGTTACGTCCGACAATGAAACACAACCAGAGGTGCCGTACACTACGGGTATTTCTGGCAACTATCCAAACCCGTTCAATCCGACCACAACATTGGCATACGAACTCGCCACTTCAGGTAATGTCGATATAGCTGTATACAATGCTCTTGGTCAGCGAGTTTCCGTTGTTCATAACGGATTCAAGATGGCGGGGCGGCATCAGGCTGTGTTTGATGCTAGCCGACTGGGAAGCGGTGTCTATTTTGTTCGCATGGCTGCCGATAATCGAGTCTATACGCACAAGATGACGCTGATCAAATAGTGAATGCTCATTTGAATTCTTAAGAAAATCTATAAGAGACAAGGTTGATTTTCCTCGCTTTCGGTTTGTAGAATACCGAAATTGATAATGGTGGGGTTTACTATTCCCCACCATTACTTTTTCGACGCATTAGACCGGGAGGGTCATCATGAAAGCGTTGATATGTGCAATGATTGCACTAGCTGTAGCGAATAATGCAACAGCTCAGGATCTTGAATACTTGCCAGGGAGGGTTGTTGTCCAGTTCGAAGAAGCCCAATACCCAGTTGCAAAATTCGGATCCACCTACCGACAGGTAGAGTTTCTATTGCAGACCATGGGTGCTGCACCAGCAAAGCCGATGGTCACCAATGCCCTACAAGATGCCATGCTGCAACGGCTTCCGATGGGCGAAAGGCGGGCGAGTACGCTCGCCAAAGTGATGGAGATGAATCGAACCTTTGTGTACGATTTCATAGGGAACATGGATGCCAGGCTACTTGCAGCCAAGTTATCGAGAATGCCAGGCGTGAAGTGGGCTGAGCCTATATACGCTCGTCAAACCGACGCTGTACCCAACGACGAATTGGTGGGCCAACCTGGTCAGGACTATTTCGATGTGCAGGGGTTCTACTCGGCATGGAACGTCTCTCAAAGCTCAAGCAACGTTGTAATAGCGATAGTTGATAACGGAGTTGACTACACACACCCCGATCTTAGATCCAAATTATGGGTCAACTATCTTGAAATCCCAACTAATTATAGAGGTATAATCGACACAAACGGCGACCAAAAGATAAGTGGTACCGAGCTACACAATTGGGTTGTAGCCAATAATGTGGATTACAACCAAGATGGGCTTATCAATGTAAGAGATGCTCTCACTCCACAGTCGCCCCTCACCAATGGGGTCGACAATGACCAAAACGGTTATATCGACGACATTGTCGGTTGGGATTTTTGGGAATCAGGCTATGGATCTGCATACATTGCAGACAACGACCCATACGATAGCTACAACCAGCATGGTACTCACGTTGCAGGTATTGCAGCCGCAGCTACGAACAACGGCATCGGAATAGCTGGCACAGGTTACAATGCGCTGATCATGCCGGTAAAAGTGGGTGGCAGCAAAGAGAGCAACCAAATTTTTTATGGTTATGAGGGCATCATTTACGCTGCTCTTATGGGTGCAGACGTGATCAACAACAGCTGGGGAGGTCTTATTCCAAACCAATGGGAGCGAGACGTCGTTCGTTGGGCGTATGATATGGGCTCAATTGTCGTGGCTTCGGCTGGAAACAAAGGGACGTTCATCAATAACTTCCCAGCATCTTACCCTGAAGTCTTAAATGTGGCCTCCACCGACTATGTGGGGGTGACATTTGGCCAACGGACGAGTTTTTCTACCTACAATTACACGGTTGACGTTCTGGCGACAGGCAAGCGGACCACAGGTGGGTCCAACTGGGGTATCATAAGTACATATCGGTCGAATATCAACGACCCATCGTCCTACAACTACGTTCAATTGCAAGGCACGAGCATGTCAGCTCCGGTCGTTTCCGGTTTGGTTGCATTGGTGAGAGACTATTACCAAGGCTGGGAACCTGAGCAGGTAGCCACACAGATCCGAGTCACCTCAACGATGGCGGATGCAATGAACCCATCCGAGATGGCTGGCAAGCTTGGGCACGGCACGATAAATGCCCTTAAAGCGCTGGGCACTGCCATGCCAGGCTACACGGTGATTGGACACGGCTTCGTTGACTCGGAGGGTGAAAAAGCATATCCAAACCAGGTGGCGTACCTAGAGTATGAAATCGTGAACTATGGAGTTGCTCGGTCGGCCAACATGACACTTTCGACCACTTATTCCGGAATTACCATTCAATCGCCGAACCAGTCTATCAATCTTGCCACAAACGATACCATGAAAGTGCGTTTTCCGGTCGTAATTGGCGATCTGTTGGATAAAGCACCAGAGTTTAAACTGGAATTTCGAAATAATTCAGTCTCCTACTATGATTTCAACATCATCGAATTAAACGAAGTGCTTTATGATCTTGTGTACACCTCGCAGTATGAAGTACAGGTTAACTCTTATGGAAACATCGGAGCCATAAACCCACTTGAGGGAATTGCACACACCGGTTATTGGATCAACCTGACAAATACATTCGGCTACTGGTACAATGTTCTTTATGAGGGTGGCGTAATGATTGGTTCGAAGGGCAAAATCGCGGATCGACTGCGGGTGAGGGACGACTCGCTAGCAGTCGGCATTTTGCCACGAAAAGCCTACAGAGGCCGATGGATTGAGGATGGATCAGATTTTCTGTTCGCCGCTGATGGGTTGGCACGTTTGCAACTATACGACAAGACGGGCAAGGGGGAACCAGACACCAGTTTGTCGATGAAAATCGAGAGCATGGCGTACTACTACAACAACAGCATAAATAAAGTCGCATTTTTGAAGTACACGATCAGGAACAATTCTACGACCGATGTCGCCGACTCGACCTACGTGGGCATATTCACCGACTGGGGCATCCTGTCGTGGGATCGTAACTCGGTAGCCTACAGTGCAGCCGACAGTATCTTGTACTCATTCGATGCAAGCAGGCAGAACTCACCGTATGTAGCTGTGGTACCTCTTGGTGAGGTGTCGACGGCTTTTGCCATCCGTAATGGAAACACGGGTACCGGCCTGAACTATGGCTTGTACGACGCCCATACACCTGAGAAGAAAATGCGAGCATTGAAGGCGGGTCGTGCGGTAACGACCATATCCGATACCGACATATCGTCGGTGGTTGCTACGGGTCCTTATCACATAGAGCCCAATGGCTACGTCGTTGTCGGCTTCGCACTCGCCTATGGCTATACGCTAGACGAGTTGAAAGCCCAAATTGCTGCAGCACGGGCTGCAAACCTCATCAACGTAAGCCGGACGGGCATAATCACATCAGATGAAGGGGCTGATCCTGAGTTACCACTTGCTACAGCAATTAAGGGCAACTATCCGAACCCGTTCAATCCTGCTACGACACTTGTGTACGAGTTGTCGCAGTCGGGCAATATCAGCCTGTCGATCTATAATTTGATCGGACAGCGCATTGCAACTGTTTACGACGGATTCAAACTTGCTGGAACTCACCAGCTCGTTATTGATGCATCCAAGTATGGAAGCGGTGTCTATTTCGTGCGCATGGCAGCCAATGACCGAGTCTACACGCACAAGATGACGCTGATCAAGTAGCCTACTCGGGGTTGTACTCGCCCCATGTTTCGCCGCCGTAGGCGCGCACATTCACAATATCGCCATCACGGCCAAGGTATCCGCTCGGAGTGAGCGGTACCTTACCGTGGGGGGTGTCGAGCACGTATGTGGGTATCGCGAAACCGGAGGTTGTTCCGCGCAGCTCGTTCATGATCTGCATCCCATGTTCGATGGTGGTCCTGAAATGTCGGGTTCCACCAATAAGCTGGGCTTGATACAAGTAGTATGGACGCACCCGCATTTTGACCAAACCGTTGAACAGTTGCCGTAAGTGTTCGGAGCTGTCGTTCACACCCTTCAGCAACACCGTTTGATTTCCAAGCGGGGCGCCAGCACGGGTAATTTTATCGCAGGCCTCTGCAGCTTCTGGGGTCAACTCCTTCGCATGGTTATAATGCGTGTTGAACCAGATGGGATGATATTCACCGATGATTCTGCATAGCTCGTCGGTGACGCGAAACGGATTCAGCACAGGGAACCGCGAACCAATTCGGATCAGCTCGACGTGGGGGATGGCTCTCAGGCGGCTGATGATCCACTCTAAATTGTTATCGCTTAACACAAGCGGGTCACCCCCAGTGAGCAGCACATCTCGAATTTGCGGCGTGCGTGCAATGTAGTCGATGCCCTCCTGCAATTCGGCTTTGTTCATGGCGTATTCGCCGTCACCCACCATTCGCTTACGTAGGCAATAACGACAATACACGGCACATTCGGCTGCGACGCAAAATGCGACACGGTCGCCGTAGTTGTGGATCAGATTCTTGACGGGGCTGTGTGCCAGCTCTTCGAGCGGATCGAGAGCCAGGATGTCGATGTCGTCCGACATTTCATCTATTCGAGGAACCACTTGTCGTCGAATGGGGCACTCTGGATCGGAAGGATCCATCAAACTCGCAAAATATGGCGTTATTTGCCAGCGAAAAACACCTTTCGTTGCCTCAACTCCTGCGATTTCCTCGGGTGTTGGATCGATCCATTCGCGCAGCTCGCCCAAAGTCTGGATGCGATTGCGGAGCTGCCATTTCCAGTCGGTCCACTTATCTGTAGACACATCATTGCGGGTTGCAATCATTGCACTCTGTGCTAAAACATTACTTCCAACTGCAGCATGCCGTGGCGCGGGGGTGCCAAGAATGCAGGGCGTTCGGTGTAATATTGGTCGGTTACGTTTTTGACGATAAAGGCGAGACGGTAGCCCGCACGGCCCATCCCGGCATCTTTGTCGAATCCAAGGCGCAGATCGAGAACACCCACTGGAACCCGGGCACTTGCGCTTTTTACAAAACGTCCCAAGTCGCTGTCGATAGCTTCTGCCTTCGATGCATAACGATAATCGGCACCGACGAACATCGGGCCGAGTAAGTAGCTATTGGCCGATGCAATTACCAAGTGACGCGAGCGCTGATTCAGTGGTTTGTCAAGTTTCAAATCGCGTGCATCAAGCAACGTGTAACTCAACGACAGCTTTTGCCTACTGTTGAGTGTGCCAACCTGCAGGCTGGTCTCAATACCACGAATTCGTGCTTCGGTAAGGTTTTGAAACTGGAACGCACCTAGTGTTGGCACAAAGACGGCCTCGATGAGTCCGTCGTATTCATTATGAAAACCCGCAACGTCGAACTCCATCGCTGCGCGCTTACCCAAGCCAACATTGACGTGGAATCCAATTTCGTAGCCCTCGCTCTCTTCTGGCATCAACGCCATATTGCTTTCGATCGGGAAGAACTCACGATTGTTTATGAAACGCTCAGCCACACTTGGTACCCTGAATCCTTGGCCATAGCTGGCGCGAAAACTCAAAAATGTAGTTGGAACCCAAGAAAGGCTCACTTTCGGGCTGGTCTTATTGGCAAATTCTTCGCGGTGCACCTTGTATCCATCATACCGCAAGCCTGCAGCCAAGGTGATCTGTGAACCGATTTGCTGCTCCAACTGACCATATACTCCCACTTCGGGTTGCTGACGTGCCATAAGGGAGTCAACTCCAATGTAAAACTCGCTTTGAGCGGCATTTGCATCGAACGAAGTTCCGAAGGTGAACTGGCTGAACGATGTGGCTGCAACATTGAACTGTGCCTCAGCTCCGTAACGAAGTCCCCGATTATGCTTATCTATCGGCCTGATTGCACCGGTGCTGTCGTCAAGAGGACGAAAGGCTACCCCAAATACCCTTCCCTTAAGTGAGTAGCTGAAGTACTGACCAACAACCTGAGTCCATACCGGTAGGATGCTCAGCTGATCTGAGAGGCCGTCATTTGTACCCGCACCCGATGTGCCATCTAGCAAATTGGCTACTCCAGGGACTAACGGATCATTTATGCCGTTCCAGTACAGGAAATTATCCCTTTTATATCGTTTGAAACCAGCAAGAACCTCGAAACTGTTTCCCGGTTTGAATTTCCAGCCAAGCTTGGAGTGGAGTTCTACGCCTTGGTCGTTCGATTGCTTCAGATACCCGGTATCCTGACGGTACAATCCGTTCACCCAAAATCCGAATTTGTCGGTCACTTGATTGGCATGAGATATTACGACACCGCCAAGAGGGCGATACTGATCTGCCTCATCCCAGCTCAGCTTCCATTGCTCGTGCCGAAACGGTTGATAGGCTCCACCAAACACCCTGATCGATGTCTGCGGCTCCTGGGGGAATCCACGTGTAATTAAGTTTATAATACCACCCAGAGCCCCGCTTCCATAAAGTGCAGACCCCGGCCCTTTGACGACCTCAATCCGGTCGACTTGTGCCATTGGCAAGCCATCGAAGCGAATGTCGCCCGTGTCTGGACCCAACAGCGGCACCCCATCAACCAAAAGGAGAACTCGGCTTCCAACTCCATACGAAAAGCCCGACGAACCGCGGATGTTTACCTGATTGCCTGCCAACTGCACTCCAGGGGTTACCCTTAGGGCATCGTCGAGAGTCAAAATATTTCTGGAATCGATGCTCTTGCCATCAAGCGTACTGAGCGTTACGGGAACACTTCCAAGAAGCTGAGACCTACGTGATGCTGTTACTACGAGCTCGCCGCTTGAAAGACTAATAGCGCGTAACTCAAAATACAAGATGGATGTTTGACCGGCCTGAAGGACGACATCTAGGCTTTTACGCTCGAAACCCAACATGCTGGCACGCACTCGATAATTGCCAGCTGGAACACGTTGGATTAAGAACTCGCCATTTTCATCGGTTGCAGAGCCAATGGTGGTTCCAAGCAAAATCACGTTGACCGATGGAAGCGGCTTCCCATCCAAGTCGGTTACCACGCCCCTTATATCACCGACTTGGCCGTAGGATGCCGATGAGATCATCCCCATAAGAAACGCAAGGATCAATAGGAGTCTCATATCAATCACCCACGATTTTAGTTGGCGGGAATGGCGGCAGATTGTTGAAATCGACATTGATTTCAATGAATATCTCGTTTCCACGGATAGTGAATATCCCATTGTTGGGCTTGTAAATTCCGAGGGCATCCCAGTCATTCAACTGGTTGGGACCGTATTGCCGGGCAATGCCATTGTACACATAGATGCCGTTGGGTACGTCCCGTATGGAAAAGGTATCAACAGCGACACCTCTTCGCAGACCCTCGGTAGACACAAGGTCGCCTGTTAACAGGGCAAACAATATATCTTGAGCATTGCGTGGCTTGAACTTCATGGCAACGAACCGGATGTCTAGTAGTTGCGCTTCAGACGGCCATTGGCCAGTATAGGTCACACGTCCACGGATTATTCCAGTTGGACCCAATTCCTCCTCGGCTGGGCCCAGAGACTCTAGGCATCCCGAAGTGAGAAACAACATTGCTGTGATAATCGGCAAAAATAAGCGTTTCATACGGGGTAAAGGTACGGAATTCGCAAATCAGAACGCACGTAGACATTCATCTACACAATCAGACAAATGTTTAGCTAAGTACTCAGGCGTTGAAATACCATCAATCTCTGCCAAGATACCGAAGGTATTGTCCCCCGCAAAGGTAGGCAAGGGGTTGATCTCTAAAAACATGGGCTCGGCGTTACAGTCGAACTTGAAATCCAATCGCGCAAAATGTCGTACGTCCATTTCGCGGCAAAGTTCCATGCTCCATGTTTGGAGTTGGCTTTCCAACTCCGGATGGAGCGTATCGTGTGTAAGAGCGTGCAAATTGGCTGACCGATCGTGTGCCGATATCGCGTGAATCCCGATTGCCGATGGACCATGCAATGCACGCTCCAAGACTGGTAGCGGCCGAAGCGGCGAGCCGATAAGGGCCACAGTAAACTCGGCACCTGGCAACATAGGTTCTACCATTATTGGCTGGGTATAGTCTGAGAGCAGACGCTGGACCACTTTTTCAAGTTCTGCGACATCATCACATTTGCTCCATGGTCCAATGCCTTTAGCTGTACCTTCGTAACGGGGCTTTGCGAATACTGGATACCAGCTGTCGGGCACTTTTGCAACTTCGTTCATGCTCCCGAGCAAAAGCCAATCACTTGTTGGGATTCCGATCGAACGCGCAATTTGCTTCGTAAGGTGTTTGTCGAGGCTTACACTGAGGGTTAATGCATCGCTACCTAATACCGGTATCCCCCACATTTCGGCTAAAACTGGACCCCAAGCTTCACGGTTGCGTGTACCGTATCCCTCGGCGATGTTCCAGATCAGGTCAACTTCAGGCCTTGCTTGAAGCATGGCCGATGGTGCCCCGATCCGAGCCGGATGGTGCCCCATTAGCCGTACCGCCTCCTCCATGATCTGGATGGTCGACTCCGGCTCAAACTCCGCAAAACGGTCGACCGGACCCGTGACATCCGGGTAATCGGATGGAGAGTCGAAGAGAAGACCTATGATTGAAGGTGGCAAGGATGAAGGATGATGGGAAATGGGGGCTATTTAGTGTAGTCGCATGGACATACGTTTTTTAATAGCATGAATGTGTTCAAAAATTAGATAAAAAATAGAAATCTCGCGTAAGGAACTCATTTGGTGGGTATCTATATATAAACAACAACAATCAAGTTAATCATGGAAGACTATAAACATATCAGACTTGAGAGATTGAAGCAATTTGCAGTGAATTTATGCAGAACTATCAAAACACGACGTGCCGACTTTGTTGAATTGGCACTATATCGTCAACTCGTAAGATCAGGAACAGCTCCTGCTCTGATTTATTCCGAGGCCATCCCGGCTGAATCAATGGACGATTTAATTCACAAAATGTCCATTGTGTTAAAAGAACTCAGAGAAACGGAGACAAATCTGGAAATTATTTCACGTGTTGTTGATGATCCGGCAATCATTGATAAGTTCGATATTTTGAGGACTGAGTCTATACAATTAATCGCTATTTTTTCACGAAGTATCAGTACGTGTAAAGCCAAAAAAGTTAAATAGTTCGGTATGTCCTATTTAAAAACGAACCTTTTACCATCAACCTTCTAACTTGTCCCTTTTAGTTGATTTCTTCTGCCAAACACATCGCCGACCGAATCCGCCTGATGGTTGCCACAAAGCAGTTTCAGGTTGGAGAGGTATTGCCATCGACCAGGGTGTTAGGGAAGCAATTGGGCGCGAGTTTCCATACGGTCAGAAAAGCATACCACCAACTCGAAGTGGAGGGGTTGTTACGCGGCGAGACGGGACGCGGATTTGTGGTGATCCGCCAGAACGTGCATCTCGACAAGTCGGAACGACTTGAAACTGGGGCATCCAAAATGAGACAGTTACTCGAAGAATTGATTGGATATGGCTTGAATGAAGACGAAATCGAGTCGATCTTCGAGGAGCAACTCCGGTTTGTCGATTGGCCAGAACGCTTGCAATCGTGTGCGATGGTTGCATCAAACAAAGAGGTGGGCGATCAATTATCTCGTGCTATCAAGCAGCAGGTGGGGGTTTCGAGCGATATCTTGACGCTTGAACAAGAGACGCGTTTTGCCAATTATGATGCTCTATTTGTGCCAGTCACCATGATTAGATCATTGCGGATGGAACACGAAGACATGCTATTGATACCTATTGTCTACACTCCCGATCCTGATATGCTGCTTACACTTGCCGATTATCCTGTTTTGGATGGAATTGGTATCGTAACCACCGAGGAATCTACCATCCCAATTATCGTAGAAGAACTCAAATCGACGTTGAAGTATCCTGGCACGATCATGGCAGGTGCGGTGTATGGTAAGTCGCTGCCTTTGTTTGTCAGGGACGTAGATCTAGTGATTTACACTACAATGGCTGCTTCACTCGTTGAAAAGCTAGTACCCGAGAAACGCAGAGTAGCTTGGCGCTATGCAATTGCAGAACCAAGCCTTACATCCATTCGGGCGGAACTATGGGATCAATGAGAGGTTCAATTAGATGAGTATTGTACTCAATGCAGGGGATTCAAGAGGTTAACATCATGAAATTGTTTCGAAACATAGCAATAGGGCTCATAGCTCTATTCATCATTGCCATTGCAGGGGCATACATTTACTTCACCGACGCAAGGCTAAAATCGATCTTTCTACCGATAGCGTCCGAAACGCTGGGAACAGAAGTCACCGCATCATCAATGTCGCTCAGCCTGTTCAGGCACTTCCCGTCGGCAAGTGTTGAAGTTCGGGGACTAGCTTTTGGCGACACCCTTGATAAGCCATTGCAAGACATGGAGTCGATGGCGTTTGCTGTCAAGATCTTCCCACTTTTTTCGAATAAACTCGACATAGCTCGATTGCAGATCGACAAACCCAACATTTCGTATATAGTTTTCGAGGATGGTACTACGAATCTAGATCCAATTATGGATGCGCTCAACGACACTACGGATGTCGGGGCAGATCAGCAAGGATGGGAGATAGATCTAAGGCGAATCGTGTTGAATGAAGCGATCGTCACTTACAACAACAAACCGGACACTCTTCTTGTTGTAGTGCCTCAACTAAATTTGGATGCGACTCTGCAGCTCGCCGATGTGATAAACAGCACCTTCAACGCGCGTGTCGCAGGCATGTCAATCGATAGCAAGGGAAGCAACATAGTATCGAACTTTTCGCTGGGATTGGAGCAGGAGTCTGTGATTGATCTCGACAACGAAACGGTATCGTTAAATGCTGGAAACTTGTTATTTGGCGATTTCCGCCTTGGTTTGACTGGAATGCTATCTAACTGGTCGGAAGCTTTGATGTTAGATCTTAAACTGGCAAGCAGCTCATCCGACTTCTCGGAACTCTTGAATTTGCTGCCTCCTGATACCCGTGCGCAGTTCGCAAACTACGAATCGAGAGGTGCTTTTAACATTGAAGGAACGGTTTTGGGCGAATGGACAGATAACAATCTGCCACAATTCGATTTGAAGGCATCGATTCAGGACGGGTACCTCAAGGACAAAAATTTGCCTACGGCCATCCAGAACATCAATCTTCAGTTTACGGCTACCAACGACCTCATCGATTTGAGCGACTTGCGAGCCAATGCAGGTGCGAACAAAATTGAGGGTAAAGGCGTAATCCGGAATCCACTTGATTCAAAAAAAGGCACGCTTATCATGAATGTCCTCGCCGACCTAGATTTGGGCACCGTTAAGGACTTTTACGACATCAAGCAATCGGGCATTGAGCAGATGAGAGGCAAGCTTAATGTGGACGCCGACATTGATGCATTATTATCCGATCTCGCCAGTGGACGTTTTGATGCCAACTTCTTGCTAAAAGATGGCTTCTTGAAGTATGCTGACGTTGCTAGACCATTTGAAGATATGTTCATCGAAGTTCAGACCACAAGGGATAGGATGCTCGTTCAGGATTTCCGTGCACGAGCAGGAGACAACAGGCTGAGCTTGACAGGAACAGTGTTGCAACCGCTCGACACCAACCGTACGTCGTTTGATCTCGAGTTCGATTTCTTTGCAGATTTGGCAACACTAAAGGAGTATTACCCAATTAGTGAGGATACCCTAGCGATGCGAGGCAAAATGACCGCGCAAGGAGTGGCAAAAGGAACATACAGAGACCTAGAAAAAGTGAATGCTAGTGGTAAGGTTCAACTTCAGGATGGCTATCTGGCATACAAGTCGCTAGGATCGCGTCCATTTGAGGACATCCGCTTCAACGGTACAATATCGAATCAACGAATCTTTTTTGATGAGGCATCACTACGCGCCGGATCAAATCGAGTTAACGCCCAAGGCTCCATTCTTAATTATCTAGGAAGCAATCCGATATCCGACATCACTATACGAACTACGTTCAATCTGGCCGAAGCCGGCGATTACATCCACCTCGATCCACTGATCAAATCGCTTCAAGGTCAGGCCATAAGTAACCTGACGTTAAAGGGGCCGATATATACATTTGAGGATCTCCATTTCGTTGGCGACTTGGACTTGAATAATGTCACGATAGACCACGACTCATTACCCAAGCCTATAACGGCGCTTCAGGCCAAGCTCAAGTTTACCGAACAGCGGGCGAATGTTGAGCAGCTGAATTTTAACATAGGGTCGTCGGATGTTGACATTAACGGATCCATGATCCGATATATGGCATTATTTAGCGACAAGCCGAACACCACGCCGGCTGAGCTGGTCGGTAACTTCAAGAGCCATTTTCTTAACCTTGACGAGATCTATCCGATGTCGGGCAGCGAAGATGAGATCATCTTGGTGTTGCCGAATGTCAATTCGAAATTAACGGCAGACATCGACTCGATGGTCGTATTTGCGAGCCCTGTCACAAACCTTAAAACCACCATTGAGTCGACGCCTAAGCGAATAATTATGAGGAATGGCTCATTCAATCTCTTTGGAGGCAGTATTCGCGGCGCGTTTACATTCGACGTTCTGAATCCACGTGCATCCTTGCTCGATTTTGCGGGTCAGCTTCAAGACATTCGCATAGAGACATTCTTTAAAGACTTCCCAGTGTTTGGCAAGAACACACGCATCCACGAATTTTTAAGTGGGGGAATCAATTTCGACACGAGCTACAAGACGGCACTCGACTCCTACCTTAATCCAGAGACGGCAACAACGCAGGCGGTGGGAAGCATAGGCATGACGGAGGTCCGATTCCGAAATCACCCCGTCCAGAACAAAATCGCCGACTTTTTGAAGATACCTGAGTTAAAGGATATAGGCTTAAATGCGTGGACCACGAATTATGTTATCGGTCAATCGCTCCTGAATTTACAAGAGATGCGAATTACAGCCCGGGAGTTCACTTTTGAGCTAGATGGAACGGAGAACCTGACAACCCAGGAGATAACATATCAGACACGTATTTACCTCCCAAGGAGATACACCAGTACGCTAACTAGCATCTTGCCACGCGAGGCCATAGAGGCATTGGTGCGTCCCGACAGCTCGATCGTCTTGCCGCTTATCATTAGTGGCACCTATACGAACCCACAAGTAGCTCTCAATCAAGATGCTGTTAAACTCCTCGTCGACGACTACGTTAAACGGCAAGTGAATTCCTTGGAAGATGAGGCACGGCAGCGTTTGCAGAACTTGTTTCGCAGAAATAACTAGACAAAAAAAGGGCGACCCCGTTAAGGGCCGCCCAGGTATATAAGCTAACTAGGAGTTAGTTGCGACGACGATTGTTGTCGTTTCTGCGATCATCGCGACGGTCGTCGCGTCTGTCATCTCTGCGGTCATCGCGCCTATCGTCGCGGCGGTCCCAGCGATCATCGCGTCCGTCGCCTCTGCGGTCGTCGCGGCGGTCCCAGCGATCATCGCGTCTGTCGCCTCTGCGGTCGTCGCGGCGGTCCCAACGATCGTTGCGCTTGTCGTAGCGCCAGCGGGTGTCGTGATAGGTCCAAGGACGGTCGTGGCGTGCCGAAATCACGATGTAGCGCTCGCGAACGATGTAGCGATAGTCTATTGGCAGCTTGCGAGCATTGTACCACCTGCCCCTTTCATACCAGTAATACCGATTGCTGTGATAGGAGTAGTAGACGTCATATCCTGGGTAGTAGTAGAAGCGCTCGTAACGGATGCCGTTGTTGAATACAATGTGGATGTTCGCGCTTCCGATTCTGATTTTAGGGTCTGCTTGATTCGCCACGTTGGCCGAAGCAGATGAAGCAAACCCAAGTATGCCAAATGTGGCAAGGATGGTGAGGGTAAGAAAGTAGTTTCTCATGGTCGTGGCGTTAAAGGTTTCCGTTTCCGGTTACTGTAAGAACGATAAGGCAGAATCGGAATTGCTGAAATCGCACCTTCATGTGATGCAATGCCTTATACCCTCACATGAAAATGCTAGTTTTTTTACTGCTAGGCGTAAGGAACACCTATTGGCGTGTATCTTATAGGTATGGAACTATCAAAGAAAGCCCGACTCAGGGTGACGGAGGCATTACAAGCTCTTGATCTAGAAATCGAAGCGGTATTACAAAACCCATCTTCCGAAGTATTGTCGAACGGTGAGTATCAGCCCAGATCGGGTACTGACGAGCAGTTCGACTACAAGTTCAGGACGGCAACACAGTCGCTTCGGTTTGCTGAATCGGTCAAGACTACCATTGGTGAAAGTGCCGTCAGCATCCCTGTTGTAACAACCGATGCCGATTTTGTGACGCTGAGGTTCGACCACGATAAAGGGGAGGCTATCAAAGACCTTGCCATCGAATGGGAGAACGACTTCGTCTTGCGAAAAGTTAGGGAGTCGTTAGTGCGCCTGACAAGTAAGGACGCCGAGTATGGAATGATGGAATCGATCTGGCACCCTGAGCAGCTCAAGTCGCTCGACGAGGGGTTAGTTGCCGTCGATGACGGAAATCTCAACTCTAACCAAGCAGAAGCGGTTCAAAAAAGCCTCGACATGCCTGTGAGCTTCATATGGGGACCTCCTGGCACTGGAAAAACGAGCACCCTCGGGTATGTCATGGCAAATGCCGTGCTGTACGGAAAGTCGGTTTTGTTTGCATCCAATACTAACAGGGCTGTCGATGTGGGATGTATGAGTGCCTTACAGGCACTTCGGTCGTTGGGATATGAAAAACTCATCGATCAGGTGACCCGATTTGGAGAGCCTGCGCTCGATGATCATGATTTACGACAGTGTTATTTCGGCAGTCAGGTCGAGGGGTTGGTTCAGAAACGGATGGAGCAGTTTGCCTATTTCCGACAAGTAATCGATGAATACAAGTTGATCAGTGAACGGGCCGATAAGCAACTTCGCGATGGACATGCTGTTGATGCCACTGTTAGGGAACGGCTGGGGCAGCTTTCAGAGCGCCTAGAGTCTTGGGGTGGACTTGAGTCGATTGAAGATCGTATTGAGGAACCCTACGTTCCAAATGAGTTGGTGTTACTTCGAACGAAGAAACTCGTGTGCACTACATTGGCGAGGGTGTGTACATCCGACTTGTTTGCCAACCTACGTTTCGATATGGTGGTAATCGACGAAGCTTCAATGGCCTCATTACCCTACATCATGGCATTGGCATCAAAATCTAACGCTTCGATTGTCATTGCTGGCGACCCGATGCAGTTGCCGCCAATTGCCATCACTCAGGATGCCGATGCCCGTGCATATTTGGAAGAGGATGCTTTTTCGAGTATTTCTGGTGCAAAAAATACCTCCGATCTATTCAAATGGCATGATACGTATCCATCCTTTACAAGCTTTTTTGATATTCAATATCGTATGCGCGACGATATGGCCGGGTTGATATCATCCGTTTTCTATGAGGGGAGGCTTAAATCGAGCGATGAACGGATTCAGGCCACTGAGGGTCGATCGGCATCGGTCAGGCTCATCGACAGTGCAGATTTTTCGCCAGTATTAGAAAAGAAGGAAGGCGGGCGTGGATTCCAGCCAGAGAACAAGGTTCACGGGCAACTGGTTACAGATGTTATTCGCCGCTACGTCGTTGAATCTGGGCTTCGATTGGAGGATATTGGAGTGATCGTACCCTTTAGGGCGGGGGTGTACTCATATAGGAAATGGTTGCGTGAGCGAGGGCTCGACGGAGTTGAGGTCGGCACCATCCACACGTATCAAGGTCGTGAGAAAAGGGTGATAATTTTTGACACCGTCATGACAGGTGAGCTAACGCAGTATGGACGAGTGCGCCACTATACGGTAAGGCCGTTCGATGAGGATATAAATGGCCTCAGTGTGCCAAGGCTTTTAAATGTGGCCTTATCGAGAGCCAAAGACCGGCTTATACTCGTTGCCGATATGAGACATATTAGGGCCGTGTATCAGAGCAAGTTTCTCGGCAGGCTCATGGAGAAAGCGTCGGAACTCAACTCATGAAATCGCCATTGGCGTAACGCTCGGCATAGCGCAATTCGTTAACCCTCGGATGTGGGATGAGTTTGTTGGCATCGTTCGACGCAATCGTCATTTCGCGTCTGGTCTTAACGCCTGGACCACGAGACACATGCCAGCCTGCATGACACATAGCTGCTCTGGCAGAAACGGCGGCACAATAGGTTGCCAATACACAGCCAGGTGCGGCATGGTCAATGATGTCTTTAAAAACTGCCGACTTCCAAAGCTCCGGATTCGCCTTAGGGGAAAAAGCATCGAAGAAGACCACATCGATGGGATGGGGTGGGAATTCGAATGAACCGTACATCCCCACGTATAGATTCAACTCAAGATTGGATAGAATGTTGAACGAGTTGAATCCAGGTTTTATCGCTGAAAAGATTGTTTTGACAATGCTCGGATCGGGTAGTGTGGGCAAATGGACGGCGTAGTTCAGCAAAGACGCTGTTTCGGGGTCAAGTGGAAATCCCTCTATACTAGTGAAACTGACCTTTGATGACGATTTCGCTGAAATGAGCGCATCGGCTACCAACAGCAGGTTGAGTGAGGTACCAAACCCGATTTCAAGGATGTGGACATCCTCGTTATTTCGGATGCGCTCGTCGAAACTGCCGTATTGCAAGAACACATGACGACTTTCGTCGATGGCACCATTCGAATCGTGGTACTGTTGGCCAAACCTGTGCGAATACAGCGTGTGAGATCCATCGCCAGTAGTCTGAATCTCGAACTCGCCGTTGTGGGCCATCGTTATCTGAGTTTGGTAATATTTACAGAACCAGCACTGGTGCGTGCATTCACGATGGGTCCACCACCATTCATGCGGACATCCACCTCATCGCGTTTAATGACACCGTCTGTATTAAAGCTTTTGTCCACATTAACCGATCCACCCCTAGCCATCAAGTTGCAGGATGCGGTCTCAGGCAGATTAATTGTTATGGTCCCGGCGCTTGTCGAAAGGTTGACGTTGTTGTCGACCGTATGGAGTGTTGCGCGAATGTTGCCGCCGCTTGTTTTGGCGTCGAGGCTTCCATTCAAAAAGTCGAGTGTAATGTTGCCACCGCTTGTTTTGGCCGAAATTGCACCCGAGCAACGCTCGAAATTCATGTTGCCACCCGATGTTGTAAGAGTGAAGGCCCCGTCAAGATCTTTAGCGGTAATATTGCCGCCACTGGTAGCTATTTCACCGTTTCCGGTCATTGCATCGAGACGAACATTGCCACCGCTAGTTTTCAGATATTGCTTACCGTTAAGTGAACTGGCTTCGATGTTGCCGCCGCTTGTTCGGGCGTTGAACTGCATGTCGCTCGGAGTTTCGACGATGATGTTCATGCTAATATTATTGTTGTTCCAGACACTGCTCAATAGCCCACGACTTTTTTGGTTCACTTCGGCAACCAGTTCGTTGCCAGATCTACCTAGTTTGACCTCATATCGCTCATTCACTTTGTCGATGGTGGCATCGCGGCCGGTTGCTATGATACGAATGCGAACCTGATTGTCGTTTCCACCAGTGATGTGGATGTTGCCGCCAACGGTCTTCAGATGCACATCCTTCAGTGAAGCTGCCGAAAACACATCCTCTTTTATGACGAGTCCTTTGTCATATCGACTATGAGCCGCGGGAATTGTCTTCGAAACAACCATCTGTTTGCCATCGAAGTTGAAATTCAGGGTTTCGTTATTTGTGCTGACCGACGCAATGGCTGCCTGTGCAGCGTCGAGCTGGCTTTGGATGCTCTTGGCCACCTCGGCCGATATAAATTGTGACTCACCAATCCTAAGCGTTTCTAGGCGTGCCAGCACCTCCTTAACGTTGTGTGTGCCCTCTATGCTTGAAAAGGCCTCAGCCTGAGCTCTTATGACGTCAGCATTGGTAGCTTGTGCCAGCTCCTCCATTTCGACTCGCACCAGCACTTCGCGCTGAAGTTGCGGCGCATTTGGCGGCGTAGGTGCCTGTGGAACGTCGAGGTATTGACCGTTAAAAGCAACGGATGACCCTATATTTGAATTGCTGTTGTTGCCGTTAGAATCGACGATTATAATAGCGAGGACCGTCAACAAGACTCCAGTGACGACCATTTCCCAAGAAAAACGAGATTCGCTCATGGCGATAAGGTTTAGATAGTGTTTGACTCGTTCTAGGAGAGTACGATATTAGTATCAGATTGTTTCATTATATCAATTATCAAGCATATTTTGATATTTCATTAAGTGAGGAAAAGATTGTTGCCAAAATCCACATATCTCGATTACCGTTAAGGCAATGTATGCAGAACCCAATTAAAATTGCTGTAATTGCAGCAGGCCTTACTGATAGGGAAACTATATTAAGTATAGTTAGCAAGATTGATCAGGTCTCCGTGAGGTCATTTGACTTCGAAGATTCAGACAGGTTGGCGTTACGTGATTTCAATCCTGATGTCATCATATGCCGCCATGATGGTATCAATCGGAACTGTGAGTATTTGATTACATGGATGGATGAGCAAGCCCTGATGCGTAAAGTGACAATGATGGTAATCATCGATAAGGTGAACGCTCAGGTACTTAGTGAGAGAATCTTGGAGCGTGTGGATCAGGTTATATTTGAAATACCTGATGAGCTTGAACTTCTTCAAAATGCAAAGCTACTTGTCCGATTGGCTCGTTCGGAGAGCGAGGTTATGCAGACTCAAATCTTGAATCAGGCATTGACGGTTTCGGAGGACAAATACAGGACGATTATCAATTCGTTGGACGACGGTTATTTCGAAGTTGATCGCGATGGGAGAGTTCAATTTTTAAATGCTTCAATGGAGAGGATACTATCGTTGGATTCTGGTCAAATCATTGGTAAACAAGTTGGCGAAATCCTAATTGAGGAGTCGGCCAGCAGGCTCACGACCCTTATCGATCGGGTGTTGCATTATCGGATACACACCAGAGGTGAGCGTTGGGAAGTCAAGACTGTAAATGGTCAATACCGTGTAGTTGACTTGTCGTTGGTGCCTATGGAGGGTACTGCAAATGAGGCCATCAGATGTCTTGTAAGAGACCTCACATCAATCGCAGAGATTGAGCTAGAATTCGCGAAGAAGGACGAGCAGTATCGTACGGCGATTAACAGCACGAAGGAGGCTTTCTATTTGTTAGAGGCTTTGCGTGACGAAACTGGAAAAATCATTGACTTTGTCTTTGTCGATCTGAACAAAGCCGGATTCGATCTGCTGGATTTGTCTATCGACGAGGTCATTGGGGCACGCTTGTGTGAACTGCTCCCTGTCAATAAGGAGGCTCGCTTCTTTGACAAATATGTTCATGTAGTTGAGTCTCGCGAAATTATCGACGAAGAGTACCAGATTGACGTCGAATATTATAAGCCAAGATGGGCACATCATACCGTTGTGCCCATGGGAGATGGCATAGCCATTACAGCCCGCGATATCACGGAGATGAAGGAAATTTCCCACCGAACAGAGGCAGATAGAAACCTGCTATATACCATCATCAATGCCATACCAGACGAAATTTACCTTAAAGACTACAATCGGCGATTCGTGATGGTGAATCGAGGCGTGCTGAACATGCTTGGTCTTAAGAGCTTTGACGAGGTGATTGGAAAAAGAGATGAGGATTTCATCGACAGCCGATACTTGGACATGGTAATTGGGCAGGACCAGCAAGTACTGGAATCCGGTATCCCCATCATTAATTACGAGGGTTTTGCGTACACCGACGAAACTCAGACAGAAATAAAACGAAGCATGCTTGTATCCAAGTTTCCATATTTCGACAAAGATGGAAATATTGTTGGACTGATTGGCATAAACAAAGACATGACTGACCGGAAGAGGGCCGAACTGCGTATCAAGCGCTCACTGCGTGAGAAGGAGGTGTTGCTTAAGGAAATTCACCATCGTGTCAAGAACAACCTTGCAGTCATATCTGGGTTGCTGTTCATGCAGGCTGAAAACCTTGACAACGACGAAATGAAGCAGGTGTTATATGACAGCGAAATCCGCATCCGCTCCATGGCCATGATCCATGAAAAGTTGTATCATCACGACATGTATTCTGGTATCGAATTTGGCGCATATGTCAAAGATTTAGTCACTACCATTGAGAGTACATATAAAAACCACGGCTGCGAGATTTCCGTCAACTTGAACACACCTACCACGTACATCGACCTTAACCGGGCCATGCCGTGTGCCCTCATAGTAAATGAGGCTTTGTCGAATGCATACAAACATGCGTTTCGGGGAATGAAAAAAGGAGAGATTTCGGTTGATTTTTCGCAGCAGGAAGGTACGTATCGTATGGTTATTCGAGACAATGGCAAGGGATTGCCCGAAAATTTCAAGCTGGAACAATCGACTTCCTTAGGCATGATACTCATACATGGACTAGTGCGGCAATTGGGGTCAAATTTACAAATTGACACAAGCAATGGGACGCATTTGTCATTTGAGTTTGGTGGTGAAGAGAAGTCGCCTTGGTAATTTTTAATCATCACTAATTGCAATGACAGCAGACACCTATCTATCAGATGGTCTTTTCGACCGCATGGTGCATCACCGCAGGTTTTTACATCAGAATCCGGAAATTAGCTTTCAGGAGTTTGAGACGACCGAGTACCTCGTAGGCCAATTGGAGAGCCTTGGTTATCAGGTTGAAAGACCGTTGGAAACGGGTTGCGTTGCCGTATTGGGTGATTCTTCATATCCGGCAATTGCTTTGAGGGCTGATATTGATGCCTTGCCGATGGATGAAGAGGGTGAACACAAACAGGGATTCATGAGCACTAGGCCAGGCGCTGCCCATTGTTGTGGGCATGATGTGCACACGGCTAATCTTTTAGGGGTTGCTGAGGTGTTGGCTTCTGAGGGTAAATCACATAAGAAACGGTTTGTGCTCATTTTTCAGCCAGCCGAAGAAAAGTTACCAGGTGGCGGTAATTTGCTTACCAAAACGGGAATCCTCGAGAGGTTAGGAGTTGAATCCATCTATGGGCTACACACCTATCCGGGCCTACCGGCTGGACAAGTGGCGGTGAAGAGTGGTCCTTTAATGGCATCTACGAACGAAATCGACATCCGCATTTACGGAAGGGGAGGTCATGCAGCAGCGCCTCACGAAACGATCGATCCGATTGTGATCGCAGCTGAGGTAATTAGCCAGCTTCAGACCATTGTAAGTAGATCTATTCGTCCAACCGACCCAGCCGTGGTGAGCATCACAAGCATCCATGCAGGATCTGCTTACAATGTGATACCTGAGCGGGTAGACATCAAGGGGACGGTTCGCGGGTTTTCTCTAGATACAGTAAAAGCCATCGAGGCCCGCATCAAAGCGATAGTGGAAGGGGTGGCATTAGCGATGGGCGGACGAGGCGAGTTGGATTTCAACCATGGCTACCCAGCTGTAATAAACAACGAGGCGACCACTGCTCATATGACAGAAATCGCCAAGTCGGTGCTGGGAGAATCGGCCGTGCACTTGCTAGCCGACCCCATCATGGCAGGAGAGGATTTCGCTTTCTACCAGCAACGAATTCCCGGAACTTTCTTCTTTTTGGGAAGCGGTGGCGAATCGACAGGGTCGGTGTGGCCTTGGCACCATCCGAAATATAATGTCGATGAGGAGTGCATGAAGACGGGGGTCAAGCTGATGGTCGAGCTTGCGCTTTCATGAAGGCAGGCTTCAGTTTATGATGCAGTTGTCTCGCCGTCTGGTATCCATTACATAGGTAATTTTCCAAGTTCCGTCTAACTTTGCCAGTTGGATGGCATTTACGCCACAATGGCTGAAATTGTCGCCAATATAAAACGAGTAGGGCACCCACGCTGTTCCGAGTCTGTCGTCGACGCGAATCTCCATATCGCCAGTACGTTCATCAAGGACATCGGCCCTAGGGCGTGTCACATTTTGGACGAATACCGCAGCCTGCGTGTGCGTGATAGCGTTGGGATCGGCTTGGGTTCCGATTCCTGCAAGCATCGCGTTTGGGGCAAACGCCGATGCGACCATGGTGCTGTCTGCGAGTCGCATACCGTCGAACAATTGGATGATCACAGCCTTAATTGCAGCCTCATCGTCATTTTGAGCAAAACCAGAAAGTGGCAGTACGAACATTACAAGCAGTGGGATCAAGAAAAAGCGTATAGTCATATGGGTCAATTTGGGGATGGACGGGGGATTCGGCCAGGTGCAGGGAAGACGGCTAGACTTGGATGTCCACCTTCGCTTACTGCCTGTACAGCAAAGAAGTAGTTATCCTTTGAATATGGTACGGTGAGGGTGGTGTCGGTGGTCCAGAACTTCTTCTGCCAAGTTGGGCTTGAGGTATCGCGCATCAATACGTAATAACCGGCTGGTTTGTTTCCCGACTCCGGTGTTTGCCAAGCCAGTGTCGAGGTGTTTCCCAGTCGGGATGTGTCGATAATTGGGTTGACAGGTTCGTCAGGTGCCCAAGCGAGGTTTGCCAAGGTGGCTAGGTTTAGGCTGGCATTTTTACGAACGTACTCGTAATCGATGAATTCAGGAAGGTCGCCGTACTGAACTCCATCCTCAATGCGCACATCTTGGTGTTGGTAGAGGTAATTCTCGTTCATTTCGCAAACACGGATGGCGGTGAAGCCTCTGAGCATGAATGGGGTATGGTCTCCGCCTCGTAAAAAACGGTCGTTTCGGTAAACGAGCATCACTTCGAGCTGATCGACATACTGCTCGGTTACTTCTTTAATGTATCGAGCCAGCTGACGGCTGCTGCTGTCGTTTTCGCCGCTAGTCTGACGCCGTGTTCTGGCCTCTGCATCCGATTCCATTTGTGGTATGGTTTCACTGAAGATCCTCACTCGGGTATTGTCGAAGATGTTCGTTTCGCTTGATACTGCATTGCCCACCATGTCGTTGTTGAGCATTGCGACGATATTCCACTTTTCGTCTACGGCGCGCTGAGCCAGGTGGTGTGCACCGAAAAGCCCCTGTTCTTCGCCGGAGACAGCAACAAAGATGATTGTAGCCGGGAAGTTGCGTTTCGACATGATACGCGCCAGTTCCATCACAAGAGCTACGCCGCTGGCGTCGTCGTTTGCACCAGGCGCAGTTACGGTACTGTCCATCACATTTGAGCCACGGGTGTCGATGTGGCCGCTGATCACAAATACACGACTGTCATTAGGATCGGATCCCTTATACGTGGCCATCACGTTCTTCATGGTTATTTCACGGGCGATACGTCCACCCTGGGGTACCACAAATGGATCGAGATCGGCAGTCATTCGACCATTCGAGGCAGCCGACCACTCGCGAAACTTTGACAGTACCCAGTTGCTGGCGGCACCGATACCACGGTTTGGGTCGGTGTATGAACTAAATGAGTGTCGTGTCTCGAAGGAGGAAAGCTTGTACACGTATGATTTGAGTGAATCGGCAGATATTTCGGATATCATCTGCTGAATTCTTGGATCGGGAGATGTCTGTGAATAGGCGATATACGGCAAAAAGACTGCTATAACAGCGAGTGTGATGGATCTGAACATTGCATTTATTGGGTTGGACGACGATGAGCTCGCAGTTTAACGGATTTCGTTCAGAAATGGAAAGGCAATTAAGTTGAAGATGAACAAGTTTTTGTATACTCTTCGGCATCGGTTAACCATCACTAATGTTACATTTTATGGACAGGCGAGAATGGCTTCAAACTAGTGGCGCAGCGTTTTTGGGATCTGTGGCCTTACCGTTGATCGGCAGCAAGGTCTTTCCTCAACCGTATAAGTACAACAATCCTGGTCCTGTCCGGATGAATCTGAACGAAAACCCCTATGGTCCATCACCCAAGGTTTTCGAAAAGTTCATGGATTACAGTGCCGAGTACAGCCAATACCCTGGTCCAGCATTTACCGAGCTTCGCGACATGGCAGCTGGTGTGATCGGTGTTAGACCCGAGCAACTAGTAGTGATGAATGGTTCTGTTGAGGTTCTAAAGACAGCTGGTTTGATGGCTCAACGGAAGGGTGGAACCATTATCAGCCCACGTCCGACATACGACAATCTAGTGATATTTGGTGAGCACTTGGGTGCAAATGTTCGATGGATACCGCTCGATAGCGATATGCAAACCAATTTGGAGGCGATGTCGTCTGCCATAAACTCCGACACGGGCATGGTCTACATTTGCAATCCTGCCAATCCGACTGGGCTGCATATTTCACACGACAAGCTCTTGTCTTTTGTTGATAGTATCCCCAAAAATATCCTCGTTTTTGTCGATGAAGCGTATGCCGAGCTTGCAACGGCGTCTGATTTTAAGAGCTTGGTTCCATGGCTGGATCAGTATCCAAATATGATCATCAGCCGGACCATGTCGAAGGCATACGGACTCGCCGGATTCAGGATTGGGTACGGAATTGCCAGTGAGGCGATGGCTGCTGAGTTGAACCAGCTTAGAACAACATTTGTGACTGCAGTGGGCGTACGGGCGGCTATGACAGCTCTTGAGGACACTGAATGGCTCAAGAGATGCAATGATGGGACCGTTACAGAAAGGGAGAGGTTAATGAGCTTTCTGCGTGAACGGGAAGTGCGCGTCGTTGATAGCCAAACTAATTTCGTTTGGTATCATACTGGAATTGACGCCCGCGATTACCAGGAGAAATTTCGTCCGTTGGGTTTCATTACTGGCCGGCCATTTGCCCCTCACAACGACTGGTGCAGACTGAGCATACCCGGCCATGACGATTTGACGCGCTTTATGCAGGCCTACGACCAGTTGTTTGGATAAGCGTTCTGACCGCTACTCTTTTAGAAAGTTGTACTGAAGTGAGTTTCCAAATTGAACAGTTGGCAAGCTGTCGTTTACTTTAAAACCAGCTTCTCGTATCACTTTTGGGTCGATGATGATTCTACCAATCGACTGTTCCATTTTGGTGGCGTCGATAGTAACGGTCATGGTTTGACCATCGGGTGTAGTCTCTATGTTGACAAACAGAGGTCCAAAAAGCGTTTGTGAATTCAGGAGTTTGGTTGAATTGCCGGGCTCGAGCCAGTGTTTTGGGATGCCACTGAAAAGTATGATCTCATCTTTGGTTTCGTAAGCAATCATGTCGCGTACGAACATGTAATAGGCAGCACTCGATTGGGCGTTTGAAACATCGCCTGTTGTTCGGTTTCCAAGATGGGCTGGGAGTTGCTCTTCGACCCATACACCAGTAGGGCTCGCATGATTCGACAAGGCATAAAGGGTGCCTATGGCTTTATCTCTCCATCCATGCTCGAGCTGGACTGATCCGTGCATGGCACTGAGCCAATGCCAGAGTCCGTCGGACAACCAGCCTGTACCAGAAAACAGGCCATGCATCAATTGGCTCTCGTAATAGTTCAAATAGATATCCATGACTGACCCAAGTAAGGTTGACTTGTCGTGCATGAAATGGCTGAACTTAGCGGGCCAGATAAAACCGTAGGATCCAAGTTGAGGTACTTTCGGGTTCTTTGCACCTACTACCGTCGGCAAGAACTTAAGACCGTTTTCAGTATATTGCAGATCGCGTTCCATGGCAACGATCAACGACGCCAGCATATCGTCGAAAACGCCTTGCCATTTTGCTGCCTGCGTGTCATGACCGATTGAACGGGCAGCGTGAACGCCGTATTCAATGGCAGTGAGCGTCCACAATGCGCTACCATAATCGGCATTAAGTTCAGAGATGCCGCCATCAACAAACCCAGCTGGTAAGAGTCCAAAGTTCGGTGTATCAGGATTCTTTAAGGTAGATTCTCGTTGGCGCATCATCCATTCCATGCCTTGCTCCAATGTTGGCCAATGCTTGGCTAGCCATGCTAGGTTACCAGTCGATCGTGCATAGTAAAACGATGCTGTCAGGAATGTTGGGTTTTCATAGAACGAGAGGTTGGGCACCATCGCACGGAAGTGGCCATCTTCAGTTGGCATACCAAGTACAGCCTCGGCGTAGATACGTACCGATGCAGTGTCGCCTGTGGCCAGTGCCGCTCCATTTACGAAATCGGTAACCCAAAGCCCTCTGTACACACTTGGACCTGGCTGAAACTGCATTTTTCCGTTCACAAAATCGCGAACTTGATACATGTTTCGGAGCGATGCATCGGCTAGGAATTGAATGGCTGGATCGGGAACTTGAATGACGTTTTGAGGCACGATGGCATTTGATTCCCAGTATGACAAAGCACGACTCAATTCTTGATCGACGTCGATATTGGATAACGGGCGATTCAATTCCAATGAACCGTGGGTTACAACAGCATACACCTCGCTAACACCAACGGGTAGGGTAAGAACCCAATCTCTATCTGAACGAGTAACAGAAACCGGTGCATGGCTCAATGTAATGAAAGGCAGTTGCTGGCTACTGATTGTGCGTGAGCCTTCATCCCATTGAAGATGTCTGTTAGTAGAAATTCGTAACTCAAGTTGGGCTTGACCTGAAATTAGCTGGGCCTGAATAATATCGTGACGCACCGATGGGGCCGCCAACTCCGAATCGAGGCCGCAATCAAAATAGACAAGTGCCTCGTGGTTATGCGCCCCGGTTGCGATTGCCTCAGGTTGCCCATTAAACTGCGCAGGAAAAACCCAGAATACACTGAGGATGGTATTTGGATCGGGTCCAGTTGCGGAAGGATGTATCTCGATGTTTATTTTGCCGTCGTTGTTGATGTCGATGCCATCCATTACATGGACATAAGCCTTGCCTTTGATGCCATCGGCAAGTGGATCAATCGTACGTGGTTCACTGCCCTCGATGTGAATTTCGATAGGACGGGCTCCAGTAGTTGACTTCCATCCCTCTAAAAAACCGGTTGCGACCTTGTAGCTTTGGCCTCGATCCACGTCAACTTGGTAGCGGATGGCTCTGTTTGTACCCCATGCGACGTTTGCAAAAGCGGGATCCAGATCCGATGAAGGTCTTACCCAGCCCCTAGCGCCGTTTAGTCCGTCGAAACGGCTTACCATGCCGTTCAAGCGGCTACTCGGTTTTGGGCTCGTGTAGTTTTCTGGGATAACGGAAAATGATGTCAAGCGAAGTTCAGCGTCAGGGGCAACAAGTAGTGTTTTAACAATGGGCGTTTTTCCGTTTGGCAATCGTTGACTATCAACTGTAAGTGACCTTCCGCTAAGTGCAAAGTGCACACTTGTAAGATTGCGTGCGTATGGACCTGGTCCAAAATCGTAAGCTAAAGATCCATTCTCTGTTACCATCGTCTTTTGCCAATCGTCGGGTAGGCCTACAACGGTGAAGTATGTTGCAGGTGCCCACTGGAAATCAACCTGTCGATTTTGACCTGATACGGCCGTTGTAAGTGCAATGAATGCAATCGCACTTGCAACTAATGCAAGACGGATCATAAAGAAATGAACTATGATATTAGAAATGAACTGTCGAAAGCCAAGGGAAGCAACTCTGCAGCAGAACCGACATGGATCACCTTCTCTGACCCGTGCATATATACGTGGATGTCATTGTTGAAACGGCGTTCCGTCTCGAGCAGAACTTGACGGCATGAGCCACATGGAGGAATTGCAATGGAAGTGATTTTTCCGTTGTGCTTGGCCGAAATGGCAATCGCCATCACTTTTTGGTCTGGGAAAGATGCATTTGCATGAAAAATGGCAACTCTCTCAGCGCACATACCGGATGGATATGCCGCATTTTCCTGATTGTTTCCCGTTACTACAACACCATTTTCGAGCAGCACAGCTGCCCCAACCTTGAACCCTGAGTAAACTGCATATGCATTGTCGGAGGCTTCGATAGCCGACTCAATTAATCGTTCGGCACTTTGATCGATGTAACTTGCAGATTCATCTTCTGCAATTTGTATCTTGACGGATTCAATTTTCATGGTACCCATTCGGTATTAATCTGTTGTATTACACATTTACTGAAGATCGCTAAATATGATATCAAAAAATCTTTCATTTTGGGAGAAGGCTAGCTTTGACGCAAGTTATGACCTCATAGTTGTTGGGGCAGGGATCGTGGGTCTATCATCGGCCTATTTCTATAAGCGATCGAGGAAAAATGCTCGTGTTTTAGTTCTGGAGCGTGGGTACTACCCGGAGGGGGCTAGCACAAGAAATGCAGGTTTCGCATGTTTTGGAAGTATCACCGAATTACTTGATGATCTTAAAACTGAACCAGAATCTGAAGTTAAAGCGCGTGTCGTTCGCCGCTATCGAGGCTTGGAGCTACTGCGTCACGAATTGGGTGCCGCAAACATCCGATTTGAGGCTACCGGAGGTTATGAAATTTTTAATGATAACGCCGAATATGAAGAGGCCATCTCTAAGTTGCCCATGTTCAACGAGTGGCTGAGTGAGGTGTTGTCGCAGCGAAATGTGTACTCTCCAGATCAATGTGGACCATATCCGGCCATCAAAAACCGCCTTGAAGGATCGATTCATACGGGCGAAATGATGTCCAACTTGATTGGAAAGGCCTTGGATGCAGGAGTAGAGATACGATTTAATACTCCATTGGTTGATTTTTCTGATGATCGGGCTTGGGTTGCCGACGGTATCGAGCTATCGTTCAGGAATATTCTTTTTGCCACGAATGGATTCAGTGCACGTTTCTTACCAGAACTGAAGATTAAACCTGCTCGTGGGTATGTGATGGTCACAAAACCAATTCCGGGACATCCATGGCGTGGAGTGTACCATTACGATAAGGGCTATATCTATTTTCGAAACCTAGAGGATCGAATATTGCTCGGTGGTGCCAGAAACGTTGACTTTGACGGTGAAACAACTGACGAATTTGGTACAAACGAACGTATCAAAAAGCGATTGCTCAACTTTGCCGACGAGGTATTGTCTATTCCGAAAGGGTGGGAGATCGACTACGAATGGAGTGGAATCATGGGTTTTGCAGAAACTAAGAACCCAATCTTAAAACAACTTGGTCCACGTTGGTACATTGCTGCCGGATTAGGCGGTATGGGTGTGGCCATGGGAATGGGTCTTGGCAAGGAAGCATCCTCTTTGATCGGCCTCAGCGCTTTGTGAGACCGACCAAAGATAGATAGCTATCATTCTACCGCGTTATTCCGAGCTGGTCGAAAATGAATGCATATTCCAGCGCTGTAAGACGTAGAGACTCAAATCGTCCTGATTTGCCTCCATGACTTGCCGCCATCTCCGTGTGCATATACAGTGGGTTGCTGTCGGTTTTCATTGTCCGAAGTTTGGCCACCCATTTTGCTGGCTCCCAATACTGCACCTGCGAATCATGAAACGCTGTAGTAACCAGCATTGCCGGATAATCCTGGGCTTTAATATTGTCGTATGGAGAGTATTGGATCATGTAATTGTAGAATGTTGGATCGTTGGGATTTCCCCATTCATCGTATTCTACTGTGGTGAGCGGGATGGTTTCGTCGAGCATGGTTGTCATCACATCGACAAACGGTACACCTATGATCATTCCTTTGAACAGCTCTGGACGACTGTTTACCACGGCACCCATTAGTAGTCCACCAGCGCTGGCACCTTCTGCAAACAGTTTGTCGCTGGAGGTGTAGCCTTGGCTTATCAAATGTTCGGCCGCGTTGATAAAGTCGGTGAACGTGTTCATCTTCTTCAACAGCTTTCCATCTTCATACCATTTTCGACCCATTTCTTGTCCACCGCGTATATGTGCAATAGCGAAAATGAATCCCCTGTCGAGCAAGCTGAGCCTTGAGGAACTGAAATAAGCATCGTAGGAGGACCCGTATGACCCGTATCCGGTTAGGTAGGTGGGATTGCTTCCATCTTTCGTCAAACCTTTTCTATACACAAGTGATATAGGCACTTGCGAGCCATCGTCGGCAGTGGCCCAGACGCGTTCCGATACATAATTGTCCTTGTCGAACCCTCCTAAAACGGGTTGTTGCTTCATTAGAGTACCCGAGTGCGAGTCCATATCATAATCGAATGTGCTCGCTGGTGTAGTGAGCGATTCGTAGACGTATCGAACCGTGGTTGTGTTAAACTCTGGATTCGTACCTAGACCTGCAAAATAGGTTGGTTCGCCGAAGTCGATGTACCGATCATCACCGGTGGTTTGGTTGATGATGCGAAGTCGATTTAACCCTTGGCTCCGCTCCTGCACAACAAGATGATTACTGAATAGATTGAAGGATTCCACCAGCACATCGTCGCGATGTGAAATTAGGTCCCGCCAGTTCTGTTTGGCAGTTGCATTGCGCGGGGTTGTGACAAGCTTGAAGTTTGTGGCATTCAAGTTGGTGAGCACGTAAAAGGAGTCTCCCTTATGGTCGACGTAGTAAAGATGGTCTCGCTCTCTTGGTTGGAAAACACGAGGCTCTCTGTTTGGAAGGTTACTATCGATCAGACGGTATTCTGACGAAACGGTACTGTGAATGGCTATAGAGATGAACTCGCCCGACTTGCTTCTGCTAACATACGTGCTGAAACTGTCGTCTTCTTCGAAATAGGCTTGCTCATCGGCTGCAGGATCACCAAGTTTATGGCGGAAAATTCTGTCTGCGCGAAGTGTTTGGAGGTCTTTACTGCCATAAAATACCATCTGATTGTCGTTCGCCCACGCCACGGTTGTAATGTTAGCTACTGTGTACGGGTATGTCTCGCCTGTTTCTAGGTTTTTAAACGACAGGTTCATGATGTACCTGCCCAACGTATCGGCTGCATAGGCCAATATTCTATTGTCAGGACTTACCTGCATAAGACCGACATTATAATAGTCGTGATTCTTGGCAAGTTCATTGACGTCGAGTATCACTTCCTCAGGGGCATCCATCGATCCCTTGCGCCGACAATTAATTGGATACTCGCTTCCCTGAACAAACTTGCTGTAATAGAAGTATCCATTTTTAAAATACGGGACCGACTCATCTGTCTCTTGAATTCGCCCCTTCATTTCTTCGAAAAGACGCTCCTGAAGTTGCTCCGTATGGGCAAGCGATGCTCTTAGGTAATCGTTTTCAGCCTCTAGGTATGTCGTCACATCTGGGTTTTCCCTCTCGTTCATCCAAAAGAAGGGGTCGATTCGGGTATTCCCGTGGATCGTCAACTCGTGAGGGACTTGATTAGCGACAGGAGGAGTTGGTTTTGGCATTTCGGGCGATGAGGTGCAGTGGCTGGTTAGGATCACTGAAGAAATTAGCAACATTCGTTTCATATGCGGTCGAAAATTGGTGTCGAGTTATCACACAGCAAGTTAAATGATAATTATGTACCCTGCGATCTATAATTTTAAAGGGATAGTTCACCAACCAATATCCCCTAAAAAGGGGTATTGATAACGGATGTTCAAATCACAATAAACATGCTATTGTTAGGGGTGCCCTTTTTGAGCAATTGTTAAATATTTTGACGTTTTACTTACAATTTTTTCACTTTTTAATACCAAAATGGCCAAAAACTGCTTATATTACCTATGCATTGTTTGACACAATTCGCAGTTCAGTAAGTTAACATACGGCGCTTGGGGTGAAATCCAAGCGCCGTTTTTATTTTAGGGTGGTTACAGTCCACTCTCAGAAAAAACTCACCGTAAAGGTGATATCTGAATTCCTTCCTCGATCGTCTGTACATGATATTTTAATACGACCAGGATCAACCTTTGTGAAAAAATCTTCGCCCGGTTTTGAGGTTCCAACTAGGCGATCGTTCACATACCAATAAAGCCTGTTCACGTCGGGCGCCGTTTCTGCCGACAGTTTAATTTCAGCGTCGTCCGATCTGTCGATTAAGTATTCCTGATTGGCAGCAGGGCTAACTATTCGGGGCGGATTCGTATCGAGTACTCGTGTGCACTCCAGATTATGTGCTGGAATTTTGTCGTATCGTGCACCAACTCGTTCCATCCAGGCAAGAAGATCTGGTGGATAGTCGGGATATAGCATTTTTTTATATCCAACTTGTGGTCGGCAACGGGTGCAGAACGACATTCGCTCATCGGGCGAGACACTCACTTCAACGAGATGATTGCAAGCCACATTGGTTGAAACGCTGGGGATGTACCAGTCAACCACAGAGTGCTCACATCTTTCGCCTCGTGGTTGTCCTGTGGTTGGACAAACGAATCGGTACATGAGGTTACTAGGAACGGAGTACCACTGGTTCGAAGATGCATAGTCGATAGTGTTAAACAAATCGAAGAGGATCGGGGTGGCTATTTCAGCACCGCTAAGGTCGGGCACTCCATCGTTATTGAAGTTACCAGCCCATACGGCTATGGTGTAGTTTTTGTTATAGCCGATGCTCCATGCATCGCGCCGACCGTACGACGTGCCTGTCTTCCAGGCGACCTTCGGTACCCTTAAGCTTGCCGATGCGCTGTTAGGTAGATCCGGACGAGTGAGGCGCGTCAGGCTTTCTGTGATCATATAAGCAGCTTCCTCGCTTATAAAACGCTTGGATACCGCCACGCTGTCGGATTGTAGCCAGTTTGCCTTCGAAAACATACCCTTGTTGGCAAATGCGGCGTACATCAACGCCAACTCCTCCAGCCTAGTGCCACATCCGCCCAAGGCAACCGACAACCCCAGTTTGTTACGGTCGAGCAAAACTTGACGAAAATCAGCCTCTATAAGTTTATCAACTAAAGTGGGTACTCCAATTTGTTGGAGGATCTTAACTGCTGGGATATTGAGCGAGTAAGCCAAGGCATCTTCGATGGTCACGGCTCCATTGTACTTTGAGTCGTAATTTTCTGGACTATAGCCTTCTATGTGAACAGGTACATCTGCCACCATGGTCTTGGGAGTCGCGAGTCCTAGGTCGACAGCCAATGCGTAAATGAGCGGCTTCAGCGTGCTTCCGGGCGATCGGATGGCTCTGATGCCGTCAACTTGTCCCGCTTCGGTATCGTCGAAGAAGTCGGGAGAACCGACATAAGCGAGCACTTGCATCGTGGAGTTGTCTATCACGATGGCCGATGCCTGGCGGATGCCCCGGAATTGCATCCGTCTGCTCGCAGAGTACACCAAATTTTCCACCTTCGATTGAATTTCGCTGTCCAAGCTGCTTTCGATAGTAAACCGTTCTGGGTATTGTCGTAATAGTCGTCGGGAAAAATGGGGTGCCCTTCTAGGGACTTCCAAACGCCGATATCCGAAAGGCTCAGACAGAGCATTTTCTGATCTCTGATCGTCAAACACCCGCTCATTGTTTAACCGCCTAATCCATCGATCTCTCTCGCTACGTATGGTGTCGTTATGGCGGCCGATGGTAAGTTGATTTGGCTTGTTGGGGATTATTGTCAAGGTCACAATCTGCGCCAGGCTGAGTTGGTCGGGCAGTCTTCCGAAGTAGATCAGCGAGGCTGCCTTTATCCCCTCGATGTTGCCGCCGTAGGGCACGCGATTCAGGTACAACTGAAGGATTTCGTCTTTGCTCAAATGCCACTCGAGCTGGAGGGCCCTGAACATTTCGCGAAGCTTGTTTAAGTAGGTTCGCTGCTTCGGCTCCATCATCCGTGCAACCTGCATGGTGATTGTTGATGCGCCCGAGGTTCGTCTACCACTGGTTACGTTATACCAAACTGCTCTGATGATTGCAGCAGGATTGATGCCAGGGTGATAGTAGAAATAGCGATCCTCCTTGGCTAAGAATGCCTTTCTGATATCTGGGCTGATTTCGTGCAGTTCGGTGTACATTCGCCACTTTTCGTCACGGCTAAGAAATCCATGTAGCACTCGACCTTTACGATCTAAAACGATATGCGAATAATCGAGATCGACCGGCAAGGGTGACCATCGGTCGATAATCAGAAATAGTAAAAAGGGGACCGCCACAGCGGCAAGCCCCCATTTTAGCCAGTTTGGAATCCGATCAACGATTTTCCGGTCTTTGATGTCAGTTGCCGACAACGATTACTCCTGAGCCGTGATACGAGTGATAAGCTCCATTGTACATGGCATCGGCACTGACAGGACCTTGATGGAATCGTCCTTTGCTCACGGCTCTAACCAGATAGTAGAAGTACTTCTCAGTGCCGTTTGCGGTTGCGAACAGGTTTATACGGTCATCACGAATGTCGATGTGGTCGGGTATCGCTGCGTTCGTGACCCACTGAAGTTCCGGAACGTCACCGATTCGCGGGTTTTCAATTTCGAAGCCGGCTGGCAGCATATCGGAGATGGCCACATTCTCGATGGTGCTTCCATCCATAGTGCTAACCGTAATTCTCACAACAACCAAATCGTTCTGCTTGAACGTGGTCGACGACAGTGGCTGACCAGTTCTGCTTAAGAACGTTCTACGCACACGAAGCACTTGGTCGCGTTCCTCCACCTTATTCGAAAGGCTAAGCCCTCTCGATTGTTTGAAGTAGTAGACGTTACCCGATCCGGCCACATCGACAGATAGTGGACCTTTTTCGGGACTATAGTTCAGCGCAAGGTTCTTACCGTCAAATTTACCGAGCGTATTGCTTCCTTGCGTGACGGTGGCCGTTGCCGTGTTGCCTGACTCTGCCCGAAGCAACTTGCCCAGGCCTAACAGCGCGAATGCCATCTCTTGTGTGCTTAAGTATTGCGAGCTAGACAATTGTTCGGAAAGTTGTCGTGCCAACGGATTGACTTGCGGATTGGATGGATCAGACTCCATTAGGGTATTCAACACGATTCCTTGGTCGCGTATGAACGAATGGAAGCTGCCACCAGTAACTGCAATCGATCGTTCATTGGCAAACCTCTCAGGTATGATCCGCGCGTAGGATTGTTGATCTCCAGTTTGCATAAATGCGGCTGCAAGCAAATATCTACTGTCGATTGCCAGCATCGAAAGGTTGTCTTTATAGAAGTTCATGCCCGGAAGATCCGGTTGACCCGCCATTGCTAATACGTATAGTCCATAGGCGACTTCTTTGGGTGCTATCGTTTTCTCCTCAAGCAGGCCGTTGTCGTCAGTGTAGTAATAACGAATGGTGGTCCTCTCGCGATTCTTAGACTCGATATACCAGTACATGCGTTGCAGCACGTTTGCGTTCACTTCGTAGCCCGCTTTTTTTGCCTCCTGCAAGAAGTGTGCACCATAAACTGTAGCCCACCAGCTCTCGTAGTTGCCTCCTGGCCAGTAAGAGAGCGCCCCACTATAAAGCTGCAGCGTTTCGACCTTACGGATGGCTTCTTGGATGTTCCAAGTTGGATCTGAAGGACGCCTGCTGCCAGGCTGCTCAAACATCGCCGAGAATTCCTCGTAGTACAATTGTGGGAACGCCGACGATATGATCTGTTCGGTGCAACCGTAAGGATAGGCCAGCAGATCGCTCAGCGACTTGGTAAATTCAACCAAGGGCGATCTGCTCAGAACCAGTTTGCCCGATGTAGTGCCTTGCATCAAACCGGATTCCTCTTTCAGTGATGTCTTACCAGAGCTGAGTTTACCTTGATCGGCAAAAACTTGTAGCCCACCAGCTGCTCGTACCGGTACGTAAACGGTGTCGACAAACGTCTCGCCGTTGCTCGATACCGAAATCGCAATTCGAGCCTCACCGATATTTCGTGACACTTTCAGGCTAAATGGTACAACAGTTTCGCCGTTTGGACCAATATCTGCACTTTTTGTCGACGACCCACTAACGGTGACTGGTCCTGACACCGATATAGCGGTATTGGCTTTACTGATGCCACTCGTGGTGTTCGTAAGAATTACAGACATGTCGAGTTCGTCGTCAGGGCTCAGAAAACGCGAGAGCGCCGAGCTAATAACTATCGGATCAGCAACCCGAATATTGTGCGATGTGCTACCAAACGATGAACCATTCCAAGCCACTGCCATCACACGAAGACTACCTGAATACGGCGGAATTTTTATCGAATAGGTAGCCTCACCTCTGCTGTTCGACTTCACAACACCGCTCCAAAAGCTTACGAGTCTTGCACGTCGAGCGGCCATTGGATTAACGCGCATCGCCATATCATAGCCGTCGCCACCAGTACTTGATCGACGTAGTAGCTCTGGAAAAAGATATGGATAGACGTCGAAGGAATTCACCTCAAGTGCCCGCTTAGCATAGAAGAATGCATGCGGATCGGGAGTGACAAAGTTCTTGAGCTGTAGGATACCCTCGTCGACTACAGCAATCGTCATTTCAACTGAAGTATTCGCAGCTGCTTTGACCACAATGTCTTGCGTCCGATTTGAACGCGATGTTTCAGGAGCTTGTATTGTGATCGGGATTCGCGAGTTGGGTCGCTCAACAGTAATGGATTGAAAACCATGCGCGGTTGTTAATGGCACCGATGAGTCAGACAATGGTTTGATCAAGGTGGCGGTGATGTACACATTCGGAACGTGATCATCACGCACTTTCAGGTCGAGCATAGCAGCCCTGTTATCGGTCTGAAGTGTGTGAGTCTCAATAACTCGGTTGCGTTCGATTGTTACGAGCAATCGGCCAGAAAATGGAGTTTTGAAAAGGATGCGAGCGGTTTCACCCGGTTTATAGACAGCCTTGTCAGATTCGATGATGATTTGACCATCGGTATCTACCTGGAATGATGATCCTCTCGTGTATCCGAATCCATATGCATAAAATGTAGATGAGACCCAGTTTTGAGCACCTGGGCGCATAATCCGGACCTCATACTCACCTGATTGTTGCGGCAGGAAGTCCATGGCATACGTTCCATTCGATAGCTCAACAGTACGGTCTGTAACGATAACCTCCTTCTTTTCAGATACATATCGGTATCGATCGTCATATCTGCGCTGGATCACGTTCTGCCATTCATGCCGCACGACTTGAATCTTGGCAGTAGCGCCCGGAGTGATCGCTCCTTCGCGATTTAATGCGATGAAGCCCAGTTTAACTGGCCTCGAAAGGTCGGCGTAGAAGTCGAGGTTTCGAATGCCAAAAAAGGTCTGCTGGGTTTCGATGGTCACATTCTTGATTTGATTAACAGGACGACCCGATTCGTCGAACACCGTGCTAAACAGAGTTCCCCTTAGCAAGCCCATATCGTTGTAGGCATTCGATATGGTAAATGTCTCGGATGCTTTCCCCGCCCCATCTGTTTTCCCTTGCCGGTAGTCGGAAAGAAGTACGATGCCATCTTTCACCTTCATCGAAAAATTGACATCAGGGTATTGCGAACTGACAAACGGAACGCGCTGTAAATTAAGCGTGAGCTCGAAATTTCGATAAGCTGCCGGCGGACCAAACAAATTGGTTGCCGTTACGGTCGCTATTACACCTTGACCTATGGAATACCGTTCAGCATCTGTATCGAGACCGACTTTGATACGGTCTGGCAGAAACTCCTCCACGCTGATGGGTTTGGAAGCTAATAGTACCCGATTCGAACTATACAGCTCGGCCATATAGGTTCCGGTCACCGAAGACCCATCCAAAGGCACATTAAACGCGGCCGAACCCTGATCAGATAAAGTGGCTTGGTACGATGAGTGCTCGCGTCCATTTGGAAGGCGCACTTGCAAAATCACGGGCATCTTACCGGGGTTGTTCCAGGCTTGATCGCGAATGATGGAGTTGAGGTGGATGGTTTCGCCAGGTCGGTATATGTCGCGCTCGGGGTAGAGGTACGCCAGGTAACCAGCTTCGTTGCTAAATTGACCTCCTACGTCGAAACGGGACGTCT
Organism: uncultured Chitinophagales bacterium; assembly: GCA_964629885.1. Classification (GTDB taxonomy): domain Bacteria; phylum Bacteroidota; class Rhodothermia; order Balneolales; family CAYWCV01; genus CAYWCV01. The sequence goes on along the minus strand of CAZVRJ010000003.1, from coordinate 38,565 downwards.
CAACCCGTGTGTCGCTCATCAATATAATATTGAAGTCGGTTTCGGTACGTGCGCTTACCATACCAAGACGGAATCCTGGAGCATCTTTGAGTAGGTTGCTTATTCTCACAACGCCGTTCTTGTCGGTGGTGCCCGATTTCATTACCTGGTTGTTCGTTGATATCAGAGTAACCTCGACTCCTGACAGGGGCTCTGTGTCCATGATTGCATTGGCATAAACCAAGACTTCGTCTGGTGTGGCTTTGACGATCAAGCCCAAATCCGAATAGGAAACCATCCGCCAGGCTCCGATCCATTGATTGTCTGTCGACGAAACATTCACTAGGTACACGCCTTTGTGACGAGCATCGTCTTTGAGGTCAAGCGTCAATAAATGAACACCTTCGCGTTCGGTAAGGTCCTTGGTTTCAATCGTCCGATCGATCAATAAATCGCCAACTGTTTCAAGGTTGTAATAGCTGTAATCGAAGCTTCCGAAATCGGTTCCGGTACTGTTGCTCGACGAGTACCAATTTGAATAGCGATTGCTTCCAACGTAGTTCAACAGGTTGTTCTCATAGATTTTATAGATTCTTGCTCTCACAGTGGGGACATTGATGATTTCGATCCCTACTGTTTTCGATCCGCGATTGCTGAGGTAGAATCCTTTTGCAGCAGTAAATCGCACAGTTGGCTCCATCTCCCCAAATGCGACGTACGTCTTAAATTCGCTGCTAAGCCTGCCCCCGTGTATACCTCGCAACTGGTTGCTTATGGTGAGTTCATAGGTGCTCCCTGATCTGAACGGACCTTTAATCGTGAATCCATCAGATGAAACCTCTGTCGTAACAGGAACGGTAGGGTCAATTTTTAGGAAGCTTCTGACATCGGTTCCTGATATCCGCTGATTAGTACGGACTTGGATCATGGCTTGGTTGCCATCAAACCGTGATTCAGCGGCGAGAATGTCGAGTTTGTCGATATCGCTGATAGCCGCCCCAACGCGTATTTCCTCAACAGTCGGGCTAGTGCAGCCTACACATGGCATACCTAGTGCAACTGATGCCGATATGGCTTTGCCTGCGCTGGCTTTTGGGTCAATGCCATCGATCGACAGAGAGACAACTCGATCCACTTGGTTAGACAGCATGCTGAACGAAACGGGGGTGCCATCGAGGTTCACGGCAAGACGACCGCTCAGCTCGACTGGGTCAACCTCATAATTGAATACTAGGGTTGCCCTCAGAAGTGGACGACCGCTTCCAGCCACCGTTTCCGTCCAAAACAAGTCGAGCCGTTCGGCTCTCAGACGTGGTGTGTTGAAGGTAATGACTCGTTCGCGTCCAAGCGGTTTTCCGCTTGGGGCTCCGCTAACTATAGCTTCGCTTAGTGTTGCCGTGTAGTCGGTTCCTGGCACGAATCCTGTAACAGGAGAAAAAATCAACTCCTTCGTTGTGGTGTAACGAAATCGGCCAGCCACGGGTGGACTGAAAGAAATGAGCTCTTGATCTGTCCATACTCCGACCAACTCCTCATCCACCACATGGTCGGTGAACGTAAATACAAGATTTTGTTGCAGGGCAACCTCATCACCGAAATTCGTCGATGAGACAGTGATAGAATCCCCAGAGCGCCCACACGATGCAATCAAAATAATTAGTGATAACAATTTGAGTGATCGCAGCGTATTAGCAATCATGACAAAGCCCCCATGTTCAGTGATTTAATATTACATGTATGATGAAATGTACACATTCAAATCTTTTATATATACCTTAACATCCCAGAAGGGGTTCAAAATCTTTTAGAGGATAGACTGCATGCGTCTGCTGTTCGGACTAATTTTGGTGTTGATATTCTCCGGGAATCTTAGATCGCAAACTGGACCTATTCAGATTGAGCGCGGACTCTTGGGTGAAGGGCAAATTATAAAGCTCGACACCGATTGGAGAATGAAGGAAGGCGATAGTCTACTATGGGCTTGGCCTGACCACAACGACGGACTTTGGTTCAATACATCATCCGTTCTTACTCTAGAAGACGAGTTGCTCAATTCGCTTGAGAAAGTTGCTTGGTTTCGCAAGAAGATTGATGTAGACGAAAATCTGGTTGACGTTCCGCTTGTAATGATAGCCGACTATCTGGCTGGAGCCATGGAGATTTATATTGATGGTCGCCTCATATACTCCATTGGTCGGGTTGGGTACATGGCGAACGACCGTGATTTGGGCATGTTGCATCGGCCTCGCGCATTCATCATACAGGAACCCGGCGAGCATATTATTGCCGTGAGGTATATGATCGACGATCCGATTTACTACTCACGGAATGGTTTTCGTCCCGGATTCTCGTTACATATCGCCGAAGCCAACTCCGGCATTGGCAGCGCGGTGCAATCTTTGAGGCTCGACAGCTTCTTTCAGTACTTCTTTACCGGTTTTTTACTGGCATTCTCTCTTTTGCATGCATTGTTGTTCATGTACAACACCAAGCTGGTCGAGAACCTTTACTACGCCTTATTTGCACTTACACTTGCGATAATGAATTACGTGTCTGTGCAGCTTAACTATGCGCCAGATTCTACGACCATGGTGGAGCTTTGGCGGTTACGCTATTTGTTGTTCTATGTGACGGGGTTGTTCATTCTCAGATTTGCCTATTCGTTTTACTACAATCAAAATTCGATAAACTTCAGGATTTATGCTGCAACGGGGCTTCTGTTCAGCATGCTGTTTCTGTTCAATATGCGTGTCGGATTATTCTCGGCTGGTGTATTCGAGGTGATTTTTACAGCGCTACTATTCCTGAGTTTCGTGGAGGTGATGCGGGTAATTATTGTGAGCATGATGCGAAAGCAAAAGGGAGTTTGGGTGATTGGTGCCGGTTTGACCGTCTTTATGGTCAGTTTTTCATTTTTAGCTTTGAGCGCGAATGGGTTTGAGTTTGTCAACTACACACAACGGCTATTCAGTGTTATTGGGACACTTGCCCTGTTGACATCGATGTCGGTGTACATCTCATACGAGGTATCTAAGACGCAGAAGGATCTAGAAACTAAATTGAGGGAGCTGCAACTCCTATCAGCAAAATCGCTTCAGCAAGAACGCATTAACAAAGAGAAAGAGATTGAAAGAAAGTTACTTGAGGCCGACAATCGTCGTAAAACACATGAACTGGAGGAGGCCAGAGCGCTGCAGCTTTCGATGCTGCCACAACGGATTCCGAATATCCAAGACTTGGAAATTGCGGTTCACATGTCGACCGCTACTGAAGTTGGCGGTGACTACTACGATTTTAATGTAGCGAAAGATGGGTCGCTCACAGTGGCAATTGGCGACGTTACCGGTCATGGAGTTAAGGCTGGGATTATCGTTGCAACGGCAAAAAGCTACTTTTTGAGTTTAGCCGATCGTACCGATGGTCTCGATATGCTCAGAAAAATGTCGGATGGGATTCAGAAGCTAAATCTCAGGCTTTTGTACATGGGATTGTCGCTGGTGAAGTACAATAATGGATCCTACAAGTTGGTGGCTGCAGGTATGCCTCCTGCACTTCACTACCAACATGCCGATAAAAAAGTGACTCAGCTTGTCTTAAAGGGATTGCCCTTAGGAGGTCGCGACTTTCCCTATAAGGAGCTTAGTGGGAATCTGCAGCCGGGCGACGTATTGTTACTTATGACCGACGGACTACCCGAGTTATTCAACACAGACAAAGAGATGCTAGATTATACTCCGATAGAAAGCACATTACAGCAATCAGCAAGCCAACCGGCCGAGATGATTATTGAGTCGCTTCGGTACTTGGCCGAGCAATGGCGTGGTAGCCGTCCGGCCGACGACGATTTGACATTGGTGGTCATAAAAAGAAAAAGCCCGACCGAAGGGGCCGGGCTCATCTCAAATTTGGATTGATCAGTCTTTACCCTCAGGTGCAGGTGGCGCATTACGATAGCCTCGCATGTTCCCCGGTCTGTTAGGACCATAACCACGCATTTGCATTTGACCCCTCATCGGGCGGTTTCCTTGGCGAACATTACGTTCTTGCATGCGATTCTCATAGTTTTCGAAGCGAATGTCCTGCCATTTTTTGTACTGCTCTGGTGTCAGAACAGACTTGAGCTCTTCTTGGCGTTTGTCAGCTTTGGCCTGCATGGCTTCGCGGCGTACCTGCATTTCTTTTTGCATCGCCTCACGTCTTTTTTGCACTTCCTCGCGCATGGCAGCACGGTCGGCTTCTGCCTGAGCCTGGTGTTTTTCGCGCATTTCAATGACCTTAGCAATTTGCTGGTCGGTGAGACCTAGATCCTTACGCATTTTCCATTCCATGAATTCTTGGTTCATGGCAGAACCTTGACCACGCTGTGCGATAGAAGGAGTCGCAAAAAGTGTTCCCAGAAATATACTACAGATGATGATGGTTGTTTTCATAGCCGGTGTCGTTGATGATGTTGGTTTACATCTTCATAGACGCGTGTGCTTGAATTTGGTTCATTGTCATTGCTGTGAATTGTTAAACCAAATGCGCAACGGTAGTGGATGATCGTGATCTTCAAGGCCGCATTGAAGGGAATGATCGTTGTCGAATGAGCCGATAGGAGCACCGGGGGGCAGGGTTCTAGCAGGTGATGCCGGCAAAGCAGATGGGTTCGCAATTCGCTCAACTGCAAACTGTAAATGTGCCCGAACAATCGGATCGCTGGCTGACTTGAGCTGGTTGCCAACATACACATTTAGGTCGGCGAGTACCGACTTTGCAATGGCTCTGGTTATAGGAGCACTTCCCGAATCTAATGCCAAATTCATAAGGTGAGTGAGTAGAATTTGCTCCGTCTGAAGTTGGATATGAAGCTGCATTCCTGTTTTTCGCTGCGATTTAAACGTTGCCTGTATCGTCTCGTTCAGTACCTCGGTAAGTGATGGCGAGAGTCCTCGAGCAGCCTGTTGAACAATGCGGTTGGCTCTTTCAGAGTTGAAGATCAATCCTATTGTGAAATCACTCAGAGCCTCGGCTGGCGACAATGCATCGAATGTTACTCCGGTGCGTTTTGAGAATAATTCTCGGTTGGGTTCTGCACCTGGTGCCCGAGGGGCCATCAGATCGACAGCATCTGCGGGGATTTCGAGAACAGCCGGATCGATCGATTTCATGAGCGTACGCAAAGCGTTTAATTGGGTTTGGTTCGAAACGGCTTTCGTTGGCGCCTGACCGTCGCCACGCACTGCGTACGTGTATTCGAGTCCGCCGACCAACTTTGACACAGCCTCTATCTGGTAACGATGCATATTATATAGAGGGACTAGAACCTCCTCTAGTGTCGTTAAGGCTCTGCCTTGAGGCACACTATTTTCGCCAAAGCGACTCATTGCTGCCTTTCTCAATGCGAGAAGCCTCTCCAGTTCAACAGTTGCATCACCACCATTATCCCAAAGGTGGGCGTATGGGTGTGACCCGCCGGTTGCGCGTGCATCGCGGTCTGTGATGTGACGTAGCCCATCTTTGAGGCCTTTCTCGATAATTGCATTCAAGGCTGCGTCTTCGTCGGTGCCGTCAGGAAAGTGCTGATAGCCGTAAGCGACCGCCATTTTATCCCATGCGCCAATGCCGACGTCATAGGCGTCCGACAAGTCCATTGATCCGTCGGGTTTCAGGGTTACATATGGATGTGGATAATCCATAACGGATGCCCTGCCGTTGGTACTGGCTGCAAAGTTGTGCATGATACCAATGGTATGACCCACTTCATGGGCTGAGAGTTGCCTCAGGCGTGCAAGTGCCAATTCTAGCATCGCTGGATCCGGCTCTCGACCCTCTTCGTAGGGAGATAAGAGACCTTCAGCGATCAGGTAATCTTGGCGGACCCTCAAGGAGCCGAGCGACACATGTCCCTTAATGATCTCGCCGGTCCGCGGATCTGTCACAGAAGAGCCGTAGCTCCAGCCTCGAGTGGACCTATGCACCCATTGAATGACATTATACCTTACATCGAGTGGGTCGGCATCCTCTGGAAGCACCTCGACGCGATAGGCATCTTTGTAACCGATTGCTTCGAACGCCTCGTTCCACCACCTGGCTCCGTCGAGGAGGGCAGAGCGAATGGGTTCGGGTGTGCCATTGTCGAGGTAGTAGACGATAGGTTCAACGGCTTCGCTCACTTGGGCCGAAGGGTTCTTTTTCTCAAGTCGGTGACGTGCTATGTATCGTTGAGTAATTGGCTCTGATACAGGTGTGGAGTAATCCATGTAGGATATTCCGAAGTACCCGGCGCGAGGCTCAAGCTTTCGCGGTTTGTAATTGTTGTCGGGCAGCTCCACAAACGAGTGATGTTGTCTGAGCGTGATTGCCTCTCTCGATGGGGTAACACTGCGAACAAATCCACCGGCGTCGTCTCCACCGACAAATGTGATGGTCACCTCAAATTCTGAATTCTTCGGGAAATTCTTGGTTCGGGGCAGGTACATGGCTGTACGTGATGCATCGACCCTATATGTGCCTTGACGCTGGTTCCTGAGGGTGCCTGTAACATCGTGGGCATCTCTGAATAAGAAATCGGTGATGTCTATAAGGTATTTGCCATCTTGTTCCACCTCAATTTTGAATCCCCATAGTGCAGATTCCGCAAATGCCTCCCGTACAGATCGAGCTTCCGACTCATTGTCTGTGATTGCCCTGTAGGATAAGTTTGGCTGAACCAAGAGTAGTTTAGGGCCCGATTTTCTAAAACTTACAATTCGTGTGCTGCCGAGTTGCCCACGGTCAAGGCCGATGTCGTTCGATCCCAAACCCGCAGCAAGTGAATTCACGTATATAAACTCCGTATCGAGACGATCGACCATGAGCCAAACCTTGCCCGTTGCGTCGTCGTAGTAGAAGTTCATGTATCCGTCATACTTCTGCATCCCCTTTGTTTTGTCGTTTAATGATGATTGAGCAAGCGAAATTGTGGCAGCAGCCGCAAGAATAACGACTGTAATGCAGATTGTGCGAAATAATGTTGCCATGCGTCCTGGGCAGTTTGTTTGTGATTCTAATTGAGCTGATTGAGCCATCCAATATGCAACATGGAGATTTAAAATGTCACCAAAATTTATTTTCAAATTCATTTAAATTTGGCACTTTTTTTGAGCAAGCGTTAACTCACTGTCTCCAAATGGATTCGCACGTTAGGTTTCATTTTAATAGATCAGTAGGTCTATAACGGGGTAGTTTTTGGGCTCGGCAACAACATTGTCCTTGCAAACATTAGAATTTTCTAATATATTTGCATTAGAGGATATAAATGTTTATATGATGCCACCAATCTCCATACTAACAACACCAAAAGCACTGATCGTATCGGTGCTCCTTTGTACAGCGGTTGCGGCATCAAATTTATATGCCCAGAGCTCGGATCCAAGAATTGCCATCCGTGACTCCCGCGAAATTGGTGTCAAAATTACCGACAATACTACTCAAGCTATCGGTGTAGGACAATCGGTTAACACTTGGGACAATCGATTTGGCTTTGGCAAATCGGCAGCGCTCAATGGGTGGGGTAGCGCAGTAGCAAACGACTCTAAGGGCAATGTCTATGTAGGTGGATCATTCACGAATGCAGGCAGCATTTCAGGCACCAGCTCTATCGGCTACTGGAACGGAGAAAGCTGGGCGAGTGTAGGCAACGGCCTTAATGGTCCCGTAACCAGCATTCACGTTATGGGAAATGATGTTTACGTAGGTGGTCGGTTCTTAGTGGCAGGTGTTGTGCAATATTTGGTGAAATGGGATGGAAGTAGTTGGGTTTCTATAGGCAACGGTTTGACTGGTATGGTCACCGATGTTGAGTGGTACGATGGCTCTCTATATGTTTCAGGATGGTTTTCAAATGCCGGAAATAATGGTGCTTCGTTTATAGCACGTTGGGATGGCTATAATTGGCAACCTCTCGCTGGTGGAGTAAACGGCTGGGTTTCGTCAATGGTCGTTTATCAAGACAAATTAATAGTAGCCGGACTCTTCACTGAAGCTACGGGCGTTGCTGGAAGCAATTACATAGCATCGTGGGACGGCAATGACTGGTCATCGTTGGGAAGCGGATCTAACGATCTCATGCTCACGGTAACAACAGACGGGAAACATCTTTACGCTGGTGGGGCATTCACATCCGTTTCTAATACAGAAGGCACATCTTACATAGCGCGCTGGGATGGTCAGAATTGGGGAAGCATCGGTAGTGGCTTGAGCGATTGGGTGAGTAGCATCCACGTCGTTGACAATACTGTTGCAGTAGGTGGGTGGTTCAAGAATGCTATTGACGCATCAGGCAATCAAGTAGCTGCAAATCGACTAGCTACCTTCGACTTGGGAACTGCAAATTGGTCCAGCGTTGGCAATGGCATTTCGTACTCAGTAGACAAAGAGACAGTTGCGCTTTCAGTTGTACAACTGAATGGTAGTGTTTACGTAGCAGGTGTCTTTAACATGGCGGGAAATACGGCTTCGCTTGGATTTGGTCGCTGGATCGACATGACGGCTCAAGTTTTTGAAATACCCAAACTTGTATCGCCCTCTAACCATACCATCGTGTATGGCAACAGTGCAAATCTGAAATGGGATGCTGTAGAAGGAGCCATTGGTTATACCATCCAGATCAGTACCGACTCCTCATTCAATAAGGATGTTAATTCGATCAACACATACAAAACGGATTACACCTTTAACGGTGTGGTTCAATCTGTTGATTATTACTGGAGAGTGCGGTCAGATTTTGCAAATATGAATAGCCAATGGTCCGTTAGTCATCATTTCACTAGGGGAGTGGCCACATCGTTGGACGACGAGGTTCTAAAACCCGGCGAATTTAGGTTGCTCCAAAATTATCCGAACCCTTTCAATCCAGGCACAACCATTGGATTTGAACTCAGTGAAGCTACTCAAGTGTCCATCACTGTTCACTCCGTAGATGGTCGACTGGTCGCCACTCTTGCAAACGAAATGAAATCGGCAGGCAAGCATCAAGTTGCATTTAATGCGCAAAACCTCAGCAGCGGTGTCTATCTGTACCGCATGCAAACTCAGAAGAATGTGATTACGCGAACAATGACGCTCATCAAATGACCTAACAACCAAAGGCTATTTTGATGAGAACCACCGAAGTAAGGCGTCAGCATCCCACGTATTGAGGACCCGGTCACGCGAAAACCCGGATTTCCTGGCGATGCTGATGCCATACTTTGCGTCATCGATTCCCTTTGTGGAATGGGCGTCAGGGCAGATGGCTGTTAACAATGAAACGCTCGACGCTCTTTTGCCCCATCTCCAGTCGAGGTCCAACCTCCAAGGGTTGGCGTTAATTTCGATGGCGGTTTTAGACGCAGCCGCCGCTTCAATGATGCGGGGCATGTCGAGCTTGCTTCCCTCGCGTTTCAGAAGTAGCCTTCCGGTGGGATGTCCGACAATACTTGTGTAAGGATTCTCGATGGCGCGGAGAAAACGGTCGGTCATTTTGTCTTCGGGCAGATCGAGCGATGAGTGTACGCTTGCGATTACAAAGTCGAAACCGGCAAGGACATCATCGGGATAATCGAGTGATCCGTCGGTGAGAATGTCCGATTCAATACCCTTGAAAATGCGGAACTCAATACCCTGCTTCATATAGGAGTCATTGAGATGGTCGATTTCCCTCCATTGGTCGTGGACTCGATCAATGCTTAGTCCTCCAGCATAGGCCGCTGTACGCGAATGGTCGGTCAAACCAAGATAAAAGTATCCTCTGTCGATACATGCTTGGGCCATTTCAGCAATTGTGTTGCTTCCGTCGCTCCAAGTACTGTGGGCGTGAAGAATGCCCTTGATGTCGGAGAGTTCGGGCAGATCGGCAGCTTCCCAAGTATCAAATCGGCTGAGGTTGCCGTTGTCTTCGCGCAGCTCCGGGGGGATGTAATTCAAATCGAGGGCTCTGTAGATGGATTCCTCGGAATGGACGGCAACGGGGGATTCAAAGTCAGTTTCTCCGGACTCTGTCAGCTTGAAAAGGCCGTACTCGTTCAATGCCATTCCACGCTCGCGAGCTCTACCTCTGACATATACATTGTGTTCTTTGCTGCCTGTGAAATACATCAAAGCGGCCGGGTAAGCAATTGAATCAACAATTCTAAGGTCAACTTGGCGACCTTGCTTTACTCTTACGGAGCATTTGGTTTCACCTCTGCCGAGCACCTCTTCGACATCAGGAGCATGGATAAAAGCGTCGAAAATGGAGACGACCATCTCAGGATCTGCATCTACGAGAAGGTCGATATCACCGATTGTCTCTAACTGGCGACGAAGGGAGCCAGCAATGGCAAGTTTTCTGACACCGTTGAGGCCACTAATAGATGCAGCCATCGATTCGGCGATGATCTCAGCCTCGTCTAGGCGGCAACGGGCCGAGAATTGTTCCATCCAATCGATGGATTTGATGATCTTGGCGGCCGACTTATCCCCAAGTCCTGGCAATGCTGCCAAGGAACCGTCGAGGCATGCCGATTTCAACTCCTCGATAGAGGTTATGCCCAGCGCCTTGTGGATTTTGGAGATGTTCTTGGGTCCGAGTCCTGAAATATCGAGCCATTGAACGAGTCCATCGGGAATCGACGATCGCAGACTTTCCAAGACGGGCATGGTGCCTGTTTCCTTGAGGGCGACCAAGTCGGCAGCGATCGATTTACCGATACCCGGTACAGACATAAGTCTTCCGTCGGCGATGATTGTGGCCAACGGCTCGTCGAGATTTTCGATGGCTCGGGCTGCCTTGTCGAAGGCAATTGCTTTGAAGTCGTTCTCACCTGCGATGCGCATGAGCGTGGCGACTTCTTCGAGTGCTTGGGCGGCAGATTTGTTTGAAAACATGTAGATAAAATACAAAGAATAGATTCTGAGTGACAGATGTTGTCACACTGCCGACTTATATTCGAAAAAAAAGCAATGCCGTTTACTATACATAAAAATAACAGCGATCCATTGCCGCGTTTGGTCGAGCAGTTGCGTGTCGGGCGATTGCAAGATCACTTGGTTCTAGTGTCGACCATTCACGACAAACGATTGCTTCAGAACGAGCTATCTCGTCATTTTTTTGGATTGACGCCCAAGGTCGAAGTGTTGAGCCATCAACTTGCCACTTGGCTGAAGTACGGTGTTGATGGAGGTGTCGGCAAGTTATTCTTGATGCCAAGAGAGCGACGGTTTGCGCTCAGTAGGTGGAATGTGGAGTTCAGTATGGGCTACTCTGACACAGAGTTGGACCGCATGCACGACATCCTGAGTTGGGTTGGTCTTCACGGAGTGGATTCGAAAGAGCTTCCGAGCGATTTCGGTGGACTCGAAAAAGTGTTTTCACAGTTTGCGAATTGGTGCACTGACAAAAATTGGGTTGATCGTACTTCGATGTTCCTGTTTGCAAACCGAGTACCAAGCCATGCAATAGATCATCAAAACATTCATTTGTATCAAATTGGAAAGCCTGACAGGCATCTAACGAGTGCGCTCGATGCCATTATTGATGGTGGTGGCGACGAGAAAAACTGGATTTTATATCGCCCCTCTGGTAACAAGACGACAACCGGTCTTCGAATTGATCCGTCGGATTTAGGCGAGGACGTCCAACCCGACAAAGTTAGGGTGAATGTGATGAGCGCACTTGATTTGAGGGACGAAGTCGCAACTGCATTCAAGATCATTAAAGACCACGTTGCCAACTCGTCAGACGGACTTGCGTATGACGACTTCGTCTTGCTGGTCACAGATTATGAGTCATATCGTCCAGTTTTGGAACACATGTCAGACAATTTCGATGTGCCTTTAAGTCTTGCAAAGGGAGCCAAAATACTCGGTGATCCAGCCGTGTCAAGGTTGCGCTCCTTGCTAAACGTGCATGTGAATGGATTCAAACTCGAAGACATTCTCGACATTTATGGAGATGGAATCA
>CAZVRJ010000003.1:0-26632 GCA_964629885.1 uncultured Chitinophagales bacterium | reverse complement strand
AAACCAGCTACCCAATCTTCGTACATTCGGTCGGTTCTGCAAACAATACAATATTCGGACCATCGACCAGCTTTCGAGCGAATTAGATCGTGCGATGGAGAGGGAGGTGCGCAACAGAATCCAAAGTGCCATCAGAAAGGGAGCAGTTGTAGATCATGATCCTACTTTATTCGTTGAACGACATGGCGCCTTTTATCAAGATATCTGTAAAACGCTGGTAAGGTTGAAGGCTCGTTATCCTGATGAAAGTCAACCTATGAGCAGCTGGTTTTTATGGACGAGGGAGATAATTGGTTCTCTGGGAGTACTCTCTAGTGCAGAAATGATGGCTGCGACAGTCAAGCTAATCAAAGCGGCCGAGCTTGGTTTGTCGATGGTTTCGCGTATCGGTCATGACCCAATCATGGATGGAGCTGAGTTTTCGAAGGCTTTTGATGAACTTTTGGATGGGAATATTCCTGTCAGTCAACATCCAGGCAAGGTGCTGGTGGGTGCATTTGGTGATTATACATGCTTTCCGGGAAAGCATGTATTTGTATTGGGACTGACGGAGTCTAGTTTCCCCAATGCGATAGGTTCTGAGGATCTGTTTGCGTTCATGGGATCCGAAGGGTCGTCGTGGGTCAGAAAGCTCGAGCATGATCCGTACGATTTAGCGGTATGCGACTTGGCATCGTTAACCAATCAAGCGCATTCTCTCTGTTTGAGTTACGCCAATAGTGGCGACTTGGATCACACAATGCCGTCTGTTTTCATTAGTGACGCAAATACGTTTTTTCCTTGGTGGGATGTTCAGGAGATGCCATTGACGAGTGGAAGTAGTTGCTTCGATAAGCTGGATTGGATGAAACGGCATTCAAATTTGTCATATGATCCTGAGGGTGACGCACTAGGCTCTGCTGATATCGGAAACCTAAGTTGTCACGTCTCGGCGGTTGCACGTCTGAGAGAATCTCCCAGTCGCATCAGCATTTGGGACGGATTGTTGCCGAGTGTGAGTGGCGATAGAGCGTTAGTGGCAGACAAAGTGATCCAAGAGGCGGTTTCGTCGCTCAAGAAAGAAGGGGCGCTTCGAATATCGGTAAGCCAGCTTGACTCTTTTGTGGCTTCGCCCCTCGATTATTTTTTTTCAAGGCTACTTCGTATCGAACCCCCAACCGAGTATTTAGATGAAGCCGAACAAAACAAGAAGGGCACGCTGTTACATACGATTTTGGATTTGTTCTATTCCGATGCAGATGAGTTCGGCGATATTGTCGATCCTGTGTTATTTGAGGATTCGGCTCGAAATAGAATCAAAGTAATTGCTGAGAAGGTCTTTGAGGACCACGTTGAGGATTTAGGTAATCCTGAAACGCCGTTTCCGGCATTACTGAAGAATCAGATTACTGCTACCCTAGATGCATTCATAGATGCGGAGCACAACGGACTCAAACAAGTAGCAGGAATTTGGGGCCAAGTTCGTCCAGCAACCCTTCGCGACAAGCATGCACGTGTGACGGAAGTGCCGTTTTTGTACGAGTTAGATGTGGATGGGATGACGGTTCAAATTAACGGTTTCATAGATCGTATTGACACAAATGCAGACGACTCGATTAAGATCATATATGATTACAAGACGGGCAGTGAATATTCGGTGAAGTATTTCAACGACATGAATGCAGGATTGTCGTTCCAGTTGCCGGTTTATTTGAATTCGTTAAAAGGTGAAGATGACTCACGGATGTTGTCGGGTTACTATCATATTCCGTTGTCAAAAAAGGGCAGGAATATAAAATTGAAAGGCATGCTGGGCAATAGGAGCCTAACAGTCGTTAAAGACGGTCAAATGAGGTATAAAGACAATCACGGATTGCTTCCTGATGAGCAACTTTCCCAGTTCCTCGAATCACTTCAAGAAAACAGAATAAAGCCGATTGTGCGACTAATTTTATCGGGCAGGTTTCATCAGTCGCTCACCGAGCCCTCAAAATACTCCGATTTCAGTAGGATGAACCGCTGGTCGAAGGCGGTGAACGAGTTGAGGAAACTGACAATCAAATCGAAGTATAGCGAGGCTGATATTTATTCAAAATACTATGTTGAAGGCACGGTTTATGAGCGTCCATCTAGTGTTGAAGAAGTCGAGGGGGAGGACTAACGAATGATTCCATACGAAAATGACTACGCAGCGGTCGTTGCCGACACTAAATCGAATGTGCTAATTCAGGCCAGTGCTGGAACTGGGAAGACGTATAATTTGGTGCAGCGGGTGCTGTCGATACTGCGAAACGACCGTGTGCCGATCGACCAGATCTTGGTACTCACATTCACGAATCCTGCAGCCGCTGAAATGCAGTCGCGTATTTATGAAGGCATCAAGAAAGCGGAGGTGGATTCTGTCGATGATTCGGAAAGATCGTTCTTTAGTGAGCAGAAACTTCGTTTTAGAAAGCATCATATTGGAACGATACATAGCTTTGCGGGGAGAGTTATACGTCAATCTAGCGACGAGCTTTCGAGGATGAGGGAGTATGCGGTTCCAGTTGGATATGGTTCGCCACAGGGTTTGGAGGGTACCGGTTGGGTTGGTTGGACGTCCTCTTACGAGTTGATAGATGAATTTACATCTTCCATATTAAGTACACGTTGGAGGCAAGATTTCATAGGGGTTCATAATAACTTTGAATCAGTAACCAGGTTGCTGTCGGTGACGGGATCGATGGGCACCTTTTTTGAGGTGCTTGATAAGGCCGCCAAGTTGCCCGATGGGGTGTTGCGCGACATAGCGAGTATGCCAGATGAAGAATTGATTACGATCACATCGGGATACGCTTCAAATCTCAAACACGAGATGGTGGCACCGTTTGGCAGGTTGAAAGAGCTTGCAACAACCTTCCGTGCATGCCTGGATCGTGATTTCCCAGATACACTGGATGATTTCTTATTGGATGGAAGTGATTGGTATAGGAAAGACGGAAAGATTTCTGCTAGACGGGTGCCTAGGGGGACAGAAACATTAACCCGTGATGAAGTCCAGAAAAAATTTGATCGAGCTTTGCCTCGCATAAAATCGTTAATCGACCTTTTTGAGATGCACGCCAATCTGGTTGCGGCTATCAAGGATGGTAAAACATTAGATAATCCAACGGGCACACTCGACGCTGCAACATTTGCCAATATGAAGCTGATCGGTGAAGTTGCACTCAGATGGAAGCAGTACCACCGGTGGAGGAGGGCAACAGATGGACTCATGAACTTTGACGACCTCATTGATGTGAGCCACCGACTCATCATTGATAACTCGAACGTCCGTGAGCGCATGCAATCGAAGTTTCGGCACATTTTAGTAGATGAGTTTCAGGATACCGATGCACGGCAATGGGAAATGATCAAGCATTTGGAGGGTGGAGATGCCAGTCGAATGATGTTTCTGGTGGGCGACATGAAACAGGCCATCTATGGATTTCGGGGTGGAAATGTAAGTCTTATTCGCAAAGTGGAAGAAAAGGCTGCCGACAAGCCTGAAAGCATGAGGCTAGCAACGCTGAAGGTGTCGCGGCGTTCCAAAAAGGAGATTATTGAATATGTGAACGGACTTTTCCAATCGGTCATGAATCCGGTCGCGCACGAACGAATGTTTCAAGCCGATTACATGCCGTTGGAACCATTGATGGAACAAACAAAAGATGAACCAGAACTAGCTGCTGGATCAGTACGATATCTGTCGTATCTGCCTATGCCAGGCTTCACTTCACAGGATGGAGATGCAGAACTAAAGCAAGTCGGCGAGTTTGTGAGTCAGGGTCCTGCAGTAATTGACGCATACTCGCTTGCGAAGTTAATCGCTGACATTCGTGATGACATCAATGCCGAAATGTATCCTGAGTACCGAAATATCGGTGATTTACTTCGGGCAGGGAAAAAGGCGATCGGCATTTTAATCAGCACACAGGCCAATGTTGACCATCTGATGACGGCATTTCGTTTGTTCGGCATTCAAGCAGCCGTAAGAGCTGGATCCGGATTTTTCGATCGGCAGGAAATATCAGACATGTATTATCTGATTCGATTTCTTGACGATGCTTGGGACGACATGGCGCTTGCGGCAGTACTTAGATCTCCGTACTTCTCGGTGAGCGATCTTGGGCTATTGGCAATTGCTAACAGCGTGAAAGCATCACCAGTACGAACCTCGTGGTGGAAGGTGCTTCAGGAAAAATTAAACGAATTGGTACTTATCGATACGGATCGAGTGTTACTTGCCAAAGCAGTCGTTCTGCTCAAAGATTGGCGGACATCGGTAAGGGGAAAGCGTGTTTCCGACATTCTGATGAAATCGATACTTCAGACTGCATTTTTATACGGTCAGTCTGACACCGAGATGGCTAGAGAGAACACGTATAAGTTAATTGGTTTGATTCGTGACATTGAGGATAGAGGCAACGCAGGTATTGGTCAGATCTCGAATTGGCTTCGTGTTCAACTTGAGAACACATCCAGCTCAGATGCCGTTGTGCCTGGTTCATCGAGTATCGAGGTCATAACCATGCACAGGTCAAAAGGTCTGCAGTACCCAATGGTGATTTTGTCGAATGTGTCGGCATCGGGTCAGTCGAGTAGGGGAATGTTGATGTCGCCTATCGACACTCACGATAATCACACACCCCTTTTGGTTTGGCAATCGGCAGATGATAAGGAAGAAGCCGATGGCGAGGAAGATTCCTTTTTGAAGAATTATATAAAAAGACAAATTGGCGATCGAGAGAATGCTGAAATGCTTCGCCTTCTATACGTCGCATTAACCAGAGCTGAATCGCATATTGTCATATCGGATCCATCAGGATTGTCGAATGGATACAAAAATAGCGCGATGCAAACAGCCTTGGGGAATCATTTACGCAAGCTTATAGAAGGAGACGTTCCATATTGGTTCCAGCACAAAGAATATCGCGCAGATGAATACAAAGTGCTGCTTGATATGATAACTGAGCGGGTCAACATTGGTCAAAGAGTCGATATGACTACCCTTAACCTGGATTGGGTAAGCTCAAAGAACCTAGATTCAGCCAATTCAAGAGCGAGCGCACCTTTAAGCCGACCATCTGACCTTAAAGAAGACGATTTCGAATCTGATGCTGAATGGCTAAGCCAATGGAAAGTACTTCGGTCTAATGATGCTGGTACGCTAATCCATATGATCATCGAGTGGCCCGAGCTGGATGACTCAACTTTAGATCTCAGGTTGAACTTTGAACTGGAAGGTTTGGAGTACAATCGCAACCAAGTTGGGCTTGATGACGACATCAGGTTATTGAAGCGTCACGCCGCAAATGCAAGGGCGTTTATTGGGCAACATTTCCCGAACGCTAAGCAGTTGATCAGTGAATTGCCTTTCGAAACTTGGATGCCAGATGTAGATGGATCGTTTGGCTCTTGGGCGCGAGGAACGATCGATTTGCTTATTGAGGACGAAAATGGCGATTGGTACATCATCGATTTTAAGACAGCGAATGTTCCACCGGAACATTTAGAAAAATTCATCGTTTCCAGAAAGTATCATAGTCAAATACAACAATACATCGTTGCCCTTAATACATCCAGTCAAGGAAACATAAACGTTGCTGAATATAGAGCGATGCTATTGTTTACGGGTTATGAAGGTGGTAAAGCGGTATCCATTTCCAATTTGAATGCAAAAAAATGATTTAGTACGTAAATCAATTGTCACCAAGTATGCACTTGCCTATGTGATTCGCTATCTTCATTCAAAAAGCACAACACAATAGAGGCGATTCATGACGGAAGAGCACCTTTTTAAAGGATTATCGGTAGCGTTGGCAACGCCTTTCACAAACCGGGGCGATATAGATTATGACGCATGGGTGCGATTCATCGAGTATCAGATAAAGAGTGGCGTAGATCATATCGTGGTTTGTGGTACGACGGGTGAGAGTCCGACGATTGACGACGACGAGTATGCCCGATTGGTTGAGGTGGCTGTTGCCACGGCTAAAGGTCGCGTGAGGGTTGTTGCAGGTGCTGGCACAAATGACACCAAGCACACCATCGACCGAGGTCACATCGCTAAGGATGCCGGTGCCAATGGCTTGTTGGTTGTTGGTCCATACTACAACAAACCGCCACAAAGAGGACTCATCGCTCATTTTACGTCGGTCGGCGACGCCGTTCAGCTTCCAATGATTGTTTATAACGTTCCACCGCGCACTTGTAGCAACATGTTGCCCGAGACGGCTGCTATCCTTGCATCCCACCCACAAATTTCTGCGTTCAAGGAAGCCAGTGGCGACATGAACCAAATTCAAAGGGTGATTGCTTCCTTGCCCGACCACGTTTCGGTTTTGGCAGGCGACGACAGCATGACCCTCCCCGTAATCGCGGCCGGTGGACACGGGGTGGTATCGGTAGCCGGAAATGTGTTCCCGCAACGGATGTCTATGTTCACCCATGCTTGCCTTCAGGGCGATTGGGACCGTGCTCGAGATATGGGGATGAAGCTGCTCCCAGTTTTTAACGCCATGTTCATTGAGAGCAATCCAATTCCTGTAAAAGCTGTGCTGGCTTACAGAGGGATGATGGAAAATGTGCTGCGACTGCCCCTTGTTCCGCTCGATGACAAGTACTGGCCCGAGCTACGCAACGTCATTGATCAATTGGACCAAGCTATACCTATCTCATGAGTGGACTAGGCGAAATTTTAATTGCGTTCTCTATCACCATCACCATTGGTTTGTTCACTTTTCTGTTTGTTAGTCACATTAAAAGACTTCAACGAAGATTTGATGACACTGAAAAGTTTGGTCGACGTCTAGGGAGTGACCTTGATCGTCATTTAGTACAGTTGCGAGAGGAATTACAGCGATCGAAATCGGATAATGAACAATTACGCAACAGGATTCAAAATTTAGAGACTATTGTCACGAGTCAGAATTGGGATTTTCTTAGTGGTAATTCAAACGCTCCAATAATTGAAATGCTGGACGATACATTTGAACAACAAGACGAGCTCAGTTCAGAGGAGCTTGCCGCGAAATTAGCCAAGCGTATTCGTTAAGAGTTGTAACGTCAATCTCGCAGAGTTGTCAATTCGCGTTTATTGAGGTAGATTACAGCGATTTATTAACATCGTTGTCTATTCCATCATGACGTACATGAAACGATCGGTCATAATGTTGGCCTTTTTGTTGAGCGCTTCAGTAGTATTGGCGCAATCTGCATTAAAATCTCCTGCCGACTATCTCGGTTATGGCATGGGTGAGCGGTTCACACCGCACCATAAAATTGTTGAATACGCCCGTTATTTGGCCGCAAACTCCAATAGGGTCGAAATCGCTGATTTTGGCGAAACCTATGAGGGTCGCCCATTGGTTTATCTGACCATCAGCACCCCGACCAACATGTCGAACATTGAGGAAATTCGCCAGAACAACCTGAAACTCACAGGACTGATGGAAGGCGCGCCAACGGCTAACCAGAAGGCCATTACATGGTTGAGCTATAATGTGCACGGCAATGAGGCCGTTGCAAGCGAGGCTGCACTTTGGACTATGTGGGAATTGGCCGATCCGTCCAATTCCAAAACAGGTGCTTGGCTCGAGAATTCTGTAGTCATCATTGACCCTTGTCTCAACCCTGATGGACGCGACCGCTACGTTGTATGGTACCATCAGATGATGGGTGTGGAGCCGAACATGAACATGGACTCTCGCGAACACAGCGAGCCATGGCCAGGCGGACGCCCAAATCACTACTATTTCGATATGAACCGCGACTGGGCTTGGCAGACCCAAAAGGAGACGCAGGCACGCATTAGCTTGTATCACAAATGGATGCCCCATGTGCACATCGACTTCCACGAAATGGGACTCGACTCGCCTTACTATTTCGCTCCGGCAGCCGAACCATTCCATGAGTACATCACTCCATGGCAGCGCGAATTTCAGACCACCATTGGGATGAAGAACATCAAGTATTTCGATCAGAACGGATGGTTGTACTTCACGCGGGAGGTCTTTGACTTATTTGCACCGAGCTATGGCGATACGTGGCCAACAATGAACGGTGCCATCGGCATTACCGTGGAGCAGGGTGGAAGCGGGCGTGCTGGTTTGGCAGCCACCAAGGCGAATGGCGACACGCTTTCGTTTTACGACCGTGTAATTCATCAGCACGTTACTGGCTTGGCAACGGTGGAAGCTGTTTCAGAACATCAGCAGAATGTGATCAGGGAGTTCAAGGCTTTCTACGACAAAAACCGAAATGATCCTCCAGGTAGATACAAGTCATACTTGATCAAAGGCAGTAACAATGCTGATGACTTGAAGCGATTCACCGATTGGCTGGATGCCAATTACATCCGTTATGGTTACAGCAACGGCGGTGCGACAGTATCCGGATTCGGATATCGCCAAGGGTCGGACCAGCGCGTCACGACCGAAGCCGGCGATCTAGTGATAAATGTAGCCCAACCAAAAGGTATGCAGATATCGGTGCTGTTTGAGCCGAAGACGACGATCGTCGACTCGCTCACGTATGATTTTACGTCGTGGTCGGTTCCGTACATTCGAGGTTTTGAAGCCTATGCTCTTACAAGCGCAATTCCCGCTAACGGAAGTGCCAAAGCGAAGCCGGCAGTCCCAGCATTGCCTGCCAAACCTTACGCATACGTGCTACCATACAGAAGTATCGATGATACCCGTTATCTGGCCAAATTGTTACGCCACAACATTCATGCTCGCTTTGCCAACCGACCATTTGAGATTGAGGGACGCAGCTATGAGCGTGGCACCATCATCCTAACTCGTGAGGATAACGAAGACATTGCCGACTTTGACCAAATTGTTCGTTCAACAGCTACTGATTTTGGTCGCACCCTTTTTGCAACTTCTACCGGATTTGCTACTCGTGGTGCCGACTTCGGCTCGAACTATGGATACATTGGTCAGCCGAAAATTTTGACTGTTTCTGGCGAAGGCGTGGGTAGTGGCGGAGTTGGGGAAATCTGGCATTTCTTCGAGCAGACCCTCGGGTATCCTGTCACTATTGTCGATGCTGGCGCAGTCGGTCGAGTTGACCTTTCGAAATACGACGTCTTGGTGCTTGCATCCCCAGTGGCTGCCTTCCGGAATGAGGCTGGAATGAATCGCATGATGGAGTGGGTGCGTGCCGGCGGGAAAGTCATCCTTTTGGGTGGTGCTTCTTCGCTTGCTTCAGGCTCGAAAGAGTTTGAGGACTTAAAAGTCAAAGAAGGACCTGCAAATGAAAGTAATGATCCACAACCAGGATATGCTGGTCGTGAGCGTCGCTCGATGGAGACCGGTATAGCAGGTGCCATTTACAGAAACAAGATCGACAACACCCATCCGCTGGCCTACGGCTATGGCGACACCTACTTCAGCATGAAGCTGAGCTCATCCGCTTTGGGCTATACAAAAGATGGTTGGAACGTTGGTATCGTACCTAAGGGTGGCTATACGGCTGGCTTTGTGGGATACCGCATTAAGCCCGTGCTTGAGGAGAGCTCTAACTTCATGGTCTTCAACCGTGGACGCGGATCTGTAGTCATTCTAAACGACAACCCTCTTTACAGGGGCTTCTGGGAAAGCGGCAAGCTCATGTTCGCCAACGCGGTGTTCTTTGTGGGCAGAGACTGAGACCGTACATCAAGATATTGGAGCGCTGATCTTTAAGATCAAACAGATCTGGTTGATCAGCGGTCAAATCATCGTGGCAGTGGTCCGATTCCTTTGCTGAAGATGTAGTCTATGATGCCGCATTCGGGGAAAAAGCCGCCAAAGTGCTGTTTATACTCCGGATGCGGCATTTCTATTATCGGTGTGCGAACAGGCTGACGTTGATAATGGCGGCTGTTGTACTCCATAATCAATTCGGTTGCACCCATTTTTTGTGCCAAAATGTCGGGATCCGAATCCCATTCGGGTAATTGTGAAGCGAATTTGAACTGTGGCTCGATTTCTAGCAGTTTGGCCCATAGCTCAGTGGTTATCATGCAGGCATCGACTAGAGTTTTTCTGACGGCTGCCTTTTGGAACACAGATTCAACCTCGGCCTCTAAGAAATCGAAGAACAGACTGTTTCGGTAGTTCATCTGAAGGGTTCGTAGATGTTCGTGCGACCATTTTGTCCCATCCTCAAAATGGGCCTCATTTAATGGCTGATGGTCAATTTTTAGGACAGGTATGTTTAGCCATTGTGTGCCCTGTGGCGTACGTATTTGATACCGATGGACTCTGCTTTTTCGTGACCAAGGACTTAGGTCGTTGAGTACAACAATATCGGCCGTGGCAGCGGCATAGAACCACCGTAGGTCAGGTACCAGCCCGGGCAACAGAAGTGCAAGTTTCATAATGGGGCCAAATCTGCGTATTTTAACCGTTCTAAACGATTTTTGATTTCATCCCCCACAGAAAGGCGCCCAAGGCATGAGCGATCAGGTTCGCGTACGTTTTGCCCCATCACCGACCGGACTCCTTCACATTGGAGGTCTCCGCACGGCTTTATACAACTATTTGTATGCACGAAAGCACAACGGAGTTTTTATCCTACGCATCGAAGATACGGATCAGAATCGCTTTGTGGAGGGTGCCGAAGAAGATATCATCCGTTCGCTGCGCTGGGCTGGTTTAGATTATGACGAAGGACCGGGTAAGGATGGTGGATTTGGTCCGTATCGGCAGAGTGAGCGCTCTCTTGTGTATCGTCAATATGCAGAGCAACTGGTATCGCAAGATCAGGCTTACTACGCTTTCGATAGCGTTGAACAACTCGACGAAATGCGTGAGCGCCTTCAAAAGTCGGGAAATCCATCACCGAAGTATGATGCAATAACCCGTATGTCGATGACGAACAGCCTCACCTTGCCAAAAGAAGAGGTAACTAGACGTCTCGATGCCGGTGATGAGTATGTTATCAGGCTAAAAGTGCCCCGCCGTGAGACCATCCGCTTCTTCGACGAAATTCGTGGATGGGTTTCTTTCGAAAGCCAAGGGTTGGACGATCAGGTACTCATGAAATCGGATGGGTTGCCTACGTACCACTTAGCGAATGTTGTGGACGACCACATCATGGAGGTCACCCATGTTATTCGTGGCGAAGAATGGCTCAGCAGCGCGCCTAAGCACATCCTATTGTATCAGTACTTAGGATGGGAGGCTCCAAAGATGGCTCACCTACCGCTCATTATGTCGCCTGCTGGTGGAAAGTTGTCGAAGCGCAAAGCAGATGAGCTTGGGCTACCTGTAAATGTTCGCGACTACGTCGATGGCGACTACGAGCCAGGGGCACTTGTCAACTTTTTGGCGTATTTGGGATGGAGTCCCGGTGAGGACCGCGAAATTATGACACTCGATGAAATGATATCTGAGTTTAGCCTAGATCGTGTCAGCAAAAGTGGCGCGATTTTCAACTATCAGAAATTGCTCTGGTACAACGAGCACTACCTTCGTGCTCTTCCTACCGAGGTAATTTTGCCCCGCATTCGTCAGGTCGTTGAATCGGAAGGCCATCATGTTAGCGACGACCGACTCGCACAAGTTTATAGTCAGGTTAGTGAAAGGCTGCAACGAGTGCAGGATTTTGTTGTAGAGGCCGAGGTTTTCTTCAAGGCTCCACAGAGCTACGATGAAAAAGCAATCAATAAAGCTTGGAAACCTGAGACGCCAGAGATCATCAGCGCTTGGATAGAGCTAGTTGTCGGATTTGAGGATGCAAAATGGAATCACGACGATCTAAAATCGGCTAGTTCCGAGTTTCTAGAGTCGCGTGGGCTAGGGTTTGGCAAACTGGCTTTACCACTCCGGGTTGCCATCACCGGCGGATCTACTGGTCCGGATCTTTTCCATACTATCGCGCTTCTCGGCAAGGATGAAACCGTTTCGCGTGTCAAAAATGCTTTGAATAAATTGGCATCTTGACAGCATCCTGTTGTAGTAATTTCATTTAAGGCTAATCCGTTTCGGTATTTGTTGATTTTCTGCCTTCGATTGCAGATCATCCATACGTCGTATATTCGCTACTAAATCAATTTTTACGAACGACGTATGCTTACTAAACGGAAGTGGTTTCTTCCATTGATGCTCATTTTGGTGGCCTTGTCAGGTTTTGTGCAGGTGCAACCAGATAGTGTTACGGCAGTAACTGACAGTGTACAGACAATGAGCACAGTCGATGCTCCGATAACCACAGGTCTCGAGAGCATCACCGAAAATGTATCGTGGAAGAGTATTTTGCCTCCAGTAGTGGCAATTATACTGGCACTCGTGTTCAGACAGGTATTAGTCGCCCTTTTTGTGAGCATTTGGCTGGGTGCTTTTTTAGTAGGGGGTGGTGGAGTCACCAGCATTTTCAGCAGCTTCTTCTATACGATGAATATGTACATCGTTCCAGCCGCCGCCGACGAAGACCACATGTCGATCATGATGTTCAGTTTGCTCATCGGTGGAATGATCGGGATTATTTCGGCTAATGGTGGTACCCGAGGGATCATCGACTTGATGCTCCGGTTTGTCAAAAACAGAATTCAGGGTCAAGTGATGACGGTCTTGCTGGGTTTCGTGGTCTTCTTCGATGATTACGCCAACACCATGATTGTCGGCAACACGATGCGTCCAATTGCCGACAAACTTCGGATCACAAGGGCAAAATTGGCCTACTTAGTTGATTCAACGGCTGCTCCCGTTGCGACTGTTGCCATCATCAGCACTTGGATTGGCGCGATGATAGCCTACATTGCCGACGCGGAAGCTGGAATAGAAGGTTTCAACATTCCAGCATACTCGGTGTTTTTGTACTCATTGCCGTACAATTTTTATGCTTGGCTCACTATCGCTTTTGTGTTCATGATTGCTGTTTCGGGTCGTGATTTTGGTCCAATGCTACATGCCCGCATCACATTGATGAAGGCGAAGCACGACCCTAGTCTAGACAAGTATAAAGTCTACCACGAAATCGCCCGCGAAACTGAACTCAGTGCGAAAAGATCTCATTGGCTGTTTGCCCTGATACCCATTCTAGTGCTTGTTTTTGGAACGATACTCGGTTTGTACATTACTGGTGAAGGCACAACCGTTATGGAAATTGTCGGTTCAGCCAACTCGTATGCTGCGTTAGTATGGGGATCTTTAGGGGCAATGGTGATCGCTATTGGGATGACCTACTTTGGAAAGCTTCTTGATTTTGAGGAAACCGCCAAAGGCATGCTCAATGGTATGCACGTTATGTTCGACGGATTGATCATATTGGTATTGGCTTGGTCGCTCAGTAAGATCACACAGGATCTGAATACTGCAGGATATCTCATCAGTGTATTTGGGGATGTACTCAACCCATTGTGGGTTCCTGTCATCGTGTTTATACTGGCTGGACTCACGAGTTTTGCTACAGGAACAAGTTGGGGAACCATGGGAATTCTGATGCCGCTAGTAATCCCTCTGGTGTGGAATCTCGGTATGAATGCTGGCTACGATGAGGCGTTGATTAACCTATTGATTTTCGATAGCGTCAGTTCTGTTCTTGCCGGTGCTGTTTGGGGAGACCATTGCTCGCCAATATCCGATACAACCATCTTGAGTTCTATCGCAAGCCAATGCGATCACATTGAGCACGTACGCACTCAGCTACCATATGCCATGGTTGTGGGTTTAGTGAGCATATTGGCCGGAATTATGGTCACAGTGATCGGTTTCAACATTTGGGTGATCTACGCAATTTCTGTGAGTCTTTTGGCATTAGTTGTATGGTATTTTGGGCGTAGAGTGGAGCCAGAACACTACACGGAAGCGTAAAAATCCTGATATTGAAGGAAGCACTTTCATCAATATTATCTCATAGGTTATGTATAAATATGTAACGGCAGATGAAGCCGTATCCGTGATTGCAAGTGGCAATCGCGTGTTCATCCACAGCGTGGCTGCTGCTCCCCGCTTGCTCATCGAGGCCATGGTACGCCGTGCCTCCGAGCTAAGAAATGTAGAAATTGTTCACCTTCACACCGAAGGTGAAGCACCCTATGCCAAACCTGAATACTCGGAGAATTTCCGAGTTAATGCTTTCTTTGTGGGCTCGAATGTCCGCAAGGCACTAGCTGAAGGGCGCGCCGATTACGTCCCGATTTTTTTAAGTGAGGTCCCTGCACTTTTCCGTCGCAATATCCTGCCCCTCGATGTGGCTTTGGTCCAGGTATCGCCACCCGATAAGCACGGGTTCTGCAGCTTAGGGGTTTCGGTCGACGTTAGCCGTGCTGCTGTTCAAAAAGCGCGTTATGTTATTGCGCAAGTTAATCCAAACATGCCGCGAACCCATGGCGACGGACTCATCCATGCCGACGTGTTTCACGCAATGATAGAGAGCGACGACCAGTTGCATTTGTTTGAGAATCCACCGGCTAATGAAATCGAACTTCAAATTGGCCTCAATGTGGCCTCTTTAATTGAAGATGGTGCAACCCTTCAGATGGGTATTGGTGCCATTCCAGATGCCGTTCTTGGATGCTTGGGAAATCACAAGCGTCTTGGCATTCACACAGAAATGTTTTCGAACGGTCTCATCGACCTTGTTGAAAGAGGCGTTGTTACGGGCGAAGATAAGCGTGTGCACCCTGGCAAGATTGTGGCCGGATTTGTAATGGGCAATCGGAAACTCTACGACTTCATAGATGATAATCCACTGGTGGCTATGCTGGATATCGCTTATGTAAACGATACAGCGGTGATTCGGCGGAACCCAAAGGTTACTTCAATCAACAGCGCGATCGAAATAGATCTTACCGGCCAAGTGTGCGCCGATAGTATTGGTATGATGCAGTACTCCGGTGTTGGTGGACAGATGGATTTCATCCGCGGTGCTTCGCTTTCTGAAGGTGGAAAACCTATCATCGCCATGCCATCGACAACAACTAAGGGCATCTCGCGACTCGTACCTTTCCTAAAGCAAGGAGCTGGTGTAGTAACCACTCGGGCGCACATGCACTATGTTGTTACCGAGTTCGGTGTTGCGAACCTATATGGCAAAAATATGCGGCAGCGTGCATATGAACTGATTGGTCTTGCACACCCTGACCACCGTGAGGATCTAGAGCGTGAAGCACACAAGCGCTTCGGCTAAGCGGCAACTTCCATTTTCAGAATGCTTTCGATTATTAATCGGGTGCGGTCTTCGTACCGCACCTGAATATAATCTTGGTCTTTAAGCCATCTCCGTAGGGGATCGACAGCGTACTCGTTCATTGTTGGCAGAACCGGAACGCCCATCAAGCGCAACGCTTTTGCATTGCACTGCTGTTCGTATTGCATACTCATTGGCACAACCATCAACATTTTGCCAAGGAACAAAGCTTCGCTAGGCGATTCAAATCCCGCTCCAGTGAGTAAACCTTGGCATGACTCCAAGCTTTTCACGAACATTGTGTCGTCGATGGGGCGTATGGTCACGTTCCTCGACTCTGAACAGACCTGCGCATGCTTTGAAAATACATCCCAATGAATTTCAGGTAGTCGGTGGAAGATGCCAATAAGTGCATCGTGATGAAACGCTGGCAGATACACTGTAATGTGGTCATTCCTGGTTGGGGTCAACTCTCGAATGGCACTTCGTATGATCGGTTTGTGGATGAAATTGTCGTACCGCTTAAAATGAAATCCTACGGCCGAATCACAAGGAGCGTAGTGCTTAAAAATACCTTCGGCAAACGCATTTCTTTTTGCTGGTCGTGGCGATAAAGCTGACAAAAAGGATGCCTGATGGCTCATGGCTATGACGTGCTTGCCAGCCAGCTTGCCAGCCCAAGCCGATATGGGCTCAAAGTCGCTGATCACCAAATCGTAGTCCTTGACAGGAATGTTGCGTATGTCGCTAGCTAGCCTTCCGAGTTTAGCTTGTAATACCGATCGCGCAATATCAATTCTACCGTGCTTCCCGAATGCGTACCCAAGGCCAGTGTATCGATATTTTATGGCTTGATTCATGACCACATCAGATTGGGTGCCACTGATTAGAATATCGACATCCGAATACTCTTTGAGGTGAGGGATGATTTCCCTCGCTCTGCTAATATGGCCATTTCCAGTGCCTTGAATACCGTATAAAATACGCATCGTTAAGCTACTTCAAGTTCACGTTTTTGACTATGTTCATTCATTTTGGATGATTGAACAGCATGTAAGTGAAGGGGTACAACGACTGCCTGTTGGTATCTGTGCAGTTTCCATTGCGAATTGGCGTACTCAAGCGCGGTTAAGTTTTCTACCCAATCGCCGGAATTTAGATAGGTGCAGCTTCCAATATCGTTGGAACAGTTGCGAATCTGAGGCTTATGAATATGACCACAAATCACATATTTGTAACCATTTTCTATAGCAAGATCGGTTGCCGTGCGTTCGAAATCGTCCACGAAACTGATCGCTGACTTCACACTATCTTTAATCCGTTTCGACAACGAAATCTTTCCACGTCCAGCCTTCTCAAGAAGGAAGTTCACGAATCGGTTGATTAAAATTAGTATGTCGTAGCCCACGGCACCCAACCGAGCAAGCCATTTCGAGTGGCGCATGGTCACATCAAACACATCCCCGTGAAAAATCCAGCACTTTTGACCGTCAAGCTCGATCACAAGTCTGTCTCTGAGTTGGAAATTGCCCAATTTCAGACCGGAGAATCGACGCATCAGTTCGTCGTGATTCCCAGTGAGATAGATGACGGATACACCCGATGCCACAAACTCCATGATTCTCTTGATCACCGCCATGTGGGAGTCGGGCCAGTAGTGCTTTCTGAAATTCCAAATGTCGATGATGTCGCCATTCAGCACCAATGTTTGAGGCTCGACAGAGTTTAGGTACTCCAGCAGCTCCTTTGCGTGACATCCATAAGTTCCGAGATGTACATCCGAAACGACCACCACATCAACTTTGCGTTTTTGCATACTATGAAGTTGGTTCAGGTTGGCATAGTATATCACATCAATATTACGAGAATGTATTGATGACGTTAAGGAATGATGAAGTCGTCTCCCGAATCGCCAAAAATCTTATCTTCGAGATATGAATAAACTCGTGATCCCATTTATGGCTGTGGCGCTTTTCACAAGTTCCTGCACTATGTCAACAACAGAACAAAATGGCTTGGTCAATTCCAACGTCAACGGCGAGAACGTTGCATACCAAGAGCTAGTCGACATACTCACGCTTGACCCGACGTTCGAACTCGACATCCGATATGCTACCGACAACAATTTTACCGGTAAAGCTGTCTACAATGCAAATGAAGCCCGTTGCCTTTTGCGTAAACCAGTGGCAGATGCGTTGGTCGCTGTGCATGCCGATCTAAAAGAACAGGGATACAGATTAAAGATTTTCGATTGCTATCGCCCAATTGCCGTACAGCAACGGCTTTTCGAGGTAGTTCCAAATCCCGACTATGTGGCTGAGCCGGTGTTTGACGAAAAAGGAAAGCCTATTCGTGGATCCAAGCACAATCGTGGCGCCGCAGTCGACTTGACACTCATCGCTCTTGACGGGGCCGCGGTTGATATGCCAACCGATTACGACGATTTCAGCGAGCGTGCACACCCCGATGATCCGGAGATGTCTGATCTTCACAGATCGAACGTAAGAATCCTTGCCGAGGCCATGGCAAAACACGGTTTCACACCAATTCGCACGGAGTGGTGGCATTTCGACGGACCTAACTGGGAAGCATACCCCCTGCAATAATGAAATGGATTGCTGTTGTATTACTTGTTCTGATATCGATCGGTTGCTCGAGTACCATCGATGACAACAGGCCAATGGTTTTGGTCACCACCAACATCTTGGCCGATGCAGTTCGCACCATTGCGGGCGATGATCTCAGGGTAGAGGCATTGATGGGTGCCGGCACAGACCCTCACTTGTACAAGGCTCGTTTCAGCGATATCCGAAGGCTTGAGGATGCTGACCTTATACTATATAATGGCTTGCATCTTGAAGGCAAGCTATCAGAAATACTCGATAAAATGCCAGGACGCGCATTTCCCGCCGCCGACGTGCTACCTGCCGAATTGCTGTTGTTGTCCGACGATGGCGGTAATGTTATTGATCCACACATTTGGTTCGACGTATCAATTTGGTCGAAGGTGGTTCTTGGTTTGGGTGAGACACTTGCTGAGTTTGATAAGCCAAATGCCGATTCGTATCGAAATCGAGCTTCCAAATTGTCGGCAGAACTCGATAGTCTTCACAACGAGGTTGTACGGGCTGTTGCTACAATTCCTGCCGATTCCCGAATATTGATCACAGCACACGATGCCTTCGGTTATTTCGGCCGTGCCTATGGAATTGAAGTACGTGGTTTGCAAGGTATCAGCACTGTGAGCGAGTACGGTGTGCGTGATGTATCCTCGTTGGTTACCTTTGTGGTCGAAAACCGCATACCAGCAGTTTTCGTCGAATCTGGGATTCCACCAAGATCGGTTGAATCGGTCATTGCCGGTGCGCGCCAGCGAGGACACACCGTGATGGAAGGCGGTCTTCTTTACAGCGATTCTCTAGGAGGCGAAGACGAGCCTGGCGCAACATATGTCGGCATGGTGCGTCATAATATGAACACGATTGTCAGGGCATTAGGCGGAACTCTATGAAATATAATTCTACCAGCGATTATCCCATCGACATCCACGATCTAACGGTTGCCTATGATAAACGACCCGTGCTTTGGGACGTCGACTGTCAGCTTCCTGCGGGCCACTTGGTTGCCATTATTGGTCCCAACGGTGCCGGTAAGACAACTCTGCTGAAAGCAGTGATGGGGCTTGTACCCTTAGCATCGGGCGAGGTACGAGTTTTTGGCCAGTCGATCGATAAAGTACGCGATAGGGTTGCCTATGTGCCACAGCGTGAATCGGTAGACTGGACCTTTCCGGTTACCGTCATGGATGTAGCGCTTATGGGGCGATATGGGCGCCTACCGTTGTTTCGTCGCCCAGGTCGTGTAGATCGCGAGATTGCCATGGAGGCACTCGAGCGCGTCGGGATGGAAGCATACACCGAGCGGCAGATTTCACAGCTATCGGGTGGTCAGCAACAGAGGGTCTTTTTGGCACGTGCATTAGCCCAACAGGCCGACTTATACTTGATGGATGAGCCATTCGCCGGTGTTGACGTAGCTACCGAGGAACGTATCATCAGCCTGCTACATGAAATCCGTGATACAGGTAAAACAGTGCTCTTGGTACACCACGATCTTCAGACCGTCCAAGAGCGCTTCGACTGGGTGGTAATGATTAACATGCGCAAGGTGGCATCGGGTCCGACAGACGAAGTTTTCAACAGCGACAATCTATCGCGCACATACGGGGGGCAGCTGAACATTCTCTCGAAGGTGGCTGAATTGTCGAAAGAAACCGGATTGATAAGGCACGATCGTCGTGGCTGACAATTGGCTTTACATATTGACCGATCCGAACCTGCTCATGGTAATTGCTGGTACCATGCTTATTGGCATCACTGCCGGTGTCGTTGGCTCTTTTACCCTGTTACAACGAAAAGCGTTGATCGGCGACGGTATTGCTCACGCCATTTTGCCGGGCGTCATACTGGCCTATATGGTCACTGGCGACAAAGATCCTTGGGTGCTTTTCCTTGGATCTGTCATTGCTGGCTGGATAAGCCTGTGGTGTATGGATCTCATCACTAGAAAAACAACGTTGACGGCCGACACGGCAGTCGGTGTAATCTTATCGGTTTTCTTTGGCATTGGGGTGATGCTGCTTGGCATTGTCCAAGCCCAAGAATCCGGCAATCAAAGCGGACTTGACAAGTTTCTCTTTGGGCAGGCAGCCTCATTGATGCCGGGTGATGTCATATTTTTAAGTATAGTCTGTATCCTCGTTTTGTTTACGGTCAGGTTTTCATTTAAAGAGCTTCGGGTTCGCACATTTGACCCCCAATTTGCCCGCAGTCTAGGCTATGATCGACCGATAATTCGTTACATCGAAACAGCGCTGTTGGTGGTGGTGCTTACGACGGGACTACAAGCGGTTGGTGTAATTTTGATGGCAGCTGTATTGATTATCCCAGCTGCAACGGCCAGATATTGGACCGATCGTCTCAGTACCATGCTAGTCATTTCCGGTGTATTTGGAGCGAGTGCTGCAGTAATTGGCAGCCTTATCAGCTATATGGCACCACGCATGCCAACGGGACCCTGGATGGTTGTGGCGGCATCCATTTTGTTATTTATCTCCATGATTTTCGCCCCAAATTATGGGGCATTGAGCAGATTCTACAGACAAAGAGCTCAATCGCGGCGAATTGACGAAGATCACTTGGTCAAAACCATGTGGATGATGCGCGAGAACAATTTCGACAAACCTGGATTTACGTTAGCCCAAATTGCGGAATGGCGTCCAACTGCCCCAACAAAGCTAGAAGCCACCTTGCAGCGTCTCGTTATTCGTGGGTGGATTAAACGGCTGGAAGATCATCCAGGGCACTGGAGGCTGGCTAAGCTTGGTAGAGACGAAGCAAGGCGACTCGTGCGGGTTCACCGACTTTGGGAAACCTACCTCACCGAGCTTTTGGCCATTGCCGACGATCACGTACATGAAGATGCCGACAGTATGGAGCACATCATCACTCCTGAAATTGAGGCTCAATTGGCTATCAAACTTGGATACCCTGAGGCTGATCCACACAAATCGAGGATTCCATACGGAACGGAGGATGAAGCATGAGTGCATTGCTATGGATTGTGATCATTGCAGTACTGGTAGCAGTGACCTGTGCTTTAGCTGGTAGTTTCCTTCAGTTGAATCGGCAGCCATTAATGGGCGACGCAATGTCGCATGCGGTTTTGCCTGGAATTGCTGTGGCATTTATCCTATCGGGAAGTCGTGATACTTGGATAATGCTACCCTTTGCTGCAGTTTTCGCATTGGTTTTAGTCTGGGCGACCGAGAGAATAGGTCGAAGGGGGCGCCTCAGGGAAGATGCCAGTATGGGTATTGTATTCACAACAATGTTTGCCATTGGTGTAATACTAATATCAGCCTATGCTGGGCATATCGATTTAGATTTGGATTGTGTTCTGTACGGTGAATTGGTTTACGCACCGTGGCAACAATTTGATGTGGCTGGAGTAAATATGGGACCACGAGCTGCTTGGTTATTAGGAATGGCATTGATAGTGAACTTGGGGATCATATTGCTTATGTATAAAGAATTGACAGTAAGTAGTTTCGACAAAGCCTTTGCACAGGTAACAGGAGTGCCTACAAAAGGGGTGCACCTTGCTTACATGACTGGGGTGGCATTGGCCACAGTTGCAGCATTCGAAAGTGTTGGAGCCATTCTGGTTGTGGCATTCCTTATCGTGCCACCGGCTGCCGGAAGGCTACTAAGCAATACCGTTCACGGCATGATCGTTATGAGTGTAATTATCGCTGTACTTTCGGCCCTCATCGGGTTGGTGATCGCCGCAGGCCTCGACACTTCAATAGCAGGCTCTATGGCTGCAGGCTCTGGATTGCTCTTTGGCCTGAGCACAATGCGTTCTCGGCTCACCCCACAATGATCCACATCTGATATTTACTACTTTTCCTAAGCGCCGTCCGTACAAGCACCTAGACGCGTGATGTTCAAACGCTATTTCATCATCCTCACCGGAATCATCCTTGCCTTGGTAGGAAACGCCAACTCGCAAGATTCCTCAGTGCCTAGTCCACGCGACCGCATCCAAGTAAGTCATGTACTGTTCGAAGGCAACCACACCTACTCAGAAGTAGTTCTTCGCAATGTTATTGCCACCGAGCAACCAGGTGTGTTTCAGCGTATTCGTATGAAGAAGAAGCAACGCTGGTTCCTCGAAGACGACGAAATTCAGCGTGATGCCATTCGCATAGAGCGGTTCTACCGCAGACGCGGATTTACGCAACCAGTGATCAGCTACGAAATATTAGATGGACGAAAGTCGTGGCAGCGCAAGGTGAAGTTCACGATTCTTGAGGGACCTTTTCTCCAAACTGACCACATTAACATCGTTTGGGATACGGATTCGCTTACTGCTGAAAAATTACAGAACAGCAACGACTTCCAAAGAGCCATGAAACGGATGCCTTTAAAAGAAGGCATACGTTACGAACCCATTCTAGAGCCAGAGTCAGCTGGCCACCTAAATTCGGCTGCGAGAAACAGAGGATATGCTTTTTCGCAAACGACAATCAAATCGGAAGTTGATTCAACTAGGAATACGGCTAACCTAGAATTCACCATTAAACCGGGTCCTGAGACACACTTTGATTCCATTTTAGTAGAGGGGAATACGACTGCCCCAGAGGCGCGAATTTTGAAGGAAGCTGGATTGAAACAGGGAGACCCCTTTAGCCAGCGGCGTCTTGATAATGCACAACTACAATTGTATTCGCATCACCTGATTCGATTTGTAACCGTCGGCCTACCCGAGCAGCCCGTCGATTCGACTGTGACCGTCAGCATTCGCATGCGCGAGCACCCTTTGCGCAAGCTTGAAGTGTTGGCTGGAGTTGGTAATAGGGAGCTTTTACGTACCCAGGTGTCGTGGACCCACAGAAACCCGTTCGGTTTGATGCACAACTTTGGTGTAAGTGGCAGGGTTACATTCATTAGTCAGCGCGCAAATATTGACTACACCTTCCCTTATGTGGGGAACACAAACAGTTCTTTGGTTATATCCCCATTTGCCGAAAGGCGTCTTGAACAGGCTTATCGACTTCGTAGGGGTGGCATTCGAAACACCTATATCTATCAGTACGGCTACAAGTTTACTTCTACTTTGGCATACACATTTTCTGGCAACAAACTCGATGTGTACAACGAAAGGGCAACTCTACCCGACGATGTTAGGCAGTACACCATTTCGGCATTGGAGCTTAGTGCTCTTTATGCCGATGAATTATTCACCGTACAACGTGGATGGGTTATTCGTCCGTCTCTTGAGCTGTCTGGCTTTTTTAATTTAGGCGACTACAAGTACCAAAAACTGTTTCTGGACGCACGTAGATACATCGATGTAACTCCCAAGATCCAGATCGCCTTGCGAGGCGTTAGTGGATTTCTCCTCGGTGCTATGGCCGACAGTTTGCCGCCGAGTATTCTCTTTTACTCAGGCGGGTATGGCTCCGTTCGTGGCTGGTACGAAAACCAACTTGGACCCAAGCGACCTCTATTCGATGATGAAGGGGAATTCGATCGCTATGTACCCACCGGTGGACGCTATTTAATGCAGTTTAACGCAGAGGCACGAATCGGTTTAGATCGCTTAATTCCGAAGTTTGGTATAAGTACGTTTGTCGACTCTGGCCAAATATGGAATAAATGGCCCGGCTTTCCCAATAGTGATGATAGGGCTATGCAGCTAGGGGTCGGTGGTGGATTATTCTACATAACCCCCGTTGGTCCCGTGCGGTTCGACATCGCATATAAAGTTAATCCCAACGACGACGACATCAATATTCTAAATGGTGTGAATTACGGGAAACCGCTAGATCGTTGGGGATTTCATTTTAGCCTAGGACAATCATTTTGACAGAACAGGCTAAACCATATAGAAAGTGGATCATAAGCATATCTATCGTCTTAGTCGTGCTAGTGGTACTATTGGGCGGATTTCGCTTGGCGATGTTGTCTGATTGGATGCGTGGCCATGTTGTGGCGATGATAGAAAATACGGTTGGAGATCTTACCGGCGCACAGCTTACGATTGGCAGCCATCATGGGGATCTATATAGAGGTCTTCGCTTAGAACAAGTCGCATTAGTCAAAATTGATACCTTAATGCGTGCTGATACCATCATCATCGATTACAGCCTTTGGCCTATGGTCAGAAAGTCGATCATGATCGGGAAGCTAGAAATCGATGGCCTGTGGGTTAACATTGATCAGGATTCGACCGGAGTGATCAATCTAAGCACCTTACTGCCAGAGTCGGACGATACCTCTGAAGGGGGCTCAGGTTGGAGCATCATTTTGCCGAACATCTACCTGAACAACGGAACTGTTACCTATCGCAGTTTCGAAGGTTCATTCCAAGATCCACTATATATTAGAGGCATTACCGCAGTTGGTAGCTATCGCTTGACTGGTGTGAACTGGGTGTCACAGATGAGATCGCTTGAATTCGAGGCGAACCATGCGATGTTATCGGACGCCATCGGACTTTCGATGGTGGCAAATGCAGATAACGAGATTATGAGCATCGAGTCTCTTCTTTTGGAGTACGGCAAAACGCTGGCAAATGTTACAGGTACGTACTCGATCTTGCAAGACAGTGTAATCGCCGAGTTAAAGGTAGCGCCGCTTTCAGCCGACGATGTCAACTCCTTGATCGATCCTGTAATGGTTCAGAACCTCAATGTAGATCTGTCAATTAAAGGTTCGATGAACAAAATTGAGACGTTGATCAATGTGTATGACGGAAGCCTTGAGATACTAAACGTGGTTGCACACTTGGCTCAAAGAGATTCTCTATATGGGTTATCCTATCTGTCGGCGAAGTCGCCAGGATTCAAGATGGGCGATTATATACTTTTACAAGATATGGAGGATGCTCGTTTCGCTGGAACCGACATCCAATTTGCAGGCTGGGCACCATTTGGGGATCTAAGTGCATTCGAGGGCGATGCCAAGCTGCAGACGTCTAACCTAGTTTACGAGACGTATAGGGCAGGATCGATTGAGGCAAACATGACGCAACGCGACAAGCAGGCAACAATTGATTTGAAAGTCCGAACTGGAAACAACAGGCTCGATGGGAAAATTTTTGCTTCAAACATCATGTCGGATGTCGTGAACTGGAGAGCTCAGTTCACAGCAAGTGTGCAAAATTTACGGCAGTTTGACACATCGCAAACCATTCCAATATCGTTTAAATCTAATCTGCGTGCGAATGGTACGGGCATATCTATGGATGGGCTCAGGAGCAAATTTGATGGCTTCTTCACAGAGGTTTCGGTTGATGGACAGAAAATTGACCGCATAGATGTTGCTGGGAACATCAGTAATAAACTCTATGTCGACTCATTGGTTGTTGCCATAGGTCAGGGTCGATTGATGGCTTCGGGCACATCCTCCCTTGATTTTGAGCTACCTGTGTACGACATCACGATAACAGCCCGAAGCGTGGATATGTCTGAGATTGTAGGGTTTGAAGAGCTCATAACGGACCTGAATGCAACGATGGGCCTATCTGGCATTGGCTACAAAGAACAGAACCGCAACATTAACATTGAGCTGATGGCAGACAGCAGCTGGGTGAACCAGACTAGGATCGATCAGGTTGATGCTAGTATCGTTCTTGCACGAAACATGTTGTTCATTGAAGATGCCTCTTTGGCATCAGAGATCGCAGATGGTACGTTTAAGGGAGATTTCGCCATCGACGACGTGTTTCGCCCGTCCAATAACTTGGTGTTCAATCTAAATCTGAAAAACTTGCAGCCTCTGGCTCCCTTTGTTGGGGTCGACATTCTCAGAGCCAAAGGCGA
Source organism: uncultured Chitinophagales bacterium (assembly GCA_964629885.1). Classification (GTDB taxonomy): domain Bacteria; phylum Bacteroidota; class Rhodothermia; order Balneolales; family CAYWCV01; genus CAYWCV01. Next base: position 1,122 of record CAZVRJ010000003.1, on the reverse strand, counting down.
AATACGTGGTCGCGTTGAGCAAGGTGCCGAGTCGCCGCAACTGGTTGCTATTGTTGCCTTAGATGACATTGCCTACGACAGCATATTTGTGAGCAGGGTAGTAGGCCAATATGTGATGGACATTCAAAATGCCCCATCCTATCAGGCTGACCTAGAATTAATCTCACCTAATATAAATGGCACCCTTCTTGAAGATATCCGATTTACGAGCCGTGGTAAAATCGTTGGCAACGATCTATCGGGGCAGTTCGGCATAGACCTTAATGTTCAGGCAGAGTCGGGCATAAGTCTTGCAGGAGTCTATTCAAAGGAATCTGATAAGATTTTGCTAACGACTAAAACGTTCGATATTCGTGGACCGACCCGAACCTATCGACAGGTTTCAGATTTTAACTTGATATATGTAGATGATATCGCCACATCTGATACCCTTATACTAAGGGCAGAACCTGATGCGCAACTATTATTCCATGTGCGGCACCTATCGGCAGACAGCACCGCTTTATGGTTGGATGCTAGGAATGTTAATCTGGAAGCATTGCAAACCGCAATCATGGCGGAACCTGTTGTTACTGGGTTAATGACGGGCAATGTATCTGTGTCGTATGCTGAAGAAGACCTTACACTCGATGCTTTTGTCGACCTATGGGATTTGACTTGGGAGGATCTTGTGATCGATAGCGTGCACGTAAATGCGTCGATCGACAATGAAATATTTGTGGGTACGGTTCGCGCCAACAGAAATGGCATGGTGATGTTTGATGCAACGATGGATGTCCCATTCAGACTAGGAGATCCAAACGAATTTGATGATCTCTTCTTTAACAAGCCAGTACATGCAACATTGCTGGTAGACTCCTTAGATTTATCGAACTACAGCAAGCTTTTTGAACAATTTGATTTGCCTGTACTAACGGGCACCTTGAAGGCGACATCCACGCTAAGCGGAATTGCCGGTGTGCCGGAGTTTGTTGGCGAAGTCACCTATACAAATGGCAGTATTGGCGGCATCCCAGTCGACAGGCTTGAGTTGGGTTGGAATTATAACCAATCGCTAACACAACTCTCGTGTAACGCCTCGCTATCTGCTACAGGGCAACAAGTTTTTAGCTCATCGTTTAA
>CAZVRJ010000002.1:0-113704 GCA_964629885.1 uncultured Chitinophagales bacterium | reverse complement strand
CGCTTCGGTCGGGTAGTGTCGCTTTCATCCCTACCGACACGTCTTTTGCATTGGCATGCGAATACTCAAATAAAAAGGGCATTGAACAGATACGTAAAATCAAGAATCTGGATAAAGACCATCATTTCACGCTCATTTGCGACTCTTTGTCGGGAATTTCCCGGTTTGGCCAGATGACCGACGCCAACTTCAGGCTTATCAAACGACTCGTGCCGGGCCCGGTCACATTTATTTTGCCTGCAAGCCGCGAAGTACCAAAGCTTTTGACGCACACAAAGCGAAACACCATCGGATTCAGGGTGCCTGAAAACCCCATCATCAACACGCTTGTTTCCGAACTTGGCGTACCGCTGTTGGCTACCACTGCCACGCTTCCGGATGAGGCGGGCATCGAGTTTCCGGTAAAGCACGAAATATTGGAGTGGTTCGAACGCCAAGTCGACATTGTGATTGACGACGACCTCGAATACTCGCCGCTGCAGTCTACCGTTGTCGATTTGACCGGCGACGAACCCGAGATTATCCGTGAAGGCGAAAATTTGGAACAGGTACGAATGGTAATCGACCGCTACCATGTGAGCGTTTGACGATGGACATGAAATGAAAATATCAAAACTGGCAATTAATACCGGGGGTGGCGACGCCCCCGGATTGAATGCAGCCATCCGGGCCGCGACACTGGCGGGTATAGGCAGGGGATGGGAAGTGTGGGGCATCAGCCATGGTTACGGAAGCTTCACAGACCCGGGCACGCGGCAGCTTATCCAGCTCGACCGCGATCGTGTGAGGGGAATCACACTGCTTGGGGGCACTATTCTTGGCACAGCAAATCGGGGGAATCCCTTTGAAATGCCAGTCAAGCATGAGGATGGGTCCGTCACGCTCGAGGACTATTCCGACTATGTGGTAGAAGGATTCAAAAAGGCGGGCCTCGATGCCCTGATCGCCATGGGCGGCGACGGTTCTATGGCCATTGCCAACAAGCTTATCCAGAAAGGCATCCCAATTGTGGGAGTGCCAAAAACAATCGACAACGATTTGCCAGGAACTGATGCGACTCTGGGTTTCGACACGGCGGTGAACATCGCAACCGAAGCCATCGACCGCATATCTACGACTGCCGAGGCACACGAACGCATCATGGTTGTGGAAGTGATGGGGCGTTATGCCGGGTGGATTGCTATGCACGCCGGATTGTCTTCCACGGCCGATATCATTCTGCTGCCCGAGATACCGTTCAGTTTTGAGTCGATGGTCAGGAAAGTGCAGGAGCGAGAGGCCCAGGGAAGGCATTTTACCATTGTCGTGGCCGCCGAAGGCGCAGTGGAAAAAGCGGGATCCGTCTTTACCAAAGGCAAAGTAGCGGGGCAATCGGAACAGCTAGGAGGTGTGGCAGAATACGTCTCTAAGAGGCTGAGCGATCTGACCGGCAAAGAGTCGCGCCATATCGTGTTGGGTCACCTCCAGCGGGGTGGTTCGCCGTCAACTCTCGACCGTCTAATATCATTGCGTTTAGGTGCCGCAGCCGTTCGCGCTGTAGGCGACGGTGACTTTGGCAAGATCGTGATGATAAAGGATGGCGACATTGTGCGGGTTCCTATCAACGACATTGCCGGTAAAATGAAATGTGTGCCTCTTGATTCAGATACCGTGCTCACAGCCAGGGAATTGGGAATCAGCCTGGGAGATTAAGATGTCCTCTGAACAATGGCACATCATAGCATCAGTCGATGATATCGCAGAAGCTGTCATGCAGTCAAATGCCGGTGACGTTCTAATTTACAAACACAGCACCCGATGCGGTGTTTGTTGGGCAGCAAAGCGGCGGCTCGAAACGGTCGACACAGAACTGCTGCCTATATACATGGTAGATGTAATTGCCGATCGTACGCTTTCAAACATGATTGCAGATCGTTTCGATGTGACCCATGAGTCACCTCAGGCCATATTGCTCCGCAATGGAGAAGTCGTGATCGTCAAATCACACTCGTCCATCCGTCCCGAAGTATTCCTTTCTCAGTAACGAAAGCCGTTATGAGATCGCCTGGTGTAATATCGAATGCCGGGTTGTAGGTCTGAACGGCAGGAGCTATTTGCTGATCGCCAAAATGGGTGATTTCGCGACCTTCGCGTTCCTCGATCGGAATATCGCTGGCCGATTCTGCCTTGTGGTCGAACGTTGATGACGGGGCGGCCACATAAAATGGTATGCCGTGCGCTTTGCAAAGCACCGCCAAACTGTATGTGCCAATCTTGTTGGCGGTGTCGCCGTTGCGCGCAATACGGTCAGCTCCCACAATTACGAGGTCTACCTGCCCGTTTTTCATGAGCCATCCGGCCATCGAGTCTGTAATCAGCTTCATGGGCACTCCGGCCCTGTCAAGTTCCCAAGCCGTCAAACGTGCTCCCTGCAGGAGCGGCCTTGTTTCGTCGACCCAAACATGGATGCCCTTGCCGGCCTCGTGGGCGTGATAAATCATGGACAGCGCTGTGCCGTATTGGGCGGTTGCCAAGCTGCCGGTATTGCAATGTGTCAATATCTTCGCTCCTTCTGGGATCAGCTCGAGTCCGTTGAGCCCAATTTGGCGACACATGCGGCGATCCTCCTCGTGGATGGTCTTTGCTAGGTCTAGCACGATGCCCTTGATGTCGGCAACATCACGGTCTTTATGGGCATGTATTGTGTTTTTGATACGCTCAACTGCCCAATGAAGGTTTACGGCCGTTGGACGTGAAGATTCCAGGTACTCTCCAATTCTAGTGGCCTCCAACCAGAAAGCTGCAAAACCCTTCTCGGGCAAATCCTTGATTCCGAGGTAAAATCCGTATGCGGCGGCAATCCCGATAGCGGGGGCCCCACGTACACGAAGCTTTCTTATGGCCTCCCATACACGTCCTACATCGCGCAGGTCACTGAAGACTTTACGCTGTGGGAGATAGGTTTGGTCGATAATGCGCAAATAGCCGTCTTTCCATTCGAGCGATTGTACCGCGTCGCTGACCTGAGTCATGAAATCTGGATTAAAAGAATGGGACTGTTAACGGATGCAGTTGATCCGCAGTTGTAATATCCCAATATACGAAAGACTTCGGCCAGGTATGACTTAAATCGGATCCCGACTTAGAGGAACAACCGAACCAAGCTGCTCACCACCGTCACGATGATGGTTCCCCATACGATTGATCCGGTATCTTGTACATCGTATCCGTTCACAAGCTTCGTGGTGAGCCAAAATGCGAGTATGGCAGCGACTGGAATCAGAAGAAAACTTAAAAATGAGAGAAGCCCCAGGCTAGCAACTGTCAAAATAGTGGTCAATATCCAACCTAAAACTTTATAGCTGATCAAGTAAATAATAGAGGCTGGAATTGTTGCCCAGGCACTTTCCATTTTAATATTCGGAAGTAGGCGCGATGCTACCAAGAAAGCGAGGGCAAAGACCAGTATGTCGACAATGATGTTCATATTCAGAGAAAGAGTTGAGGTAGGGGCGACGGGTTAGATCGGAGTTGTACAGGTTAGTCTATATAGGACGACTCTAGCATATACGGAGTCCCCCAAAAAAGGTTGCGTTTCGAGACACGAGACACGAGATGTGGAAGATTAATAGCCGCGCACAGCGTCCTCACCGCGTGGATCGGCCCCTCCCCAGCGTTTGCCGTTGGCATCGATGAAGATGTTGTCGGAGCGGCCTGAGTATGAGGTACGTACCACAATGGTGTGTCCCTTTTGCTCAAGCTTAGTAGTGGTGTCTTTGCTCAACGCGAAAGGATCTACCAGTATCTGATCGGGTTGCCACTGGTGATGAAATCTTGGCGCAGCCACGGCCTGTTGGGCATTCATGCCATGAACTGCCATATTCAGGAAATTTTGCAGCACGGTTGTGATGATTTGGGAGCCGCCAGGTGTGCCAATTACCATCCGCAGTTCACCATTCTGTTCGACGATTGTCGGCGTCATACTGCTGAGCATCCTTTTGCCGGGCTCAATCGCATTCGCTTTGCCACCGAGCAAGCCGAACATGTTGGGTGTGCCAGGCTTGATGCTGAAGTCGTCCATTTCGTTGTTCAACAGGAACCCGGCGCCTTCGACTGTGACCCACGATCCATATCCGCCATTTAATGTGGTTGTGATCGACACCGCCATGCCATCTGAGTCGACAATGGAAAAGTGTGTTGTTTCCTCCGACTCGTTTGGGGCAGGTGATCCATGCGACACTTCGCTGCTGGGGGTGATCTTGTCGGGATTGAACGAAGACATCAACTGTGCCAGGTAGCCTGGGTCGATGAGTCCATTTACAGGTACGTCAAAATAATCGGGATCACCCAAGTGTTCTGCTCGGTCGGCGTAAGCCCGACGCATGGCTTCAGCAATTAGGTGGATGCTTGCAGCACTGTTAAACCCCAATTCGGCAAGATCGAAGCGCTCGATCATTCCCAGAATTTGACCCATTGCCACGCCACCCGAGCTTGGTGGACCCATTGTGATTAATTTGTAGTCTCGGTAGTTCAAAACGAGTGGATCACGCCAAACTGTCCGATAATTCTGGAGATCCTGAAGAGTGATGATACCGCCTCCCCGCTGCATTTCCTCAACGATTAGTTCGGCTGTTCTGCCGGCATAGAATCCGTCGCGACCATGCGCTGCTATCCGTTCGAGGGTTGTTGCAAGGTCCGACTGGATGAGCATGTCGCCTTCCGACCATTGGCCATCATTCTCTTTTGTAAATGATCGTGCAGATCCCGGAAATGCCTCAAAACGGGATCGGTTTCTGTTAAGCGAGTTTGCCTCCTGCCACCCAATTTCAAATCCTTCGCGAGCCATCTTGACTGCGGGTTCAATTAAATCTGCCCAGGGTAACGACCCATATCGCTCCCAAGCCTGAACCATCCCATCGACCGATCCCGGCACACCGGATGCCAAATGTCCAGAGAGGCTGAGTCCGCCAATCACGTTTCCGTCAGAGTCTAGGAACATGGTTTCGGTTGATGCTGCCGGCGCCATTTCGCGAAAGTCGAGGGTCGCAACCTTGCCGTCCGGTTCCCTTACGACCATGAATCCACCGCCACCGATGTTGCCGGCTGCTGGGAAGGTAACGGCAAGCGCAAATTTGACGGCTATTGCGGCATCAACGGCATTTCCACCTTTTTTCATGATGTCAACGCCCACCTGCGACGATTGCCAAGTTGCACTTGTCACTATGCCTTTGTCGTACCCTTTGGGCCAGCCAGCCTGGGCGTGCGTCAACGAGACGCAAGAAAAGAGTGCGAGAATCGAGAGCGAGATGCGGCACACTAGAAGCGAGAAACGAGAAGCGAGATGCGAGACGCCAGACGCGGGGCGCGAATTGTGGGACGCAGGTTGCGCGAATCGATATTTCTGATCAGATACTTCCATATCACAAATAAAATCAAAAGGATGTCAGGTAAAGATCGAGTATGGCCCTCACTCTTTTGAGAGACATGGTGAACGAGTGTCGAATATAATCAATGATTCTGACTCGCATCGCGAGTCCCGTGTCTCGATTCTCGCATCTCGCATCTCGTTTCTTGTGTCTCGCTCCGTGCTCACCCTCTTGGATGGTACATCTTATGCGTTTGCTGCAGCAGGCTACGGTCGACATGAGTATAGATTTCCGTCGTGAGGATGCTCGCATGACCCAACATCTCCTGAACTGATCTCAAATCTGCACCTCCCTCCAGTAAGTGGGTTGCACACGAGTGTCGAAATATGTGAGGATGCACACGTTTTTCGATTCCTGCGGTCCTTGCCGACTCTACCACGATATTCCACACACTCATCCTGGTGAGAGGCGTACCGCGTTGGTTTAGGAAAACGGCTCTTTTGGCCCGTTCTGGATGCTTCATGAACAGTGGCCTTGCATTTTCGAGCCAGTCGTTTACGGCAGTTATGGCAAAATCTCCTACAGGCACAATTCGCTCTTTGTTGCCCTTGCCGATTACACGCACCAATCCGATCTCGAAAAAAAGTCTGTCGGTTGTCAAATCGCAAAGTTCGCTTACCCTCATGCCAGTTGCGTAGAGCAACTCTAGGATGGCAATGCTTCTCTTCCCGACTGAGGTTGCGGCATCATGAACTGCAATCATCTGGACGATTTCGTCGACATCGAGAACATCGGGCAGTCGCTGCAACTTTCGAGGCACGTCGATCATGAGCGCAGGATTTGATTCACTAAGTTGGTCGGCAACGGCAAAACTATGGAAGCCCCTAATGCTAGACAGCGACCGGATCAGGCTGGAAGTTTGAAGGCCGAGGGCAGCCAATTCTTCCAGGTAATTTTCAATGTGCTGTACGGTAATTCCTGACAGCTGCTGTACTCCACTCGTCTCCTGCACGAACTGAAGGTACCGTTTCAAGTCGATGGCATAGGCGTCGGTCGTATTCCTGGCCAGTCCTTTTTCAAGCCGGATGAACGTGAGATAACGCTTCAATTCACGCTCGAAGGCCATACTTGACTCACCCGGCCGTTTCTCTGTCGGCGTGTTCGCTAATTGCGCCATCATCGGCAGGCAGCTGCCTATCGTTTTCCAATCCGCGATCGGCGACATTTTGGCCATCGCCGTCTTGACCCGGATACCTTATTCGACTGTGATACACACCAACTAAAATGGTGAGAAAGGCCTGCTTAATTTTCTTCAGATCCTCAAATGTGAGCGGGCACTCATTTAACTGTCCCTCATGAAGCTTTTCGTCAACGATACGATCAATATGGCTTTCGAGACTACTGTATCCCGGATTGTTGAGGGTTCTGGCAGATGCCTCGACACTGTCGGCCAGCAGTAAAATACCCGTTTCGCGTGTGGTGGGTAATGGACCATCGTAGCGATAGTCGGCCTCCTCAATAGTGTTGGGTTCCTTGCTGTCCTCTTTAGCCTTTTCGTAAAAATACCGGATTAAAGAGTCGCCGTGGTGGGTCTTTATGAAATCGATGACAATACTGGGTAGCTTCTCTTCCTCCGCCATCCGGATGCCACTTGACACGTGGCTTTTTATCACGATTGCGCTAACGCTCGGTTTGATAGAGTCGTGTTCGTTTACACCTGACTGATTCTCGACAAAATATTCGGGTCGCTCCATCTTTCCGATGTCGTGGTAAAGTGCGCCTACACGCACCAAAAGGGCATTGGCTCCGATCGAAAGGGCGGCCGCTTCGCATAAATTGGCCACCTGAAGGCTGTGATGAAATGTGCCGGGGGCACGCATCATCAAAGTCTTTAGTATGGGCTTGTTCGTTTCGCTGAGTTCAAATAGAGTGAGGTCGGTAGTTACTCTGAAGAGTCGTTCAAAGAGTAAAATCAACGGGGGGGTAAGGATGATGAGGATGGAATTTATGAAAATGTATACCACCTGGTTGCCCAAAGCGAGCCACTCACCTAATCTGATCATTGAAAAACCGGTGCTTACGAGCGTGTAAGCAATGAATACAAGAGCAGGCGTTACCACAAAGAATTGGCTGCGGCTTTTTATATCTCTCACCGAGAATACAGCAATACTGCACGCCGTGACGGTAGCTGCCACAAACTCAAAGTCATTTCCGTTCATCATGCCGGCCAGCAGTGCAATGGTCAAGGTCGACAACAAGCCAACCCGTGAGTCGAATATTACGGTTAACAGGATGGGTGCGATAGCCAACGGCACAACGAATGGAGACATATTCTCCAAGTGGGCTACAAAAGCGCTGGCACCAAGTACAAGCGACATAGATAGGAACACGAGGATAAACAGGGAGTTACTATCGAAAATGGGTCTTCTGTATAAGAAAATGTATAAGAAAAAGACCAAAACGATCGCAAAGATCACAAGCGATTGCCCTGCGTACTGCTGCCATACCTCAAATCTGCTAGCTCGCTCCGCTCTTGCCACTGCGAGGCTCTGCAACATGTTCATACGGTCACGTGTGATAATATCGCCTTTCCTGATGATGACTTGCCCTGCTGCAACGGCCGATGCGGTAGGTGAGATGGCTGCCATGGCCTCCTCGAGCAATGTTTGAGTGTCAGTCTGATTGTAGATCAAATTCGGCTGAGAAATATGATCGTAAATTGCAATTGCCGCAGTCAGGAGGTTTTCGGAAAGTGTTCTGTTAAGCGAAATGGCAACAAGCTCCCGCGCACTTGCTGCATCGTGGACCAACGACCGTGTCAAAGTGCGTTCGGTTCTGTTCCTCAAGTTTCTGACGATAATTTCGTTAGAGAGGTCGTCGGGCATTCTGTCGAATAGTCCTTCGTCTAGCACCCTGCTTACGATCACCTCCAACGCCATTTTCAGCTCTGTTCCGATCCAAGCTCGGCCATTGCGACCGGAACGCAATCTATGATAATCGTTTGCCATAGCAAACCAGCCTCTGTCGTCTATGCGCACCTTAAATGTTGATCGCATTTGAACATACAGCAGACTATCACGACTCTGTGCTGCACTGCCTTCAGGGGCATTCTTAAAAACAACATACTGATCCATGATGGGAACCAATTCGCCAAAAATAGAATCTAACCTAGAATAGATGCGGTCGGTTGCCTCGTTGTCGATGTGGAATACCGGCGGAGTAACTTCCCTAATACTTTGACGTTCCGACTCCAGTTCATCGCGGTCTTTCACAAGGCTGAACGTAAATGGAGCCGTGAGATCGTCATACCTCCATGGCTCACCTACCTTGTAGTTCGGTTCGATAAACGAGGAACGGGGAAAAATTCCGATCAGTAGAACTAAAAACAGGAACAAAGTGAGCCACTTGGCCCAATAGGTTTGCTTCGAGCCTTCCACTCCTATCAAAGCGCCCGCATCGGGTCGCTCAAATAGCTTGCTTTTCCGAGATAAGCCAATTTTGTCGAGGATGCCCATAAATAACCTTAACGCTTCCTATTACGACTTCGTGCCCATCAGTCTGGCGCCAATCGTGTAAGTGCCTCCAAAAAAGGCAAAAAGGATTACTCCTATAACGGTGTACCAAGCCCACCATGGGCGTAAGTCGCCACCGAACATGATTAAAATAAACATCACGATAACGCAACCCAAGATGCCAACTGTGGCAGCCTGAGTACTCCAGGTCGTGTACCGTCCAATTAGAAATGCACCTAAAAGTCCACCATAGGTGAAGCCTGCAATGCTGAGACCAATCTCGATAATCGGATTCTCGGTAGATGTGAACGACATGCCAAATACAACAAAAACAGCAGTCCACAACACCATGAAAATGCGCGAAAATTTCATGGAATCCTCACGTTGTGCCAGCTTCGGGAAAAGATCGAACATTGTGGAAGACGATAACGCCGACAAAGAGCTACTCAAGGTACTCATTGCAGCTGCAAACAACCCGGCAATGATGAAACCTGTAACACCTATTGGTAATCCATCTATTACGAATTTGGGGAAGATCTCGTCTGGTTTTCCGAGGCCAAGGGCTGCAAGCGGCTGTCCACCGTAGTGTGCAAACAAGAATAAACCCACCGTCAGAAATAGCGCAAATTGCACAAACACAAATAAGCCACTCCATATTAGGGCTTTGCGTGCTTCGGGTAGCCCGTGACAGGCCAGTAGCCTTTGAACGATGAGATGATCGGTGCCGTGCGATGCCATGGCTAGGAAGGCACCACCGATGAGGCAGGCAATAAGGTTGTATGGACCGTTCCACGCGGCTGCTAGGCTTTCGGGGAAGTTGATCATCTGAAATTTATTCTCATCTACCATGCGCTGAGTCATTTCGGGGGTCAAATCCGGGAAAAGCCAATACAGGATGAAAAAACCGGCAGAAATGTAAACGGCAAGCTGAAGTACATCTATCCAAATCACCGATTTAAGCCCACCGTAGAAGGTATAAGCAAGTGTAAGTACAGCAATGATCAAAATGGATTCAGGATAGGAGAACCCAGTGATCAACTTAATCGGGATTGCCGCTGCAAAGAGGCGAACACCGTCTGCCAAAAGACGTGTCACCAAGAAGATGACGGATACTAATTTTCGGTAATTATCACCAAAACGTTTCGTGAAGAATGTATATGCCGTTTGCTGCTCACCTTTGAAATACGAGGGAAGTATGGTGAAGGCCACGATGGTCCTGCCAATGATGTAACCGATCACTATCTGCAGAAATGTCAGGCTGCCAAAGTAAGCAACCGACGGCGTGGAAATGATCGTAAGCATGCTGGTCTCTGTCGCTACAATGCTCAACGAAACCGCCCACCAAGGGATGTCTCCTTTTGATTTGAAGTACGATTTTGTGTCGGTTGGCTTGCCTCCGACCCAATACCCTAAAATGACGCAAAGCGCCAAGTAGAGAATAAATACCGCAATATCAATTCCCGTCATGAAGCATCTCCGCCGAGCATGGAAATGGCTGTATCCACGCTATCGGCAAGGTTAAACACTTTGTTAAGCTGCGATATTTCAAGTAATTCGGTGATGCGGTCGCCAGCGCCGGCTATGATGCATGTGCTGTGATTGTCGCGATACAGTCTATGTGCCATCAGTAACGCTGATAAACCGCTAGAATCGGCGAACCTGACTCCACCTAAATCAATAATGAGTGCTTTATCTGGATGTTGGGTTGCACAGTTGATGAAATGGCCTTTTAGGTCAGGGGCCAAAGTGGTGTCCATTTTATCGGCTTTGACACTTACCAGAGTGTAAGCGTCTTGTTCCTGGGTATGGTATTTCATAGGGAGAATGAATATGGATTGCGAAGTTCTAAATAACGATAATTTGCTTTGTAAGACAAACAATAAGTGGCAACCTAAATAGCAAACTTTCTATTGACTGATTATTTGTAAAAAAGTTGCCTCGTCTACTATCTGGACACCCAATTGTGTTGCCTTATCAAGTTTGCTGCCTGCTGCCTCTCCAGCTAGCACCATATCTGTTTTTTTGCTTACCGAAGACGAAGTCTTTCCTCCATGCAAGCGAATCAATTCTTCGGCTTGTGATCGCTGTAGCGTTGGTAGAGTTCCCGTGATTACAATCGTTTTGCCTTCAAGTATGGATGATTCCACTACGGGGGCACTACCAGTCGTGGTCAAACCGGCTCGCTTGAGCCTCTCAACTATTTCAATGTTGGCTGGCTCGTTGAAGAAAAGGGTGACAGAATCTGCGATACGTGGACCAATGCTATTTATGTTTGTGAGCTCATCGATGCTTGCTTTTGTCAGGATTTCGATGTCTGGAAAATGAAGCGCAAGGTCACGAGCAACCGTTGCACCAACATGACGGATACCTAATGCGAAAACCAGTTTCTCGTACGGTTGTTTTTTGCTGGCTTCGATAGCCATCAGCAGATTGCTAACACTCTTATCAGCTACACGATCCAACTTGATCAAATCGTCGTAATTTAGGTCGTAGATATCTGCGTAGGATGTAGCAAGACCTGCCGATACGATCTGATCGACCATCGATTCGCCCATTCCGTCGATGTCCATCGCTTGCCGACTGGCAAAATGTTCGATTCTGTTTCTGACTTGCGGCGGACACTCAGGATTCAGGCATCGGTGCGCAACTTCGTCGGGAAGCTTGACCAGTGCATGCCCGCAAGAAGGGCAATCTGCCGGCATTTTGAACATATTTGATCGCACAACACCAAGCTCTTCGATTCGCTCAACAACTTGAGGGATAATTTCGCCGGCTTTTTCAACGAGAACTAAATCTCCGACACGAATGTCCTTACGGTGAATTTCCTCTTCATTGTGAAGCGAGGCCCTTTTTACGGTTGTTCCTGCAAGCAATACGGGGTCGAGTTCGGCCACCGGCGTTATGGTACCAAGCCTTCCAACTTGTAGCGTGATGTCGAGTAGTCGAGTTTTTGCCTGCTCGGGTTCAAACTTGTATGCAATAGCCCAACGTGGGGCCTTTGCTGTGTTTCCTAAGATGTCGCGGTAGCGGTCTTCGTTTACTTTAACGACTGCACCGTCGGTTTCGAACGGTAGGTCATGTCGTTCGGAATCCCATTTCTTGATCACCTCATGCACAGAGTTGATATCGATACAATGAACAGCCTTTGGATGCACCGGCAGCCCCCAAGATTTAAGCATCTGCAGTTTACTGAGCTGACTCAAATCTTTACGCCCATCGAAAATGGCGTCGTATGCAAAGAATCGGATCGGACGCGTTGCAACAACGGAGGCATCCTGCAGTTTCATGGTGCCAGCCGTGAAATTGCGAGGATTTGCAAACATCTCCTCGCCGTTTTCTTCGCGCTCTTGGTTCAGCTTGGCAAAAGCATCCTTCTCCATGAACATCTCGCCCCGAACCTCAAGAATATCAGGAAAATCGTTGCCTGTGAGTCGAAGAGGGACATCTCTCACGGTTCTGACATTATCGGTTATGTCGTCGCCTGTGGAGCCGTCTCCTCGCGTTGCCCCAAGCACTAGCACTCCATTCTCATATCGCAGGCGGGTAGCCATGCCGTCGAACTTCAGTTCGATAACATAGGTGTAGTCGCTGTGCCCAAGATTGTCTCTCACACGGCGGTCAAACTGATCGATTTCCTCCTCGCTGTAGGTATTCGATAAGCTCATCATCCTCTGTGGATGTTGAACTTGGTTAAACTTCTTGTTAATGCGTCCACCAACGCGCAGACTAGGGGAGTCTGGCTCTTGAAGGTTAAATTCGGTTTCGAGATGGACGAGTTCGCTCATCATCTCATCGTATGTTCTGTCGCTTATAAACGGTTGAGCCAAATCGTAATAAGCCCTATCGGCCTCATGTAATTGCCTACGCAGATCCATGATCCGATTGGCAGCTGCGGCGTGGTCCATAATGGATTGGGGCTAAATCAGAAGTCGAGAATGGGGGGACGCACGTTGTCGGGTAGCGTACCGGGACGCTGTGATTCGGGTCTTTGTAATAACAGGTTGCGAGTTAGTCGGAAATTTAGTGAGTCATCGTCAAAACGAAATTCGCTTAAGCTGTTGATGAGGTGGCCATTGTATATCAGAGCAAATCGCAACGGATCGGCTCTGACGATTAAGGTATCCTTAAATTCGAACTCGCGACCGGCTCCGCGCTCGATCCAATAGGGGTTGACCCTGTCTTTAAGGTCGCTGGTAACTCTTATAGGGTCGAGTTTGTCATTCAGGGCATATACAACCACTTTCAGTGTGTCAGGAAGGACAAGCGTCTGAATAGGTTCGACAACGGCATCTTGAGCAATGCTTTCTGATGGGTCAACAACTTGTGGAAGCATCTCTACTTGCGATGTTGTAGAACTACTATCTGTGCTAGAATCGAACGGATTGTACCAAAAGTATATGGCCGATGCTGCAATCAAAATCACGATCAGTGCCACGACCAAATACATGGTTGTGTTCGAGTTCTGCCGTGGCCTATTGATTTTGGCATTCATGTCGGCCCAATCAACGGTGCGGTCCGACTCTATGGGTGTTCGATGAGGTTCCGGTTTGACTGGCCGAGGTGCTACTTCGACAGGCCTTACGGGCTCATTGCTCGGTTTTTCCTGAATATCCCGTTCGATCGTGATTTGCGGCACTACGATCGGCTTTTCAACCTCTCCAAGTACGTACTTCTTGTTCAGAAAGCCGGAGTACATCTCGGCTTCGTCTTCGTCGAGGGCTCTTACGACATCGGCCTCGTCGAGTTTGATCGCTTTACCATACATCCGAGCAAAACTTCGAATGTACGTACGGGTGAATCCAGGATTTGAGAAGAACGTACCGTCCTCGATCGATGCGAACAACGAAACTGGGACACGCGTGCTCTTACTGATATCCTCTAGGCTGATATTCAGCCGTTTGCGGCAAATTTTAAAATCTTCAGCTAATGTAGACATGCGGGATGTACGAAATATCTGTCTATCCGGTTAATGCGTTTTACGACTGCTAAAGCGTCATAACCGACGAATTTCCATCACATGTTCCGAAGATCGTAGAATACGTCTAATTTACATGGTAGAAGATAGAAAGCCTACTCGGGCCGGCAATGATCAATCAAGGAAAATAGTCATCTTTTCAGATATTCACCATAGGATAAATAACTCCGAATTTGCTGGACGTGTGAGCGCCATGAGTTTAGCCAGATCGTTTCCCACGATATCGGCTTTCATTGTGCTCTTTGTGCTTGCAAGGTATCTTTTGGAGCCAAGTGAGCTGGCGCATTATCGGAAATTGTGGCCTTTCTTCAGTCTTTGGGGACCGGTTGTGATCTCCGCAATAGTGAATGCAGCCTACTACCGAGGCAGCAATCCCGAATTGATACGGGCAACTCTGCGCCAGACCGTTGTGATGTTCTTTTTTGGTGGCCTACTCGTCGGAAGTTCTGCTTGGATTCTGTCTGACACACTCGCTGCCTTTTTCAAAGTACCTTTCTTGGTCGAAGCATACGCCATTTTTGGGATATACTCTATGGTTGCCATATGGGGTTCAGCGGCCGAGCCAGTGTTCGTCCTAAGCGGTAAGAGGGGGTCTTTGCCTTTACTTACCGCCTTGTTTACTTTGTTCGACATGGCTGCAATCTTGATCCCATTTTGGATGGGTGCAGACCTGATTACGGTTGTGAAGTGGATGATTCTCGCCCAGTTGGCTAGACAATTGTTCTTGGTACCACTGTTTGCCAAGTGGTTCCGAGAGTTGCCAACCGAACGTGTTAAAACCGCCTTCTTCGACAAAACAGTACTCTTATATGCCGGTGGCATGGCATTGCTGTCGCTTTCGGGTGTTGGCGCAGCAGAAATTGATCGGTTCATCGTTGGTAGGTTCCTCGACGATACGGCATTCATTCTGTATGATATCGGTGCCCGTAAACTGCCATTTGTCACCATTTTGACTGCATCTGTGACATCGGCTATCGTAGCTGGTTACGCCGCTCACGTATCAAGAGGGGAGTACTCACAGGCTCTGCACAAAATCAAGAGGTCAACAACGGGATTAATACGTTTACTGTTGCCTTCAGTCGTTTTTCTTGCCATTGCAGCCGAACCATTTGTGGTGCTCATTTTTGGAGAATCCTACGCAGGATCGGGTGTGGTGTTTGCCTGGTTCTTGATTGCCTTGCTGAGTAATGCCTTTTTTCCACAATCGCTTATCATGGCTACAGGGCGAGTTAATGTCAATGTCATCGGCGCTATGGGCGAACTGGTGGTGAACATTGGATTAAGCTTAATCTTGGTCAGGGATTTTGGGATTGCAGGTGTCGCTTTTTCCACAGCAGTTGCTCACTGGATGTACACTTTTGCTATGGCAGCCTACTGCAGGGTAAAATTAGGGGTGCAAGCATCATCTTTCCTGCCAGAGCCACTGGGTTGGTCGTTCTATGCATTGCTTGCCATTAGCGCTGCACTGGCTTTGCTCAGTCTTGGCTTTTCTGATGTCCTGGTGCTTGCATTTTATGTTCCGATTGGAATTATGACCTTAATTATTTCAAGAAAATTCATCTGATTGTGTAAGGAATCTGTTTGGTGGGTATCTATTAAGTAGATACTAATATCATCAGCATTTCATGTACCACCAACTATTCGACGGCTTCCGTGGCATTCTCTTTCCGAGAATTTGTCTCTCCTGCAGAAATGGAATACCTGGCTCCGATCGTATGATTTGCCCATTCTGTACATCATCCAGATTCGAAGATCCCAATCCAGATCGATACTCAAGTCCACCGGGCATCTTATTGCCAGAGTTTGTCTATTTTCTCGACTCCATGTGGCAGTTCGATACGTCAGGTGGACTGCGCGACATGCTACATGCGCTGAAGTATGATGGATTACTGACCTTAGGTCATGAACTCGGCGAATTGCTCCACGAAAAAGTGTTTGAAAAAAGGTCTGAAAAGGACGAATGGTCACCTGATCGAACTGTATTGCTTCCGGTTCCCATGCATTCGGCACGTCAAAGAGCAAGGGGGTACAATCAAGCTGCCGAAATTGGTCTCGGTTTCAGCAGGCGCTCGGGCATCGCCATGCTCAACGATTCGTCGGTGAGGAGAGTTCGGCGCACTAAAAGTCAGACCGGGTTTTCGCAGGCAAAACGTGTCGAGAATATTCATGGTGCATTTTCTGTAAGTGATTCGGCTTGTATTGAGGGTCGTAAAGTGATTATTATTGACGACGTCTACACAACTGGCTCCACGACGTTCGAGCTGGCATCAACCATCCATAATGCCGGATCTGGAGCAATAGGTATTCTGACCGTGGCTGCTACATAGCCCGAAATATTGTATTAAATGCTTGATAAAGATCACATTAGAAGAAGTGTTTCCGATTACTATGTGGAGGTCCCTGGTGGACTTCTAACGGCATCAGGAATCTTTTACCACATCGACAGCAATGGAATTGACCATCTGGTGCCGGGTCTTCTTGAGAAAGTGAAACTCAAGGAGCTCCTTCAAGAAGCAGACGCACAAAGCACTGCCTACTTGTTTTGGGGCTATTACGCATTATTGGCGGGACTTTTTTTCAATGTCGGAATCGCACTCGGCTTGCTCGCCCTATTTGGAATTGCCAGCTATATTCTTCGACCAACTCTTACTGGTAATCCGATAGGAAAACTACAGATTGCCATAGTTAATGAACCAGCAAGTTATGTTGTTACAGCAACAGTGCTTATATGGTTTGGCTTCAACGAGATGCTGCTCCCAATGTGGACAGGATTGGGAGCGTTTTTGGCATTAAGGGTGGTCTTAGTTTTGATGAAGGGTGGAAAAAATCATTCATTTCCTTCAAAAAATGACCGTATCTTGCACTTTGTGCTTCAAAAGCATTCAATGCAGCTCGGGTTGTCAACCCCAGCTATTGATGAAATACAAAATAACCTAATATCTTACCTAGATAGGACAAAAAGGCGGAAGTCTGATTCCAACAAAGGTACATGATTTCTGATATGCGCTATTCCGCCATAAGATTTTTATTTGAATGATCAAACCGACCACTCTTTATTTGATCCGTCACGGTCAGACAGAATATAACCGTATGGGATTGCTGCAGGGGCGTGGGATCGACGCGCCACTCGACCAATTAGGTCAAGAGCAGTCTTTCGCAGTAGCCCGATACCTAAAACAGGAGAAGATAGACTATGTATACTCCTCCAGTTTGTCGAGGGCAAGGAATACGGCAGAAATCATAGCAGGCGAGCTTGGTCTGCCGCTTAGTGGTTCATTTGCCGACTTAGATGAAATGCACTTTGGAATTGCTGAGGGCAGAGAGTTTGCGGACGTAAACCATGAATTGCAGGAATTATACGACAAGTGGCAGTCAGGAATTGTAAGCGCAGGTTTCGAGCGCGGCGAATCGCCGATTCAGGTTCTCGAGCGCGCCCAGAACTGCATTCTAAGTGTGCTCGGGGAGCATGAAGGAGAGAGTGTTGTATTCGTGATCCATGGCCGCCTCATTCGAATCATTTTGTCTCACTGGCTTGGAATCGGATTACACCGAATGAATGAAATTCAGCACGCAAATACATCGGTTAATAAACTTGTATGGAATGGCATCCGGTTTCGTGCGGTTCAACTTAATCTGATCGATCACCTCAAAGAGCTCGACAAGGTGGTTGTCGCCGCGTCTTAATCCGCATTCATCTTTTAAAAAGCGCATATGAGCGAAGAAGTACGGAGCATGTTTGCTTCCATTGCAAACAAATATGATGCTGTAAACACAGTGCTCAGTTTTGGAGTGCATCACCGTTGGCGCAAAAAGACCGTCAAATGGAGCGGTGCTAAAAAAGGTGACCATGTACTCGACTGCGCAACTGGTACCGGTGACCTCGCATTTGCTTACAAAAAAGTTGTCGGCGACAATGGCTACGTTTTGGGCACCGATTTTTGTGCTGAAATGATGGAGACGGGTCCATCGAAAGCCGAAAAGAAAGGGCTTGTTGTTGATTTCGAAGTGGCCGATGTTTTGAAACTGCCTTATGAGGACAACCGGTTCGACATTAGCAGCATATCGTTCGGTATCCGAAACACTGACGATCCACTCAAGTGCCTTCAAGAAATGGCCCGAGTTGTTAAACCAGGTGGCCGAGTTGTGGTACTAGAGTTCGGTCAACCCAACGGATTAATGAAAATTCCGTACACGGTATACCAAAAATATGTGATGCCTTTCGTCGGTGGATTGCTCAGCGGAAATCGTGAAGCCTATGTGTATCTTCCCAAAACAAGCGCGGCCTTCCCAGCTGGAGATTCCTTTTTAGCATTGATGGATAAAGCTGGTGTTTTCAGCTCCAGAAAAGCACATTCACTCACAGGTAGCATCGCATACGCATACATTGGAGTAGTTGCCTGATCTAATTTTCAAACGTCATGATGACCATCGAAGAAATCAAACAATACATTCCTCATCGGTACCCATTTTTATTGGTCGACCGAGTTCTGGAAATGACTGACGAGTCGATCATTACCATCAAGAATGTGACTGCCAACGAAGAGTTCTTCAATGGACACTTTCCTGGTGCTCCCATAATGCCAGGTGTACTGCAAATCGAGGCCATGGCTCAAAGTGGTTGCATCATTATGTTGAAGACCAAGGTTGAAGATCCATCAAAAGTGATGATTGTCTTTTCTGCAATTAACAAAGCTAAGTTCAGACGTCCGGTTGTTCCCGGAGATCAACTTCGCATGGAAGTCAAACTCGTCGAACAGCGACGAAATTTCGTAACCATGGCTGGCAAGGCCACTGTCGACGGCCAGCTCACATGTGAACTGGAAGCCACTGCAGCTCTTGTCGACCGTAGCTCGCTCTGATCATGAGTACCGAAACGGTTAAGTCTCCAAAAAAACCGGCCAAAATCACCACTCAGACGGTCGTCGACATGAAGCGTCGCGGTGAAAAGATCAGCATGATCACTGCCTACGACTTCAGTATGGCAAGAATTTTTGACGCGGCCGGTATTGAAATGATATTAGTCGGAGACTCTGCAAGCAACGTGATGGCAGGCAACGAAACAACCCTTCCCATCACCATGGAACACATGATGTATCATACATCGTGCGTCGTGAGAGGCGTGGACCGAGCACTAGTTATCGCCGACCTTCCCTTCATGAGTTACCAACTCAATCCACGCGAGGCGCTGCTTAACGCCGGAAGGATGATGAAGGAATCGGGTGCGCATGCCGTGAAACTCGAAGGCGGAAAGGCGATCGCTGAATCGGTTAAAGGAATTGTTGATGCCGGTATCCCTGTAATGGGACACCTTGGTCTTACACCTCAAAGTATCTACAAGTTCGGCACCTACAAAGTGAGGGCTACTGAATCGACCGAAGCCGACCAATTGTTGGCAGATGCCAAGTTACTTGAAGAAGCTGGGTGCTTTTCGATCGTTTTGGAAAAGATTCCTGCTTCGCTCGCAGCAATAGTTACCGAAAGCTTGAACATCCCTACCATTGGTATTGGGGCAGGGAGCGGATGCGACGGACAAGTTCTCGTTGCCCACGATATGCTCGGCTTGAACAAAGATTTCAGTCCCCGTTTT
This sequence comes from uncultured Chitinophagales bacterium, assembly GCA_964629885.1. Lineage (GTDB taxonomy): Bacteria > Bacteroidota > Rhodothermia > Balneolales > CAYWCV01 > CAYWCV01. Next base: position 94,285 of record CAZVRJ010000002.1, on the reverse strand, counting down.
GTGCGCCGATACGCCGACCTCCATACAGTGATGACAGACGCCGTACAAAACTACATCAAGGATATTAAAGACGGATCGTTTCCGTCGAAGAACGAACAATACGACTGATGAACTATTATGATGAGAACAGACTGATCTTAGTCTGTAACGACGACGGTATTTTTTCGAAAGGTATACGGGCTTTGGCCGATGTGGCCGCCGAGTTTGGTGAGGTTGCCATTGTTGCACCCGACCGCCAGCAGAGTGCCGTGGGCCACTCAATCACTATACTAAATCCGTTGCGATCTACACCGTTTCGTCTCGATAACAAATTCTCGGGATTGGCAATTAACGGAACGCCCGCCGATTGCATCAAGCTAGCGCACGACAAGTTGCTTCCAAAACGCCCCGACATCATTTTAAGCGGAATAAACCACGGCTCCAATGCCGGCATCAACATTTTGTACTCGGGAACAGTTAGTGCAGCGTCTGAAGGCACAATTCTGGGCTATCCGAGCATAGCGGTTAGCTGCACCGATTTCGATGAAGATGCAGACCTCACTGGCGCCATGGAAGCCGCTAGGCGCGTTTTAGCCTATGTAATTGAGCATGGGCTGCCACGAGGTGTAACACTGAACGTAAATGCTCCCGGTGGACCGCTACTTGGTCTCACCATGACCCGCATGGCCGATGGTAGATATGTTGATGAGTTCGTTCAACGTGAGCATCCCAATAAGACGCCTTACTATTGGATTACTGGCCGTCTTGAAGTACTTGACAAAGGTGGCGACTTCGATACCGAGGTTTTGGAGGCTGGTTTTGCAAGTGTTACGCCGATCCAGTACGATCTTACTGCCTATCCAATGATCAAGCACATGTCGGAACGAATAGTCAAAGTGGCTTCAGTGCCCTGATTCGGACAATATTTTGGCTTGGTTTACCCAAAACTCATGCCATCTTTCTTTGTGAGCACGGGTGAGGTTCAGATGGATCTGCTCAGTGTGCGAAAGTCCAATCTGGCCAAGGTGATTGCCCCAAACGGCACTATCTGATGACACAAAACCATCGTTGATGCCCTCTTTTTCAAAAATGTAGCGATTCAAGGGTATCAACATGGAATTGATCGAATCCTTGGTTCCTTTACCGACACCTGCCGACCAAGAGTAATACTGCACGCCTTTCACATCAGGCACAGCTGGATTGAACACATTGACCACGTGGTCGCGTGTAAGGTCTTCGAGAGCAGCTTTTATATCGCTGGTCATGCTGGGGTACAAGTTCGTGCCGAGCCAGTTGAACACTTCACTCAGCATATCTCTCAAATTTGCCGGCGTAGCTAATCCCAGCTCTGCCAAACTGCTGCCCCGGTGCGGAGTCGCAATGGTCGTCAATGATACAACGGCCTCATCCAAGCCTAGTTTGCTTACAGCATAGCGTAAATCCAACCCTCCCATGCTGTGAGCGACGATGTTCACGCGGCTCGATTTGGTGGCATCCATTATTAATCGTATGTGCCTGGTCCAATCCTTGGCACGGTCTTCTATGGACGCATAGGGAACCACGTTCGGTGCAAACGCCAGTATGCCATGCGATCGGAACAGCATGCAGGCATCGTGAAGTGGCGACGGTTTCAAAATCGACGCCACTGAACCATACCCGTGGCACATGATCACGGGGTGTTCGACACGGATGTACTCGGGTTGCGGAAACTCGACCAGTTCGATCTTTTCCAAGAGTTTGCCTATGGTTTCATTCATAATAGGAACTCCGGTTCAGCCAACACCAAGCCACCTTTTTTGTAGTTCACCAGGTCCTCTTTTAACCAGTCGATCATCTCGGCAGTTGCCGGAACGATAAGCACCGGAAGCTCTCCTGCCCTAGATGCGTAAACAAACGCTTGGAGGGTAGTCCTGAATGTTTCGCGGTCGCTTGGTGACTTTACCCATATCGGATCTTTCACATTCACTAAGTAAATGCCAGTCCTTCTGAGGCGAGTCAGTCTACGATCAGCGATAACACCACCCGATTCGATCAGGATTAAACTCGCGTTGGATGTCTGCTTTCTGATGCGCGTCACGTCGGCTACATACCGGTCGAAACGTTCGTCAGATAAGCCGGACACACCTGATCCGTAATCGAGTGAGATGATGGGTGGCTTCATATTCCTGGGGCTCTGCTGCAACCAACTCAGGATTACATCGGTATTGTCGCTCTTTAGAATCAACCGAACAGGTTCTCCCATCTGAGCTATACGATTCAGAACAGCATCGGATGGGTATGTATCTGCGATGAGCAATATGGATCCCGGGCTCTGGTTACGAGTCACATTGCTGCTGTTTCTCAGCTCTATGGTGCGCACTACGGTGTTTCGCCAATAGATGTGGATGTTCAATTCGTCGTCAGGGAGGTTTACGGTCGATGGCGTCGATATCCCGAGGGGCCTGAGCCGGAATGCAAGCTCGCTGTGAAGGAACGTCTTACTGAAATTCTGGGGAACCGAAACTCGGATGATTTTTCTGCTGAACCCATCGGTGATACCTGAATCACGCTCTCTGATCTGACTTTGTTTAACATTGAACTCGGTGAGTTCCGACTGTATGATTTCGTCGATTGCCTCTAGGCTGGCAAGATCTTCAGATACGACGATATCAGGAAAATATAATAGGGTTATGCTGGCGAAAATGCACAGCATGAGCAAGGCGACGACAATGCGATGGCGCAGTTTGGATGGTGTTGTCTCCACCTTAGCCCTCCTTATCGAAGTGCCCGGCTATGCGAGAAATAATGTCGTTCGAAATGGCTTTCTTGAGTCCTGTGTAAACCGTCTCGCCCGTGCTGTCGATATAGTGGAGCGTATTGCTGTCGCCTGCGAAACCAGATTCAGCTTCACTGATGCTGTTGGCGAGGATGACATCGGCATTCTTGCGCTCGCGCTTCAGCGATGCGTTTTCGATAAGATTGTCGGTTTCCATGGCGAACCCTACCACAAACTGGTTCGAACTCTTCTGGTTTCCCACCCAAGCGAGGATGTCTGCGGTTGGCTCTAACTCGACGGCAAGGTCAGCCTTGGATTTGGCCACTTTGTGCTCGACCCTCTGTTTTGGCCTAAAATCGGAAACTGCAGCCGCCATAATAAAAAGGTCGGCTTTGGAGTGGAGGCGTACGGCATCCATCATGTCGGCAGCTGAAGTGACAGGAATGGCTTCAACACCTGCCGGAACCGGAATGCTCACCGGCCCGTGCACGAGTGTGACCCTTGAGCCTGCATCCCTCGCCGCCTCGGCCATGGCGAATCCCATCTTGCCGGAGCTGGGATTGCTGATAAATCGTACGGCGTCGATGTATTCGCGGGTGGGACCGGCGGTCACTACCGTGTGCTTACCAGCTAACGGGAGCCCCTGTGTCATACGGGCGACCAACGCATCAACGATGAACGCGGGTTCCGGCATGCGGCCGGTGTCGATGAGTCCACTGGCGAGGTAGCCGCTCTCGGGTTCGAGGACACTGTATCCGAAGCGGCGTACTGTGTCAAGGTTAGCTTGCACGGCAGGATTGCGGTACATGCCACCGTCCATCGTCGGCGCCAGAAAGATAGGGCATTGAGCTGCGAGGACAAGGGCTCCAAGCGGATTGCCAGCGTTGCCGTGGGCGATGTCGGCGAGCGTGTTGGCTGTGCACGGTGCAATCACCATTGCATCGGCCCATTCGGCCCAGTGAATATGGCGCGACCACGATTCGGTGATTTCGTCGCCTTCGGGGAACCAGCCAGTGGCGACCTGGTCGCGCGACAATGCCGCCATGGTGTCGATACCGATAAACCTTGTTGCGGCCTCGGTCATGGCCACACGCACCACGGCACCCTCTTTTTGTAACAGCCTTAGCAGTATAGCGGCTTTATAGGCTGCAATACCCCCGGTCACACCAAGCAGTATGTGCTTGCCGGAGAGCCTCATAGATATGTCTAACGAGACATGTCTTCAGCCGAGCGGAAGTAGATCTCGTCGTTGTCCATCTCGGCAATTGAACGGCGAGTGGCGTGTGGACGCTTCTCAAATTCTTTGGAGATGCGTTCTTGCTCTTCGTTGAAGGTGAAGTCGTCTTCTTCTTCAAATCCTTCGAAATAGCTTAGTTTTTCATCCAATTCGCGCTTTTCATTGGCCGCAATCTGACGGGCACGCTTCGACAATATGACGATGCTCTTGTATATGTTGCCGGTCTGATCGTGGAGACGCTCTACGTTGATGGTTTTAATTGGCATGGCTGAATTGGATGATTTCTCGGTGTGTGGACGTGTCAGTCGAAAAACTGTTGCACCTTGTCGTGAATTTCGCGGTAGGCTGTTTCGAGGTCGTCGTTAATGACATAACTGTCGAAACGGTCTTTGAATGTCATCTCATATGCAACTCTCTCAAGTCGGATAGCCACGCTTTCTGGGGATTCGGTACCCCTTCTGCTTAGGCGATCTTTTAATATCTCGATCGAAGGTGGACAAATGAAGACTGCGAGGCAACGTTCGCCATAAATCTGTTTGACATTCATGGCGCCGTTTACTTCAAGGTCAAGAAGTATAAAATACCCTTTTTTTAGCAAACGATCAACTTCCGGCTTTAGCGTGCCATAACGTCGACCATTGTAGAATGTCTCCCACTCCAGGAAGTCGCCCTTGCTCACGCGTTCGTCGAATTCGGCATCGGATAAGAAAAAGTACTCGCGGCCATCTTGCTCTCCTTCGCGAGGCGGGCGAGTAGTGGCCGACACCGAAAACCTCAAGTTTTCGAAATCTTGCAGCAATCGCCTTGCCATGGTTGTCTTACCGGATCCGCTTGGAGCCACTACAACAACCAGTTTGCCCTCATGCTTGAGGTCCATCATTCGATATTTTGGATTTGTTCGCGGATCTGCTCCAGTATCTCCTTGAGCTCTACCACGTTATGGGCTATACCAGCATGGTTGCATTTCGAACCAATGGTGTTTACCTCGCGGTTCATCTCCTGAGAGAGGAAGTTTAGACGGCGTCCCATCGACTGGGGAGCTGCGAGAGCTTCACGGAAGAATTGGATGTGGCCCTCCATCCGCACGATCTCCTCCGATACGTCAAGTCGGTCGGCAAGAATGGCTATTTCGAGTTCTAGGCGTGATTTGTCGAAATTCTCGTCACCCAACAGATTCTTGATGCGTTCGTGCATCTTCTCCCTTGCCTCGGGCACCCTGCTTGTGGCTTGCGCTTGGATGCCAGCCAATAGTGTCTCAAGTTGGTCGATCCTTTTGCTTATGTCCTGGGTGAGGAAGTTGCCCTCCTGCAGGCGCATACTGTTAAGCTGTTTCAAGGCAAGTGCCACTGCCTTGCTACAAAGATCTTGCAGCAGTGCAAGTGTATCGGGGTCGTCCTCGCTGGACATAAAAAGCTCTTGAAAACCGAGTAAATGATCCAAACGAATTGGCTCATCGATTCCGGCAAGCTCTCCAATCTGACGGATCTGCGCAATGCGGACCCTAGCCGCCTCCGAATCCACTTTAGGTGCCTCATTGTCGTTGGTGTGGCGCACAAGATTGATTTGGGCCGTCAACTTGCCGCGGTCAACATTTCGTTGAATAAGGTCGCGCATCGAATTTTCGAGATGGCGTAAACCCGAGGCCATCTTAAGGCTCAGGTCGAGAAACCGATTGTTTACCGATCGGATTTCGACACTAACGGTATAGCCATTCGACGAGCTTTCGCCCTGGCCAAACCCTGTCATTGATATTAGCATATGTAAAAAAAGCAATTGACGGCCGATATCTCGCAGCCGATGGATGTAAACAATAAAAATAGCGAATGAATCACGAACGAACACGAACAATCATGAACAATCACGAACAATCATGCCTTAAATACCCGATACCCTCTGAACTGAGCCAGTCCCAGCATGGGAAGGTCGCCGCGGCTGTCGCCGTAGGCGTAACGCACCGGATATTCGTCGAGTGGCACAACCTGCCGAATCCGTCGTACTTTCTCAACACCATGGCAGTTGGCTCCGATCAGATGCCCGGCAAATTTGTCGCGTAAGTCGTAGGCTAAGCGTGTTCCGATGCACTCTATCCCCATCTTGTCGCACCAGGGTTTGACCCATTCTTCGGGTGATGCCGTAACCACATACACTTTGTCGCCACGTGTTATATGCTCATTCAGACGTCTGAGCGCATCCTGCCTGAATAGAGATTCAATTTTTTGTTCCGTGAATCGATCGCACATGTCTAATATCTCTGCGCGTGTCATTCCACCGAACGACCAGTTTAACACTCTGGTCTTGATTGTTGAGCGCGATACAAATCCCACTAAATAGCCGAAAAGCCACGGTAGCCAGCGTAGTATGCCGAGCACGACTTTTGCATCGCCAAGCTCAAAGCGTAGCATTGCCATGAAGGAATCGCCGTATGTAAGCGTGCCATCAAAATCGAACAGAGCAAGCGAAACCTTGCCAGGTTCATTCGGCCTGAGTTCTGGCAATACATTCATAATAATAGGAGTCGGACCACGACGAACGAGATGCGGAGTATTAGTGGATATGAGGCAACAATACCGCCAATCTTTAGAAATCACTCCTATATTCGGACATTTTTAAACAAGAAACCACATTTTTGATACGGTCAAATTAAATCATACACCAAAATAAGATCCTACTTGTATAGTTTAGGATTAATGACAATATTCGCATTGTCGACCTCAGGTTTAGTCATAACTGTGTACACATCATAAGAGGATCCCCATTTTCCTCGACATAACGCATTGAATCAGTGCTACTTAACCGACCTATTACTGCAGTCATTTTAATTCTGGCAGTAATGATCTTTGGACTAATTGCTTTGCGATCTTTGTCTATAGATCTGTTACCGGGTGTTGATGTGCCCACACTGTTGGTTCGAACAGAATGGGAGGGATCGAGTGCTCGAGATGTGGAGTTGCGCATCACCGAACCACTGGAGGCGATCTTAAGTACGGTCCCTAATCTCAGAGGAACTCGTACCGTGTCCAAACAGGGAATCAGCCTCATTGTTCTTGAATTCGATTGGGGCCAAAATATGAACATGGCCTTCCTCAACGTCCGCGAGAAGTTGGATTTGGTTCGATTCTCGCTGCCCGAAGCGGCCAAGCGGCCTGTTCTTGTGCATACAGACCCTGGCGATGAACCCGTAGCTGTACTCACCGTAACTCCTGTTGGCCAGTCGGATCCCGACTTGTCAACCCGACTGGAAATAAAGCGATGGACCGATCAAGTGCTCAGCCGAAGGCTGGAGCAGGTCGACGGAATCGCTCAGGCCATTATGGTTGGGTCGGTAGAACCTGAAGTGCGCATCCGCATCAGAGAGCAAGATGCGGCACGTTTTGGATTGAGGCCGAGCGATATACGTCACAGAGTGTCGGATGCCAACCAGTTTTCACAATCGGGGGAGCTTAGCGATGGCTGGTACCGTTATTCCCTAAAAATTGAGAGTCGCATTACGAGCATTGAGGAACTTAAACGCATCCCACTCAGAACGTTGAACGACACGCGGATACTCAGACTTGAAGATGTTGCGGATGTAGAGATGTCGGAACGCGACCCAACATCATTTTCGATGGTAGATGGCAATCATGTGCTCTCTGTTCTTGTGAAAAAGGACTATGGATCGAACCAAGTTCAGGTTTACAGAGATTTGCTCCCGGTTTTGGAGGAGCTGCGTCATCAGAATCCGGGAATTGAAGTAAGCGTCATTCGCGAGAATGCCACCGCGATCGAAGCCATCATCCGAAATTTGCTGCAGACGTTACTTATTGGCGGGGTGTTGGCTTTCATCGTGCTGTTCTTATTTCTGAACGACATTCGTATTCCCTTTACCATCGGCATTGCGATACCAGTCAGTATTTTTATGACGTTCTTTGTGATGTACTTGCTTGGGATTCAGCTCAACATCATTTCACTTAGCGGGTTGACCCTCGGAATTGGTCTGTTGGTCGACAATGCGATCGTCGTGCTCGAGAACATCACAAGGTATAGAAATCAAGGTGAGTCAGTGATGGATGCCGCGCGAAAGGGTACACGCGAAATAGCCCTAGCTATCACCGCATCCACGTTCACAACAGTTTCGGTCTTTCTGCCATTGATTTTTCTTGGTGGATTCGAGGGGGTACTATTCCGTGATCAGGCATTGACATTGTCGATCAGCCTATTGGCATCGCTACTTGTAGCATTGACGGTGTTACCGGTCTTGGTCACTATTGTCCAGCGCAATCGTACATCAAAATCTGTGCATGATTCAAAAGGATTAGCACCAGCTGGGATGATGATGCTCCAGAGGCAGTATGAGCGGCTCCTTTTATGGACATTACCTCGTCCGTTGCTCATGGCGACCTTTGTATTCGTAGGTCTTGCAATTGGGGCATATCTATTCATGATTTTGCCCAAGTCAATGTTGCCCATAACGGAACCTTCGCAGATGCGCTACCGAGTTAGCTTACCATCGAACAGCTCGCTTGCGACAGCGCGGTCGGCCGCATCGGGCGTACAGTCTCTCATATCCACGTTACCAGATATTGGGAACACTCTAATTATGGGTGGCTATTCCGATCAGTCGAATATTGGCACATTGGTTGAGGAGGCCCCTAACCGATTCACAGTCACTGTTCCCGTGAGTGGCAATTTGCAGGCGAATCGTGTAGCGAACATCATGACTACGCTCGAGGGGAGATTTCCCGACTGGTCGATTGAGCAATTGGATACCGAAAACTTTTTTGGAACCATGCAGCAAGATCAAGTTGCTCCAATTACCCTTCACATGGTGGGCCGTGACAGGGATGAATCGCGACGGCATGCAAACGATCTCGCCGAATATATGGGCAGATCGTTTTCGTCATACGGCCAGGAATTAATCACCGATCGTAGTGTGGAGCTCTACGAATTGCGTTTCATACCTGAGAGGCTGCTCGAATATAGCCTCAGCGAGCAGGAGCTGATTGCTTGGATGGAGTCGATGGCCCGTGGAAACCTGCTTACCGAGTGGAATCGTGAAGAGGAAACCATTGGCATCAGGATGTTTAGCACAATGGAAAATGTTTTTGACCCTGGCAGCCTTCGTTATACTGACCAGAACAGGTCGTTTCAGCTTGCACAGGTGGCCAACATCGTGACTGTGAGGGAATCGGAGCAATTGGAACGTGTTGGCCAGACCCCAGTGCTTGGGTACAAGACGAATATCACGCTTACAGATTGGTGGCGGAATGGACCCGAGTACAGAGAACGAATCTTGGAATTTAGCAGGTCGAGAGGGGTACCGATTCAGATTGGGGGTGCAGCCATCCAAGTATCCGATTTGCTTTCGAGAATGGGGCGGCTGTTGGGTCTAAGCGTGCTGCTCATCTACATTATCCTTGCAATCCAGTACGAGAACTTAATCTATCCGTTTCTGATCATTCTGTCGGTGCCTTTTGCTTGGATTGGAGCACTCATGTTGCTTTTTGTGGGTGGCGGTGGGCTCAATACGTTGTCGTTCTTGGGTATACTTGTACTGACGGGCATAGCGGTTAACGACGCCATCCTAAAGGTCGATTTCATGAAACGGTATTACGAAGAGTTCGGCGATGTTTACCAAGCGATCTTAGAAGCTGGAAAGCACCGTTTTAGACCGGTTCTGATGACCACATTGACTACTGTGCTTGGTTTGGTGCCGATGTTGCTGCCAATCGGCGAAGGCTATGAACTCCGTCAGGCATTAGGTTTGGCGCTGGCGGGTGGCATGGTAAGCAGCACCATCCTCACACTTTTTGTCATTCCTCAGTTTTTTAAGTTGGTTAACAGAAGGCACAAAAGCCAACCCATCAACACTCAGTTTTCACAAAGCCATGATTAACATGCATCATTGTATTTCAGGCGGCAAAGCTCGTCTTGCACTAATTGGTATTTGTTGTGCGGTGTTGGCAGCCTGTGGATCCGACTCGGAGACGAACAGCGCACCCAGCGAGAACTATGTTCCAGAGGTCATGCCTGAGATGATCTTCGACATCGCAGACGATCGTGCCGTTGATTTCACGGTGGAAACACAGGGTGTTGTTAAGCCACTGCATGAGTTATCGGTTCAAATGCGTGTTGGCGGATACTTGATCGGCCACAAAATTCGAGATGGGTCGGTGGTCAAAAAAGGTGACGTCATAATGAAGCTCGACGAAGGTGAATTTGAATTGAGCGTTACTGAAGCTCAGGTGAACTTAGACAAAGCGTTGCAGGCTTACGAAATTGAAAAACGGAGCCGTCAGACATCAGGTGCAAGCATTAGCGAGGCCCAAGATCGACTTCTCAGAAATCAGTATGGGGTGACCGCAGCCGAATTGGCACTTGAGAGAGCCCGTCTTAATAAAGAGTACTCCGAGCTTCGGGCACCCTTCGATGGGGTAATACATACCCAAGAAATTTTGACGGAGGGAATGTTCGTTGGTGCAGGGGTGTCATATGGACTATTACTCGACCAAGGTATCGTGTCTGTTCGACTCGAGGTCCTTGCCATCGAAATCAACAGCATCCGCAGAGGTATGCCTGTTGAGGTAGATGTTCCGGGTGGCAGTCGCATCAACTGCTCGGTCGATGCAGTAAGCCCAGTGGTTGACGACAAAACCAAGACAGGTCAAGTTACCGCTAGGTGTAACAATGCCTCGAGCTTGTTAAAACGCGGAATGACGGTGAATGCCCGCATCCGTGTTAACTCAGTACGCGGTTCGGTTCGAGTACCTCGGTCTGCTGTACTAGATCGCGACCAAAGGAAGGTCGTGTTCAAGCTCAAGGGGAATAGGGTTGAATGGATTTACGTTCAACCGATAGCCATGAATTCGCAGTGGGCTGTGCTCGAAATCGACACCATTACTCCTGGCGACACCATTGCTGTCGACAGGCATTTCACAGCAAGTCACGATTTGCGGGTAACGCCTAGATTGCGTTTCGCACCGGTTCAAAGCAGCCAACCGGCACCAGGCATGTAATGCGAACTGATAGGGCACATAGCTTTGTAGAAGGACTGTTCAGGCGAAAGTACCTGATCAGTTTTTTTTACATAGCGGTGATCATTGTCGGAGTGGCTGCCTGGACACGTATTCCTGTTGAGTTATCGCCAAATATCCAATTACCTAGTGTATCGGTATCCTATTCGTGGGCTAGGACATCGCCACAGGTCATGGAGCAGGAGGTTACGCGAAGGGTAGAAGCGGTGGCTACCCAACTTCGCGATGTCACACAGATAAATAGCATCACATCGGAGGGATCTTCGACGGTTACCATCGAATTCGCAAAGCAAGCCCCCATCGATTTCAGAGTGATCGAATTGCGCGAAAAGTTGGTGCTGCTAGCCGAAGAATGGCCTCGATCTGTGAGTCCACCCAATGTTAGTAAACGAGTGCCAGACGAGCTGAAAGATCTACAAACCTTTCTGACGTACTCCATAAGCGGAGACCTCGAAAATCACGATTTATTCGAAATTGCCGAATCTCAAATTCAGCGACCTTTACTAGGTGTCGAGGGCCTAGCAGAAATTGAACTCTCGGGTGCGCGAGAACCTGCCATTGTGCTTGAGTTCGATAAGGACATCGTCGAAAATTTGGGGATCACCCCGGCAATGGTGTCGGCAACAGTAAACCAGCGATTGGGACGCCGAACAGCAGGTTGGGTACCTGTGGCCGACAGTCGCAAAAATGTCTATGCTCCCCCACAAGTCAATAGCATCGAAGACATTCGGAACATTCCAGTGATAATCCCGGGAACGAACAGGCAATTACGGGTCGCGGATATCGCTAACGTTTCGGTGCAAGACCGTCCCGAGAAGTCCATTCGCAGGATCAACGGAAATCCTGCGCTCACGCTGATCTTCCATAAGGAGTCGGGGGCCGATGCCCTGACCCTTGCCGACGACATCCGTTCGCGAATGGAAGGTATCGAGGCTGCCCTTCCACCTCAGGTTGTCTTACGATTAGAATCGGATTCGACCGAAGATTTGCGGAAACAGCTCGATGATCTTCAAAAAGATGCGTTACTGAGCTTATTGGTGGTCTTTTCAATGCTTCTGCTATTTATACGGCGGTTGAGGGCACCCATATTGATCCTGCTTTGCATCATATTTTCATTGATGCTTGGCGTGTTGGCTTTATACATGATGGATGTGTCGCTAAACGTAATCACCCTAGCAGCATTGACTATTTCGCTGGGGATGTTGGTCGACAATGCCATCGTCGTATATGAGCAGCTCAACATTCGTAAGCCTGAATCGAGAGATGACAGAATCCGATTCTACAGTCAAGAGCTTAAAAGGGCGATTGTCCCCGTTGTTGGAAGCACCCTTACAACCATTGCCATCTTTGTTCCGCTACTATTCAGTTATGAGCAGCTCCGCATTTTTTTGATGCCATTGGGCATCGGCGTTACCGTAACATTGTTGGCATCCGTTTTGATATCCCTCACTTGGATGCCATACGCCATGATATGGCTGGTACCATCCAGACAGGGCAAAGTCGTACAATCTCAACGTAGCCCCAATTGGTGGAAGCCAAGGCGGTGGTTGATGGTTTTCATGCATTGGCGGCATCGGTTAAGATGGCCCATTTACCTGATTGTGATGCTAACAATAGGCGTACCGGTATACCTCATTAAGGACACTCCCCGTTCGGTTGTGCCTGGCCAGACGCCTCCTCCGCCTGACAGCAGTTTTGTGACAATGGCAAAGAAAGCCTACATAGCAAAGCGCGACATGATAGACCCTTACATAGGTGGGCTAGGCTATCGCTTCCATCGCAATACCTACTTTGGTGAACCCTTTCGGGGTGTGTTCAGGGAGAACATCCGTGTGAACGTTAATACGCCACTCGGTACTCCACTCGAAGAGCTCAATAAAATTGCCCTGAGTTTTGAAGAGATCGCCAAGGTATTCGACTACGCCATCGACTACTACGAAACCCGTGTTTCTGAGTACTCAGGTACGACGATGGTATTCTACTTTAAAGACGACTACCTGTATAAACGAGAACCATACGTCATGAAGGGCGAAATGATGTATTTGGCCGCTTACACCGGCAACTCGAGCATCAGTGTTAGCGGATTCGGTGATGGATACTTTTCGGGTGGCGGAGGCGGTCTCGCAAATTTCCAAGTACAAATCCGCGGTTACTCTATGGAGGAGATCGATATGGTTGCGGCCGATTTGAAGTCTCGTCTTGAGCAAAACAGGCGTATTCAAAACGTGGAACTAAACCGGAGTTGGACTTCAAACCAGCGACTTTGGCATTTTGTACTTCGTTTTGACGATACAGATCTATATCTAAAGAATCTAAGCAGAAGGGAAGTGCTCGCTAGCTTGCAGATGGACATGAACCCAGAGTACTCAGGCTTTGGTCATGTAGAGTTAAACGGTCGCCGACACTATCTCATCACACGTTATAAATCTGGAACCCGTTACCAGGAACAGTTCGAATCAGATGTCAGGCGGGTCGGTCAGGCGTATTTGAAAGTTGATGAGGTTGCGACACTTGAGAAACAGGAAGTGATGGCACGTATCCAAAAGCAGAATCAGACCTACACAAGAACGGTCAGCTTCGAATACCTAGGATCGTACAAAAACGGAAACGATTTCCTGACGGAAACCCTTGAAGTGCTGCCCGTACCTGTAGGTATAACCGCGAGTCGACCCACCTTCAACTTCTTTAACCGCACCGACTCACAAGGTATGAGCTTGGCAATCACATTGTTCATGGCCGTTTTCTGTGTTTGGATGGTTGTATCGGCTCTACTCGAAAGCTGGTCGGCATCGTGGGCGGTGATTTTAGCTGTCCCTTTAAGCGCTTTGGGGATTATGTACGGAGTGATGGAGCACGATATCGCCTTCGACAGAGGTGCCATATCTGGTGCTCTATTGTGCATCGGTGTGGTAGTGAACAACAGTATTCTGTTGATGCACCGAAGGCTAGAGGCAAAGACACTAGGTATTAATGGGTTCCGAGCTTGGTTGCAGGTTTATCGTGACAAAACAAGATCTGTCCTCCTGACAAGCGTCACAACCATTGGCGGACTCATGCCCTTAATTCTGTTTGGAGGCAGTGAATTCTGGCGCAACATGGCCATCGTAGTGAGTTGGGGACTCGGGCTATCAGCCATTTTACTCCTGTTACTAGCAGGAATATGGGAGAGGGGAAGACCTAAGCGTCAAGGGGCTAAGGTCACAAATCCTGCATGATGCGACGAGCCAAAGCCTCAGCAGCTTCGGAGGATTTGGCCTCAGAATAGATACGGATAATTGGTTCTGTGTTCGATTTACGAAGGTGTACCCATCCCTCATCAAACCTGATTTTTACACCGTCGATGGTTACTGGGTCGTGATTTGAATATTTTTCAACAACCTCATGCAACACGCGGTCGGGGTCAGTATCAGAGAGTTGGACCTTGTTCTTACTGATGAAAAATTGTGGCAGCGATTTCCTGTATTCAGACGACGTCATGTTCCGGTCGGCCAAGAGCTGCAGGATCATGGCAATTCCGACCAAAGCATCCCGCCCATAGTGTAAATCTGGATTAATGACCCCACCATTGCCTTCGCCACCGATCACGCATCCATTCTTCTGCATGAGTCGAACCACGTGAATTTCGCCTACTGGTGAGCGATGTACCTCTTGTCCATACTTCGAAGCGATTACTTCGCACACATCTGACGACGACAAGTTTGTTGCCACTGCGCCAGGCTTCAGATTCAGCATAAAGTCAAACGCCGCCGCTTGTGTGTTTTCCTCCCCAAACAGCATACCCTCATTATCGACAACTGCCAAGCGGTCGGCATCTGGGTCCGTCACAAATCCTATATCGCATCCGGTATTCTTTACGAGCTCACAGATATCACCAAGATGCTCTGGGAGAGGCTCGGGATTGTGAGGAAACAATCCATTAGGCGTGGAGTGAATGGTCTCAATGTGCTGTACGCCCAATGCCATCAAAAGCTGTGGTATACTCTCACTTCCAGCTCCGTTAACCGAATCGACCGCGACCTTGAAATTGCAAGCCGCAATTCGGTCTACGTTTATGTAGGGGAGTTCCAAAATTTTGCCAATGTGATACTCGAGTGCATCGTTGTCGAAAGTAACATTGCCAAGCTCAGAGTAGGACACATAATTTATCGATCCAGATGCAGCAATGTCGAGCACTGCATGCCCCTCTTCTGGAGCGAGAAACTCACTTTTTGAGTTTAGAAACTTCAGTGCATTCCACTCGGCAGGATTGTGGCTTGCCGACAAAATGACAGCACCGGCAGCATCGTGTTTCAATACAGCCATTGCCACAGTGGGCGTAGGTGCAACTCCAACCCTGATGACATCACAACCAACCGACTGTAGGGCTGCAACGACCACCTCTTCGAGCATGGGACCTGAAACGCGCGTATCGCGACCCACTATGATGCGACCTCTGTTGGCCCAAGTACCGAATGCAGCAGCGTAACGAGCTGTGTTTTCAGGATAGAGATCGCGGCCGACAATTCCTCTGATCCCTGATACGGATATCATCAACATAAATTTTCTCCTTGATGTCTGTATGTCACTGCAATGAAATCAATTGTAGCTTTAGTCCTTGAAGCCCTGGGAATCTTGGGTTCAATGCCTCAGTTTTGTTAGCGTATTCCAATGCTTTAGAGTAGTTACCCTTCAAAGCCCAAGCACCAGCTAAGTTGAACGTAGTCTGTGGGTCGTCTGATCGCAAAGAAAGTGATTTTTCAAGCAACTCAATGCCTCTATCCAAGTTGTTACGATCTACCTCTAGGGCTCCAAGCATCTTGGTACCATAGGCAGACGGACTTATTCTGTACGCTGTTTCGAGCAGCGGAAGTGCTTGAGTATAATCGCCTCGATCCAAGAGTATTCGAGCCACAAATAGCATTGGACTATCGTTTTGGGGCTGGTCTCTCAAGAGTCCTCGATATTCCAGCATGGCCTCGTCGTACCTGCTTTGCCGCTCATACCAGTTACCAAGGTCGACCTTTGATTTTTCCCAGTTAATGCTGCCATTTACGAAGGAATATGCCGTGGAGTCGACGAAGTCTTTTGGTACATAGTTGGTTCGGTAGTCTGTGGTCTGGTTTTTGACAAATGGCCACGACTGCATAAGCACCTGAAGTCGGTGCCAAACCGACTGGTGCTCGAACTCCGACAAGTACATCCTGTATTTGTATTCATCCCAATTGGCCAGACGGTTTGGACTGGCATTTCGTCCAAAGAATCCATTGCTTGCAATAGTCTCATAAAACACACGTCCCATTAAATGGTAGCCTGTGTCGTTGGGGTGAAGATGCTCGAGCATCAGGTTCATCCCAACCATACCCCCTGGACTAGCAGACTCAAATGCCTCGGCCACAGGGACATAAATGGCTTCATGGCGACTTGCGACCTCTTTGATGACAAGATTGAAATCGTCGGTCGCCCTGAATCGGAGAGCATCCAAGTCCTTTGCCAGCTTGAAAGACCTACGTGCTGCTGAGGTATCGCCTTGGGCTAGCAGGCTTTGTGCTTCGGCATACACAACGTGTGCTGGTGGATACACCTCAGAATCGACAGATTCGAAAGGGGGTTGATCTAGTGTGTTGCTGGTGACGCTTGCTATGTAAACGGGTATGCCTGCATTTTTAAACTTTGACAAGATGGCGTCAAGATTGCTCTCAAACTGACGTCGTCCCATTTTGTACAAGTCGGAGTCTAAAGGTATCTGCTGCTCGCGCACAACTCGCTGCATTAAGGTGCCCTCGTCCGGCTTACCAGCGAAAAGACTGGCCACGCTTCCAACCCCATCCCTTAAAAGCAAGAATGTCCGCAATCGCTGGAGCTTGAGATAAAATCGGACGAAACTCGGGAATGCACCCAAACTTTCTGATGATGCCACACCCAATGCACCGTAGAATTCATTGTGGCCCAGGTAAATCAAAACACCATCTGGCTTGTAGTCGAGGATTTCGTCAACCTGGTCATAAACTGTGTACGAATTAACTGCCGAAGTGGCAACGTTGACCACCTCTACGGAGTCGCTTGGCAACACATCAACCAAGGCATCTCTTAGCACACGCGAAAACATTCCGTTGAATCCATACGGATAACCAGCGGTAGTCGATTCGCCGAGAACAAAAAGTCTCAGTCCGTTCTCGGGTTTTTCTACCAAAAAGCCATCGCGTGATGGTGTCGGTACCAAACGAACATTCACAAAATAGCGAGCGGCAAAATTTGGATTTGGCGTGTATAGTTCACCACCGCCATACCCCTGAAATTTCATGAAAAGCTTCAGGTCACCACCATATCCACCGATTCGGAGTCCCAACTCCAACAACAAAAACAGTACAACGGGAATCGATAGGGCGATGATTGTAAAAGCACGCTTTTTAGATGTGCTTAGTGCCTGTGGTTGAACGGGTTTAGCTTTGCGGGGCATAGGTTATCGGGTGATCCATGGGGTGTCATCGATTCCTGCTGCCTGATTCTCCCAACGGGCGAGCATGAACAAGAAATCACTCAAACGGTTTAGATAATGTACCACAGCATCTCCGAGGTCTTCGGTATCGTGCGCAGCAACACAAAGGCGCTCAGCCCTCCTGCACACCGTTCGTGCCAAATGCAGAATGGATGCGGACTCTGTTCCACCAGGAAGGATAAAATTTTTCAGTGGTTCAAGTTTTGCATCGAGGTCGTCGATCCATTGTTCCACCTGAGTGGCATTCTGTTCTTCAATTCGTTCGACCGATGCCTTTGAACCACGTGGAGTGGCTAGATCAGCACCCAAAATGAACAAGGTGTGCTGAACCGTGGTCAGATAACGACGGCATTCAGGGCTGCATTCGCGGCTTAACGCCATGCCGATCACTGAGTTTAACTCATCAACGGTACCATAGCATTCAATTCTTGCCGAAGCCTTGCTTACACGACCTCCACCATAGAGTCCCGTGGTACCATCATCGCCCGTCTTTGTGTAAATTTTCATGTCGAAAGGTAAGGTTTTAAAATATTATGTGTCCGATTCAGCGAACACTAAACCGGGTTCGCCAAGTTCATATTCAATGCCAGTGTAAGCAACCTGATCTAACGATGCTCGAAATCGATCGATGCTTTTGGATTGAATCCTCAGCGTTATGGCAACATGTTCTAAGTACTCTGATGCCAAGCGCGTTGAATCCACTTTCGATAAAAGCAGATCGACCGTTTTAAGATTGTCATAGCTAGATTTAACTACCACAGTAACCGCCTCCTCAACGGGTTTGATCGCCGCCGCTTCTATGCATTGTCGAGCAGACTCGCCATACATTTCAATAAGTCCCGACTTCCCGAGTTTAGTTCCTCCGAAATAACGCACTACAATCAAGCCGGCATTCACAATCTTAGCAGACCTCATGGCATTCAAGATTGGTAGTCCTGCAGTGCCTGATGGCTCTCCGTCGTCATGAGCTTGTTCGACGAGAGGGTTGGCATACAGAATAACAGCTGAACAGTGGTGGGAGGCATCGTAGAACTCTTTACGAAGTTCACTCAATCGCTTTTCGAAATCGCCGTCGTCCCATACAGGGAATAAATAGGCAAGAAAGCGCGACCCTTTTTCACGAAGATCGAGCTTGTACTCACTGTCAATACTGAAATATGTGTGATGAGCATCCATATGTGATGTGTGATATCTGAGCAGCGGTGTCTGAATTTTCAATAAATATTGAAACTTTGAATCACGCCCACGTGTTGGCGAAAGGTGTATATAGCATGAAGCGATTATTTAGACCGAATCCGTGTTCTAAAAATCGCATTTTTTTGGTAGTTTAAGGAATAAACCAACGGTCTTAATACCTTTTCATTCAAGGCATTTCAGGTATGAATACCCAAAAAGCGACGTTCGTGTCGTCGGCATGGACTACTGTGGGCAAAAAAGTGCTCACTGGCATCACCGGCATTGCATGGATACTCTTCATCATCGCCCATTTATTGGGAAATTTCTCGTTGTTTCTGAATGACGGGGGGCTAGTGTTTAACGCATACACTAGGTTTTTGGAGAGCCAAGGAGTACTCTTATACATCGCCGAAGCCGGATTGGTACTTACCTTACTTCTTCATGCAGCGATTGGTATCAATATTTGGATAGGCAAAAAACGTGCGCGCCCAATTGGGTACACCAAGTATAAGTCGGCAGGCGAGCCAAGTGCCCAGAATTTTAGCTCACGCACCATGCTAATAACGGGTAGTGTTTTGCTGATTTTCCTCGTCGTCCATATTTGGACATTCAAATTTGGACCAAACATTGCTGAGGGTTACGTAACACTGATTGACGGTGAACCTGCACGCGACCTATATAGACTGGTTGTGGAAACCTTCAAAAATCCCATTTACGTACTTGGATACACTGTCGTGATGATCCTTCTAGGCCTCCACCTCCGCCATGGATTTTGGAGTGCTTTTCAGTCTTTGGGTGCTATCAGGGCATCGGCACGTAAGACCATGCAATTTACCGCTTTGGTTGTGGGTATACTGCTAGCTGTGGGCTTCCTGAGTATCCCTGTTTACATCTATTTCTTCGTTAACTGAGGAGTTCGTACATCATGAGTGATTCTAACAACACATCTCCGAGGCTAGACGCCAAGATTCCTGAGGGTTCTATCGGCGAAAAATGGTCGAACCACAAGAATGTCATTAAACTTGTTTCGCCTGCCAACAAGCGCAAGAAGCATATACTGGTAATAGGTACCGGGCTAGCCGGTGCATCTGCCGCTGCAGCACTTGGCGAGCTTGGTTACAATGTTACAGCAATGACTATCCATGATTCGCCTCGTCGTGCGCACAGTATCGCGGCACAGGGTGGTATAAACGCTGCAAAAAATTATCAGAATGATGGCGACACCATATTTCGCCTCTTCTACGACACCGTCAAGGGAGGCGATTACCGAGCCCGCGAGGCCAATGTGCACCGCTTGGCCGAAGTAAGCGTCAATATCATCGATCAAGCCGTTGCGCAGGGCGTACCTTTTGCCCGCGAGTATGGTGGTTTACTCGATAACCGTTCTTTTGGTGGCGCGCAAGTGTCACGTACTTTTTATGCCAAGGGTCAGACTGGTCAACAGTTGCTGCTAGGGGCATATTCTGCATTAATGCGGCAGGTTGATCTCGGTACCGTCAAAATGCTTACCCGTCGCGAAATGGTCGACCTTGTGACTGTAGACGGTCAAGCAAAGGGGGTATTAGCGCGTAACTTGCTCACCGGTGCCATAGAGCGCTATGCTGCCGACGCTGTTCTTCTGTGTACGGGTGGTTATGGCAACGTGTACTTCCTTTCGACGAATGCAAAGAATTCGAATGTGACGGCTGCATGGAGATGTTACAAGAAAGGTGCTTTTTTCGGCAATCCTTGCTTCACCCAGATTCACCCGACTTGCATACCGCAGCTTGGCGATTACCAGTCGAAACTCACACTTATGAGCGAGAGTCTTCGTAACGATGCTCGTGTGTGGGTGCCTAAAGCAAAGGGAGACAAACGCAAGGCGATGGATATTCCCGATGCAGAACGCGACTACTTCCTTGAAACTAGATATCCAAGTTTCGGTAACCTTGTACCTCGCGACGTAGCATCACGCAACGCCAAAGACGTATGCGATGACGGACGTGGTGTTGGTCCTACAGGTATGGCTGTTTTCCTCGACTTCGAGGACTCCATCAAACGACTTGGCAAGGATGCTATTGCTGCACGTTATGGTAACCTTTTCGACATGTACGAGCGCATCACCGGCGAGAATCCATATGAAACGCCGATGATGATCTACCCTGCTGTTCATTATACGATGGGTGGACTCTGGGTCGACTACAATCTCATGACTACAGTCCCAGGATTGTTTGCCCTCGGTGAAGCTAATTTTTCTGATCACGGTGCAAACCGGCTCGGAGCCTCAGCGCTCATGCAGGGTCTTGCCGATGGCTACTTCGTTATCCCATACACACTAGGCGATTATCTTGCCTCCAGCAAGACGGAGTCGATGAGCACTGATCACCCAGCTTTCGACCAAGCCGAGAAGGACGTGCGCGACAAAATTGACCGTATGCTATCGATCAACGGTAACAAAACCGTGATAGAGTACCATAAAGAACTCGGTAAGATCATGTGGGACAAGGTCGGAATGGCCAGAAATGAAGCTGGCTTGAAAGAGGCCATCTCCCAGATTCAGGCCTTGAAAGAGGACTTCTGGAAGAATCTGAAGCTCACTGGTGTCAAAGACACCTACAACAAATATCTAGAATTTGCTGGTCGGGTAGCCGATTTCCTCGAACTCGGCGAACTCATGGCCCACGACGCACTGGTCCGCAATGAATCATGTGGTGGTCACTTCCGCGAAGAGTCTCAGACGCCGGAAGGTGAAGCGCTACGCGACGACGAGAATTACGCCTTCGTGTCGGCGTGGGAATTTAAGGGTGATAAATCTACACCTGAGCTTCACAAAGAGGCACTAGTATTCGACAACGTTAAACTTAGCCAACGTAGCTACAAATAGGAGCATTGAGCATGAGTTACGAATCCATGACTCTAAAATTGAATGTTTGGCGCCAAAAAGACGGCAAGTCGAAGGGCTCCATGGTGAAATACACCTTGCCGGGTGTGAGTCCACACATGTCGTTCCTTGAGATGTTAGACCATCTCAACGAGATGCTGATTCACAAAGGCGAAGTGCCTGTAGAGTTTGAGCACGACTGCCGCGAGGGAATCTGCGGATCATGCGGATTGGTGATCAACGGTACTGCACACGGTCCTAACAAAGCCACAGCAACGTGCCAGTTGCACATGCGTCACTACAAAGATGGCGACGAAATCACTATCGAACCCTGGCGTGCTGCAGCATTTCCGATTATTAAAGACCTGGTAGTTGATCGAGGTTCTTTCGACCGAATTATCGAAGCCGGTGGGTATATATCTGTAAACACAGGAGCTGCTGCAGATGCTAATGCCATACTGATTGGTAAGGAAATCGCTGATGAAGCTTTTGACTACGCCAGTTGTATCGGATGCGGAGCATGTGTGGCTGCATGCCCCAATAGCTCAGCATCGTTATTCACAGGTGCAAAAGTTGCACAACTCGCCTTGTTGCCCCAAGGCTCACCCGAAAGAAAGATGCGTGTTCGCAGCATGGTCGACCATATGGAATCTGAAGGTTTTGGCGACTGCTCGAACTATGGAGAATGCGAAGCGGTCTGCCCGAAAGAGATATCCATCACGGCAATAGCCATGATGCGCCGGGAGTACGTCAAGTCCCTCTTTTAGGGGAATTGTTATAGATACTTTTTAGAGCGATCTTGGTCGTATAGGCCAAGGTCGCTTTTTTTTTGAACATAGTTAGATTAGTGTCAATATCACATGGGGCAGTTTACGAACAATGAATGGAAACTTCTCCTTGATTACTCTGAGGACAGCCTCATTATTGTTAACAGAGATTTTCGGATTGTCGGCTGCAATAAAAAGTTTCAGGACTACTATAAAAGCTACTTCAACGTCGAAGTCAAAATAGGGAGCGATATCCTAGACTATGCTTTAGATGGCAGAAAAGACGCGCTTAAAAAGGTTTACGAGCAGGTGTTCGAGGGGCAAAGATTTGAGTATGACATCGAGCTAAATGGAACTGATGGCCAGAAATCGAACTATCACCTCGTTTACAAACCAGCCACTGATGAACACGGTAATATAATTGCAGCCTTAGTGTTTGCTACCAATGTTAGTAAGGTGATTCAGGCAATTTCAGTAATCGAGGACAGTGAAAAGCGATTTAGAGTGTTGGTCGAGAATAGCGGAGATGCCGTTGCCATATTGAATCCAGATGGTAAGCCATCGTATGTGAGTCCATCAATAGTGTCTGTTTTGGGTTACTCCCAGGCTGAGGCTATGCAGTTGCAGCTTTTCGACATGCTGCATCCAGACGACATCCACATGGTAGCTCAGGCTATGCAGAATGCGATCGAAAACCCTGGCACTCCAGTTAAAGGGGCAACATCGCGTGTTAAACACAAGGATGGATCCTGGCGTTGGCTCGAGTCTACCATCACCAATATGATTGATGATCCGCTTATTGGTGGGATTGTAGACAATTTTCGCGATGTCACCTTTAAGATTGAATATGAGCAACAACTGGTTAATGACCGCAACACCTTAAGAGCTATCATCGACAATATTCCTGAGTATATCTATGTAAAGAATACAAAGGGCCAACACATAGTTAACAACCGAAAAGTGTATAACGAGTTAATAGGTGCAGAGTCGGAAGAAGAAACACTTGGTAAAACCGTTTTCGATTACTTTGGAGATATACTTGCAGCGGATTTCCAAGACGATGATATCCGCATTATGTCTGCCGGTGAGCAACTTCTTGACCACGAAGAATCCATTATCGACCAATTCGGCAGAAGGCAGTGGTTGTCTACGACAAAAATTCCCATCAGAGATCACAAGGGCAATGTTTCGGGGCTTGTGGGTTTGTCACGAAATGTAACCGACCGATACTACAGAAATTTGGAAGACGACCTCAGGGCTAAGTTGGTATTGTCATTAAGCGATCAACTTGAACTCGAACTGGCGTTAGCTGAGGTGATCAAGCAGGCTTGTTTATTAATGAACGCCAAGATTGGTGAAGTTTGGCTAAAGTCAAGATCTAAACCGATACTCTACAAGATATCGGAATGGTGTTCAGATGAGAGACACAGCCCATTCTTGTCGATGCACGACATCAACTTCAAAATGGGTGAAGGTTTGCCTGGCAAAGTTTGGCAAACAGGAAAGAAAGTGCAGTTCGACAATATTGACGCCAATCCGTTATTCAGCCATCGGCAACTGGTGGGATCTTCCGGATTACATGCCGGTGTCGGTATACCAATATTCAATGATGGCGATATAAGTGGAGTTTTGACCTTGTTCAGCGACACGATTGAAGTCGATCAAGATTTACGCATTGAAATATTGGAGCGATTAGGACCATTCATAGGTCTCGAAATTGCACGAAAGCAATCTCAACGGGATCTCAATCATTTTCTTAGCAAAACGCCTGTAATCATCGGTACCCTCGGCGAAGACGGATTTTTCAAACAGGTCAATCCGAGTCTCATCACTAGCTCAGGATACTCGGCAGATGAATTGCTAAACAAACCGTTCATCGAATTTCTCCATCCTGACGACGTTGAGCCTACTTTGCAAGAATACGAGCGGATGATCAACGGGCAGGACGATCTATCTGCGTTCATAAATCGATACATCACGAAGTCGGGAATGATTAAGTGGACCGCATGGTATACGAGCCCAATTCCAGGCGAGGAAGGGCTGTATTTCACCTTCGGGAACGACATCACCGAACTGATCGAGTCGAGAGAACGGCTAGAAGAACTGAACGAGAATCTCAAAGAGCGCAATAAAGAGCTGGCGCTGATGAACGATGAATTGGAGCAGTTTGTCTACATAGCGTCTCATGACCTGCAGGAACCACTGAGGATGATAACCAGCTTTTTGAGCCTCCTCGAAAAGCGGCTCGGCGACAAGATGGACGACAAATCTATACAGTACATCAATTTTGCAATTGACGGTGCAGTCAGAATGCGGTCGCTCATCCTGGATCTCCTTAAGTACTCGAGAGTTGGACGGGAAGTCACACTCAAGGAATTTGTGGATTTGAACGCATTGCTCCAAGAGGTCGTCAAATTGAATCTGCCGCTGTTAACAGAACACAACGTGAACATAAGCATCGGCAACTTGCCGGGCGTCTACGGAATCAAATCAGCACTGTTCCAAGTATTTCAGAATTTGATTCAGAATGCTGTGAAGTACAAAAAAACAGACGTCACGCCCCGGGTTGCAATCGAAGGCGAGGAGTTAGAAACGCACTGGAAATTCAAAGTTACCGATAACGGCATAGGCATCGACGAACGCTACTTCGAGAAAATATTCATCATATTCCAGCGACTGCATACACGCGAAGAATACTCAGGCACCGGCATCGGTCTCGCCATATGTAAAAAAATCGTAGACTTTCACAAAGGAAAAATATGGGTTGAATCTGTTGTAGGTGATGGCTCAACGTTTTACTTTACTATTGCGAAAGACCAAAGATAGGCATGCAAACGTACTCGTATGAAACCAATCCATGTACTCCTTGTTGAAGATAACGAGGGCGATATACTACTGACACGTGAAGCTTTTGATCACGGCATGCTCACATACACCATCGATGTTGTGAGAAATGGGGAGGAAGCCATGCAATTTCTGCTTGGTGAAGCCAAATTCAAAAGTAGGCTGTTGCCCGATCTGATAATTCTGGACATCAATTTGCCAAAGCTCAGCGGCCATGAGGTGCTTAATGCCATCAAGCACAACGAGAAGCTGAAAATAATTCCCGTTATCATGTTTACCACGTCTTCGACCGAGACAGACATTGTTGCCTCGTACAAGAACTATGCTAACTGCTACATCACCAAGCCGTTCGAGACGAATGAGTTTCATAAGTCTGTGCATAGCATAGAAGACTTCTGGGCAAACTTGGTGCACTTACCAACTGGCAGCTAAACGATTCAGTCGTCCATTCCGAAGCGCATCTGTTCTGGCGTGATTTTGAGATCTGGCAGTGTTCCGATGGTAGCGGTGGGTGGCGGCTTCTTTTCTGGCGGCAGATTTTTAGGACCAGCTTTGGTATCGTAATTGTTCCCGCTACTTTTGGGTGTCAATAAAAATCCAAAAATTGATCCGGTTACACCACCGATGATGTGTGCCATTTGGGAGATGTGATCCTCGCTGAATGCAGCGAAGATTTCGCGACCGAGGTAAATGATGGCGACTAAAATAAAGGTGAGTGGGATTTTGCCAAATTTCGCGTTGGCGAACGATCCCAAAAGAATCATCATGAATGCAACTCCGCTGGCACCTAATAAACCCTCCCGAAAGAACAAAGTTACGATTACACCAGTAAAGAGTGCCGTAAACGTAATCATAAGGAAAAGCCTCCCTGAGCCATACTTTTCTTCCAAAATTGGACCAATAAGTAGGATAACGGCAAAATTACCCAACAAATGATCCCATCCAGCATGGCCTAAAGCATGACCGAAGATGCGCACCCAAGTCATTGGATCAAGGAATGATCCACCTGGGAGTACAGTCATGGTCGACTGGATGATGGCGCCGTTGAACAAAGGGTCAATCGCCAAGACAACCATGGCAATCAGGGTGTAGGTGAGAACCACCGGTGCGTTGTAATGCAGTCTCATACTTAATGGTACGACTATTTTATCATAAGGTTTCGGACTTCAATCTGTCTCCTTGCTGTGCGATCAGTCCCTCGCTACCAAGCCACTTCAGACAACGCGACAGGCGGTCTTTTCTCCATTTAAGAGTAGAGTGTAGCTGTGTGACGCTCAATGGCCCGCTCTGCAGTAGTTCCAATACTGTTTTGGCGTCATCAGCGAGATCGTGCTTCTCCTCCGCACTGATCGTCGCGAGACATATATCGCAATTCCCGCAGGTGCTCGGAACTTCAGTTTCTCCAAAATAGCGCCTCAAATAAGCACTTCGACACTGGTTCGTGAGTGCATATCCCTCCATAAAGTCGACCTTTACCATAAGGTGCCTGCGGTACTGCTCCACAGTTTCTCTGCTCACTGGCACCTTGCCTTGTCTCGGCTCCAATAGTTCTATAAGCGGTTTGCCGTCACGGATTTCATACGCCAATAATCCGTCGAGTCGAAATACTTCCAAACCCTTAATAATCGCATTTCTGCTCAAACTCATTCGATCGCATACCACATCCATATCAATGAAATGCATATCCACCAAAGCGTCGCTAGAATATAGCCTTCCAAGTTTGTCGCCAAAAGCATCCTTGGCATGATTGCGCCCTTGTGTCGGGTTGCATATTTGATCTAATTCGGTATGGAACAATATTCCAACTGCTGGTGGATAGTCGTCGGTCAATGCAATTACACCGTAGCGGTCTAAAGCCCGAATAACATGCATCATGACTTTGAGTGGCACGCCTGATCGCTTGGAAATCGACACGGGATCGACTACTCGTGCCGTCTCGTGCATGGTTCCAAGTGCGAGGTCCAGACTGTCGCAAATCGCAGAGTAAACTTTGTGCAAAACATCTAAGCCGGGGTGCGACTGGTCGATCTGCTTTTTTAGACGGTCTAGATCAGATTGCGAGTACAACAAAACTGGGAACGACGGCAACCCATCCCGCCCAGCCCTGCCTGCCTCCTGATAATATGCTTCTATGGACCCTGGAACCGACCAATGCACAACGTATCTGCAATCCGGTTTGTCGATGCCCATGCCGAATGCATTCGTAGCCACCACCAAGGGGATGTCGTCCTTGATCCAGTCTGTTTGTATCTTTTTGCGTAAATCGGCCGACAACCCTGCATGGTACGCCGCCGCTTTCAAACCGGTTCCAGTGATCGATTCTGCCAACTGCTCGCACTCTCTGCGGGTTCCGGCATAGATGAGTCCGGATCCTTCTGCTCTGGCAAGCAGTTGCTTGAGTTTGCTTCGTTTCTGGTGAGTTGGGATGACCCACCACTTTAAATTGCTTCGCTCGAACGTCTTGGTCACCACAACTGGATCCTTAAAATTCAAACTGCCTATGATATCTTCCCTCACTTTGGGGGTTGCGGTGGCAGTAAGCGCCATCCATCGAGGGTTAATGCCCGTTGCTTCAATCCAGTCGCGAATCTGTCTGTACGATGGCCTGAACTCGTGGCCCCACTCCGATATGCAGTGCGCTTCGTCGACAGCAACCAGCTCTATATTCAAATCGGGCAGTTCGTGCTGGAAAAGCGACGTATGCAGTCGCTCAGGGGCTACATAAAGCAGGCGATACATACCGTTTCGGGCGTTTATTACCCGCTGTTCGACTTCGTATCTGCTGATGGTGCTGTTTATGAATTCCGCCGAAATACCATATCGGCGCAACTGCGACACTTGGTCTTCCATCAAAGCAACCAGCGGTGAGATAACCAATGTCAGTCCATCTAATACCAAGGCGGGAACTTGGTAGCACAATGATTTTCCGCCGCCAGTTGGGAAGAGCACCAACGTGTCGGATCCCTTCAAGACAGACTTTACGACCGTGTCTTGACCTTGCCGGAAGGAATCGAATCCCCAGTGTTTTTTTAGTAACCGTTCAGCATCCTGATATCGGTGCGAATAATCGATAGGCATGCGCCAAGATACAATGTCTGTACCCACGAATGGAAGAATGATTCAATTCAATTATCTTAGGATCGTGAAACTGGAAGCTACCGAATTATCGCCGACCGACCATGCACCCGACATTAGTCTGGTGATCGTGAACTATAATGTGAAGGAGTTTCTGGCCAATCTCCTCATTTCGGTTGAAAAGGCTAGGGGCGACCTCTCCTTGGAAGTATTTGTGGTCGACAATGACTCCTCGGATGGATCAATGGCATACCTGAGACGCAGGTTCCCGCAGGTTATCTTCATCGAAAATCGAGAGAATGTCGGATTCGGTCGAGCAAACAATCAAGCGATTCGGATGGCGCGGGGTAAGTACACATTGCTAATCAATCCGGATACCCTGATCGAGGAAGACACACTTCGGGTGATGTACGACCATATGGAGTCGCATCCCAATTCAGGAGCTGCCGGCTGCAAGATATTGAACCCTGACGGAACTTTTGCCGACGAGTCGCGACGCACGGTACCCACGCCTTGGAATGCGCTTGGCAAAGTGCTTGGATTGGCGACCTTGTTTCCGAAAAGTAAAGCCTTTGCAGGCTATTACATGAATTGGCTAGATGAGGATACGCCGTCGGAGGTTCCTGTGATTAGTGGCAGCTTCATGTTTTTTAGGAGCGATGTGCTCAAGGAGCTCGATGGCTTTGATGAACGCTTCTTCATGTACGGCGAGGATATTGACCTCTGTTTTAGGCTTACACAGACAGGTAGGGTAATCGATTATGTTCCAACAACGAGTATCATTCACTACAAAGGGGAGAGCACAAAGAAGGATAATATCGACTACATCATCATCTTCAATAAGGCGCTGTACCAGTTCTTCGAAAAACACTACAGCTACAGTTATACCCTTCTGTTCAGGATGATCATTGTGTCGGGTATCGTTATCAGGGGCGTTATGGGTTATGCGAAAACCCTGCTCAGGCGAATTTGGCAGCCACTTATCGATCTTGTCATTCTGAACGTACTGGTGTTCATCGCATTTATCATCCGTTACGGAATCAATCCAGCGGAGGTGCTCGAACGCTACGAACCTCGATATTTGGTCTATAATTTGTGCATTGCCGTACTATACATCATCGCTGGCAAGTACTACGATTTATACGGCACCAACCGACACTCGGCCGCTGCGGTGCTCAAGGCGACCTTATTTGCGATCATCGGCACAGCTGTGATCACATACTTCTTACGGGAGTATGCGTTTTCGAGGTGGATACTTCTGATGGCTGCCATAAGCGGTGCTCTTCTGTTGTCGACACTACGGCTTATCAGGAAGAACACGAGGAGGAGTCAACAATTTGCAACCGGGCAGTTTCAGCCATCGCGTATTCTGGTTGTAGGATTGAACGACAAGACAGCAGATCTCATTCGCAAAATACGTGGCCGTGTGGACTGGAATTATCAGGTTACAGGCGTAGTATCGGCTCATACCGGATCTGAAACAGAGGAGGTCGAGCGCATTCCGGTTGTGGGTGATATTGGCCAAATTGCCTCATTGTGCAGATATCACAAAGTGGGTCAGGTTTTCTTTCTGGTTGATGCCGTGAGTCACGAACAGGTGTTGCATGCCATGACCCAACTTCAGGGCTTGGATCTAGTATTCAAGATTGTGCCAAATACCCTCGACTACATTATCGGGAAGTCGAATGTGGAATATCTCGATAACATCCCTGTCGTTGATGTTCAGCTGCTATATTACACCACATGGAACCGGTTTGCGAAACGAAATTTCGACCTATTTCTTGGTGTCACACTTTTTGCACTACTCTCGCCAATACTGATTATTCCTTGGTTGCTCACTGCTCGCAAAAGGAAAGAATTCAAATATTACACGGGTGAACACAACCATATTGTACTTCGATTCTTACTCGTGGGTAAATGGATCAATTTATATTCAAAGCTCGCCTACATTGTTTCCGGCAAGATTAGCTTCGTTGGCGCCCCAATGGAGCCAAATCGAAAAGAGTCCTTGCTCTATTACAAGCATGGACTCACAGGATTACGGCAATATCACGAGTCAAGAAGTGGTCCTCTAGAGGAAGGGGAGCATTTTGAGTTGCACTACTTGCAGAATTACTCTATCTGGCTTGACCTCGATATACTAGCAAAAACAATGCTCAACAAGTGATGTTTACACAGTTGTTACAATCTCAAGCTTAGCCTCTCGACCATGCCAGGATACCAAGTGTCGAATGTGCCTGCATCCAGTTGGTCACGAACTTCCTGCATCAACCAAAGGTAAAATTGCAGGTTGTGCACCGATGCCAAGGTGAGTCCGAGAATTTCTTGAGCACGGAATAGATGGTGCAAGTAGGCAAGCGAGTACTCTTGGCACAATTCGGATTCAAATCCGGGGTCAGCACTATCAAAAACAGTCTTCCATTTACTGTTCCGGAGGTTGATGGTGCCATTCCGAGTGAAAAGCATGCCATTTCGGGCATTTCGTGTAGGCATCACGCAGTCGAACATGTCGATGCCTCGGGCAACGCACTCAATCAAGTTTTGCGGCGTTCCGACTCCCATCAGATACCTTGCCTTCTCGGCCGGTAAAAAATCGGTGGTAAAGTCGGTCATGTCATATAGGATGTCGGTTGGCTCGCCTACACTTAGTCCGCCGATGGCATTGCCGTCGAAATCCATCTCTGCAATAGCCAATGCCGACTGTTTGCGCAGCTCTGTGAAGGTGCAGCCTTGCACGATACCGAACTGGTACTGCCGATGACCATAGCGAGCCTCCGTCTCTAAAAATGCCCTACGTCCTCTTGCCGCCCAACGGTGAGTCAGTTCCATCGAAGTTTTTGCATAATCGAAATCACTCGGGTAGGGTGGACACTCATCCAACACCATGATGATGTCGGAACCTAAGGCACGTTGAATATCCACGACATTCTCGGGGGTGAAAAGGTGCATCGATCCATCAAGGTGGCTTTTGAAATCGGCACCACGCTCATGCAATTTTCTGTTATTTGACAGTGAGAATACCTGATATCCTCCCGAATCGGTTAAAATAGGCCTATCCCATCCATTGAATGCATGCAGGCCACCAGCTTTGCCAATGATGTCTGTGCCAGGTCTAAGGTAAAGGTGATAGGTGTTTCCAAGGATAATCTGTGCCTTCACGTTGGAGCGAAGTTGGGCCTGAGAAACAGCCTTCACGGTTCCATGCGTGCCAACGGGCATGAAAATCGGCGTTTCGATGGTGCCGTGGTCTGTAGTTAGAACCCCGCGACGGGCTTTGGTGCCCTTGGAAGTGGATTTGAGCTTGAACAAATGTATCTTTGCGAATTCGAACGGGAGAGCCTAATTTAAGAAGATTTGTTACGTTAATGGCAAAACAGAACCTAACTCTTAACTAGTGAAGAAATTCGCGAACATCGCGATTGTTATGTCGGGCGACTTTGTCGCTTTCTTTTTGGCCCTCATGTTGTTCAACCTTTGGAGGATGCGTTGGGACGACATGGCGCCAACGGGTATAGAATGGGTGTTTCCCAGCATGATACTCTCGGTTACTTGGGTCTTAATCTTTGTGTTTTTCGGGCTGTATCGCAATCTGTACATGATTTCGCGCTTCGACGAAGTGCTGCGTGTCGGTAAGATTGTGCTCGTTGGCATGCTCTTTCTATTCTTTCTCCTGTTTGTTGACCAAATTGGATGGGATGCCAACCGCCTCACCCGCATCGACAACAACCGAAAGAACATGCTGGTTTATGGACTGCTCACTTTTGGGACAGTGTCTCTGAACCGCCTCATCATCCGATCTGTCCAAAAGTACAGGGTGCTAAAAGGGCTAGGCCTTCACAAGGCGATTGTGATTGGCACGGGCGAGAGGGCCTTGTCGGTTGTTGAAGACATCCACAGAAACCGCACAACCGGTTTGCAGGTGGAGGGTTATTTAAGGCCCCACATGACGGAAGATGATGTCGAAGTTGTGGATAAAAGTCAGATTTTGGGTTCCATTGGCGATTTGTCGTCCATTTTGAAATCCCATGGCATACGCGATGTGATCGTAGCACTAGAAACGAGGCAGAACCCACAACTAATCCAAGTAATCGAGGAAATTGATATCCCCGATGTATCGGTTAAAATCTTGCCTGATTTCTATCAGATGATTATTGGACTCAACCGCACGAACCAAATATTCGGTTTGCCTTTAATAGAGGTCATGCCCGACCCCATGCCTAGTTGGGAAAAGGGAACTAAAAGGTTGTTCGACATCGTATTTTCGTTGGCTATACTGGCGATTACGGCTCCAATCTTGATAACTGTGACCCTATTGGTTCGGCTTACCAGCAAGGGACCAGCAATATTTGCCCAAGAGCGCGTCGGACGTTTTAGCAAGCCATATACGATGTACAAGTTTCGTACGATGGTTGCCGACGCTGAGAAGGCTACAGGACCCGTATGGGCACGCGAGAATGATCCGCGGATTACTCCTTTGGGCCGTTGGCTACGCAAGACCCGAATTGATGAGTTACCCCAGCTTTTCAATGTGCTTAAAGGCGAGATGAGCTTTGTGGGTCCACGGCCAGAAAGAGCTCACTTTGTTGACCAATTCAAAAAACAGATTCCATTGTACACACGTCGACTCAATGTGCGACCGGGTATCACTGGCTGGGCCCAAGTGAAGTGGAAATATGATGCAAGCCTGGAGGATGTCAAAGAGAAGACCAAATACGATCTTTTCTACGTTGAAAACATGTCGCTCAGAATGGATTTCAAAATCCTCTTCAACACCATTATGACTGTTATAACCGGTAAGGGACAATGACGGAATCGGCCGACACAATCATCATCATACCAACCTACAATGAGGCGGGCAACATTGGCCGAATCATTGATGTGCTCATGGGTTTGGATCAGTCGCTGCATGTTCTTGTGGTCGACGATAGCTCCCCCGATGGCACAGCATCGGTTGTTCGAGATGCGATGACGCGATGGTCGGATCGTATTCACCTCATGGAACGGCCGGGCAAGCTAGGGCTCGGTACGGCGTATGCGGTTGGTTTTGCCTGGGCTCTTGAGCGCACCTATCAGTTTATAGTCGAAATGGACGCCGACTTCTCCCACGACCCGAACGATGTGCCTCGCCTCGTGGCAATGGTCAGGAGTGGCGAAGCCGATCTGGTGATTGGTTCTCGTTATTGCAAAGGCATCAGCATCATCAACTGGCCGCTGTCGAGGTTGATATTGTCTTACTCAGCCAACGTCTACGCCCGACTTGTGACCGGATTACCGGTGTATGACACAACGGCAGGCTTTAAGTGCATCCACCGAAGGGTTTTGAAGGCAGTCGACTTGACCAAGATTCGCAGCAATGGCTATTCGTTTCAGATCGAAATTCATTTCAGGGCATGGATGGCAGGGTTCCGCATAAAAGAATTGTCAATAATCTTTCGGGAGCGACAGGAAGGGGTATCGAAGATGTCGCGAAAGATTATGTGGGAGGCCATGTGGCGTGTATGGGTGCTCAGGCTGAGTGCCACATTTGGCCGCTTATAATTAGATATTAGCATAGCAGCACAATCACTTCGTAAGTGTGATGTCGTTATATTGGGTAATATGTAAACTATCATCAGAGGCAATTATGAAGAGATTATTACTTTCGTTACTGTTGGTAACTCAGTATTCTGCTGTGGCTTGTGCACAAGTGAACGACGACTTTTCCGTTGAACTTGTTCCGATATCAATTGATGGTGTGCCTGGGCTACAATCCTACGCCATTGCACAGCACAATGGGCAATGGCTCGTAGTTGGTGGCAGAACGGAAGGCATTCATGCGCGCCAAGGGCACAGTTCCTTTCCCGTTGCAAATAATAATTCGATGATGTACGTAATCGATATTAACTCAAGGCAAGTTTGGTCAATACCTGTCGATTCACTACCTACTACAATTAGCGAGCAGCTCCAGTCGACGAACATGCAGTTTCTTCAGGATGGCGAGCAACTCATTGTTACGGGAGGATATGCATTTTCGAAATCGCAAAATCGCCATATCACATACCCGTACATCACAGTAATCGATGTGCCTGGCGCTATCAATGCAATTGTCGGAAACCAAGCGATAGAGCAACACATTACTCAAGTCGAAGACGAGGCGTTTGCGCTTACGGGGGGACAACTCGGCAAGCTCGGCGAAGTTTACTACTTAGTTGGGGGTCACCGCTTCGATGGGCGTTACAATCCACATGGGCCTGACCATGGCATGGGATTCAAACAGGAGTATTCTAACGAAATTCGGAAGTTTCTACTGACGGGATCTGGTGCTTCTTTATCGATCGAACATCTCGGAGTTCAGCGGGACGAAGATCACTTGAGAAGGCGAGATTTCAATCTGTTGCCGCAAGTGTTTGACGATGGTAGCGAAGGATTGACGATATCATCCGGAGTGTTTCAAAAGGCCGTCGATTTGCCATTTCTCTATCCTGTTGAGATTACTACTGATGGGTATAAACCAATCGAAGGTTTCAGTCAGCTTCTCAGCAATTACCACAGTGCCAAAGTGTCGCTTTACAGCAGCTCAACCAACCAGATGCACCATATCTTCTTTGGTGGCATAAGCCAATATTATCTTGACGGTGGCAACTTGGTAAAGGATGACCAAGTCCCGTTTGTGCGCACCATCAGCAGATTGACCAGAAGCGGAAGCGGCAACTGGGAGGAAGTTGCTCTGCCGGTCGAAATGCCTGGGCTTGTCGGGGCTGGTGCTGAATTCATACTGAACACTGATTTAGCGACGAATGGATCACGCACCTTAAACCTCGACCTCCTAAGTCGAGATGGTACTGTATTAGGATATGTTTATGGTGGAATATCAAGCCCTATGAAGCATGCCTTTTTCGATTACGAAACAGCGAAAACGAATGCTGAGTCCACCATCTATGAGGTTAGGCTTGTTGCTTCGCAGTCATCGAAGAACATAAAAGTTGGTATTAAGTCTAATTAGGTGAATTAAGACCACCACTAGATTTTATGAACCCAATATTGGCCGGACTAATTGCTTTCGTCGTCAGCTTCGGACTGCCAATTCTAGTTGGTGCCAGTAGGAAATCATATGGTCAGGAGTGGTATCGTCAGCTCAAGAAGCCCTCATATGCAGTGTCGGATTTGACGATCAATATCGTCTTTATCGTCATCTACGTATCTGAGTCAGTAGCACTCTACCATCTGTTGACAATCCCATCCCTTCAAGATATGGTTTTGTTCACTAGCTGGTTCGTTCTTACAGCCTTTCTAAGTGGAATATGGTCAAGGCTATTCTTTCAACACAAGCGTTGCGATTTGGCACTTATGGCGCTTGGCTTGGAAGTCGTGTTGATTTGGGCTCTCATTTACTCACTTTTTATGCACCAAGTATATGGGTGGTTAT
Source organism: uncultured Chitinophagales bacterium (assembly GCA_964629885.1). Lineage (GTDB taxonomy): Bacteria > Bacteroidota > Rhodothermia > Balneolales > CAYWCV01 > CAYWCV01. Next base: position 58,702 of record CAZVRJ010000002.1, on the reverse strand, counting down.
TCCTTCTACCGAGAGCGTTATGGGGATTATATGCCATAACAGTTAACCAGCAATTGTATAAATTGAATATGGTTTTTTGGAATTCCCAGAAATAGGAACCATTATTGTTTAGTTTGCTATAAACAGATAGGATTTAATAACGTACAATTAGGGATCTAGCAATTGCTCAGGTGCTAAGCTGGTATTTCCGGTTTTAACCTAACACCGGATAAAAGAACAATGGGAGGCAACATAATGGACCAAAAGAAACAGAGTCGAGATTTGCATATCCCGCCTAGCAGAGCAGAGTTATTGCTAGAACAGACCGAATCGTTGGCAAAAGTCGGCTATTGGGAAATGGATCTCAATACTCAGCAGATCCAATGGTCAGATGGTGTATTTCGACTGGCAGGATATGAGCCTGGCGAATTTGAAGTCAATTTCGAATCGGCTATAAATGTGATCCATCCCGAAGATCGAGAGAAGGCGATCGACATGATGCACAAGACCATTGCATCAAGCGACGACTACACAATACAAAAACGGTTTGTCACAAAAGATGGGAATGTAAAGCACATCCGCTCGGTTGCAAAGCGGATTGACGACGAAAACGGAAATCCGTCTAGGCTTATTGGAATATTTCATGATATCACCGACATCGTCAACGCTAAGTTTGGTGTAACCGACGAGCGGTTTAAGGCGCTAGTTGAACAAGGGGCAGACCTTACGGCCATATTGAATATGCAAGGTGAGATTGTCTACTTAAGCCCCTCTTATAAATCGGTTCTCGGATACGATGAGGCTGACTTGCTCGGTAGGGTTGCCTTCGAGTTTATACATCCCGAAGATGCGCTTACAATAATTGGCGAGTTCCAATTGTTGCAAACCCAAAGACGAATTGAGTCGTCAAACTACAGGTTTAAACACAAAGATGGTTCTTGGGTGTGGACGAGGTCGGTGGGTACAAACCTAGTTGAAGATGGTGGAGTTGACGGTTATCTGATTAATAGTGTTGACCTGACCTCCATCATGGAGATACAAGAAAAGCTCAAGCGAAACAATGAGCTGTATGAGTATCTGAATAAGGCTTCCAACAACGCAATCTACGACTGGGATGTAGTTGAAGATGTATACGAATGGGGTGAAGGTTTTTATCGAATGCTAGGATATGATCCTTTTACTAGGCCTTTCAAAATGGCTGATTGGGCCGATTTGGAACATCCTTCCGACCGCCAGCGCTTCAGTAAGTTGTGGGCTGATTTTTTATCAGATTCATCCAAATCTAGATGGAATATCGAGACAAGGATTAGAAAAGCGGATGGCAGTTATATTTACGTTGAAGAGGTAGGTCACCTCAAACGAGATTCTGAGGGTAAACCAATTCGTATGATCGGTGTACTCAGGGATTTGTCGACTACTAAGGAACTCCAAAGGCTGCTCGACACGGCGTCCCGTTTGGCTTCTGTCGGCGCTTGGGAGATGGATATGAAGGAGGAACGCCTCATCTGGTCTGGGATGACTAAGGATATCCTTGAAGTGCCGCCAGACCATGAGCCAGACATCAACTCTGTAAGTAAATTTTTCAAGGAAGGCTACTCTCGCGACTTGCGCATGGGCTGTTTCAACAGGGCTATGGCAGATGGCACTCCGTACGATATTACAGTACAAGTGATTACCGCCAAAGGCAATGAAAAATGGATCCGCTCCATTGGTCTGCCCGAGATGGAAGACGGTAAAGTGGTCCGCATTTATGGTAGTTTCCAGGATGTGACCCAAATGAAGCTTGCACAAGGTGAAATCCTAAAATCTAACGAACGGTTCAACAAGGTTGCAGAAGCAACGAACGACGCCATTTGGGATTTCGACGTGACCAACAATCATCTATGGTGGGGTAAAGGATTCCTCACATTGTTCGGACACGATCCTGACGTATTTCAACCATCGCACGAAAAGCTGATGATGCTTATTCATCCCGATGACCGTGATAGAGTGGGGTCGCGTATTCAGGAATACATGACCGATGGGATGAGCATCAGCTGGCACGAGGAGTACAAGTTCCTCAAAGCAGATGACACATATGCCTTCGTGATTGACAGGGCAATTTTTATGCGGGACTCCAACGGCATAGTCACCCGTGTAGTTGGCGCTATGACCGATATCAGCTATCGGAAGCTGTATGAAGAGTCACTGTTAGACTTGAACAAGCAGCTCGAAATCTCCAACTCGGAGTTAGAGCAGTTTGCATATGTTGCCTCGCACGATCTGCAGGAACCACTACGGATGGTCAGTAGTTTTCTAACGCTGCTGGAAAAGAAGTATGGAAGCATGTTTGATGATAAAGCCCTACAGTACATTCATTATGCAAAAGATGGTGCCATAAGAATGCGGCAAATCATCCTTGATCTTCTTGAGTTCTCACGAGTAGGAAAACATAGCGACACGCTTAAACCTGTCAATATCAATAATGTTATCAGAGATGTATTAGCGCTGCACCGTAAACTGATTGAGGAAAACTCGGCTGAATTCCACATTGGAGAGCTACCGACCCTTAAAACATTCCAATCACCCCTGTTGCAGGTATTTCAGAACTTGGTTGGGAATGCGCTCAAGTACTCCAAGAAAGGCGAAAAAGCTATCATCAGTATAAGTAGCAGGGAACTGAGCGATCATTGGGAGTTTTCGGTGACCGACAACGGTATTGGTATCGATCCAAAACAGCACGATCGGATTTTCGTGATATTTCAACGGTTGCATCAAAAAGGCGAATATGCTGGTACTGGTATGGGGTTGGCTATTGTGAAAAAAATTCTCGACGACCTTGGCGGCGAAATATGGATCGAGTCAGAATTGGGGAAGGGCAGCACCTTCACTTTCAGCATACCCAAACAACTGGAATAGAGGATGGACGGCACCGGTCGCACAACGCATGTGCAAACCAAGTGCCATCACACCCCTCTCTTGAGGACTATCAGTGATCAGTGCGGCAATCGTTGGCGCATAGCACCGTATAGCCATGTGCCTGCAATTGCGCTAAACAGAGTAATTACTACTGGGATGTATCCAGCTCCGATCTGCGTATAGATCGGTCCGGGACACGCACCGGTAAGCGCCCATCCAAAGCCGAACATTAAGCCTCCGTAGATGAGGCCCTTGCTGAACTCCTTGGGTTGGAGTTGAATATCCTCGCCGTCGAGGGAGGTTGCTTTCGTCAGTTTCATGAGTTGGGTTGTAACCAATCCTACCAAAACGGCAGTACCGATTATGCCATACATATGAAACGATTGGAAACGGAACATTTCCTGAATCCTAAACCATGAGATGATTTCGCCCTTGATCAGCACCAGTCCGAAGACAATGCCAGCCAAGAGATAAGCGACATTACGCATATCTTTAAATAAAATGTTTAGATGATAAAATTACAGTATGAGGGGCAGCACGAAGTGGGTCACGAGGAGACCGCCGGCAAAAAAGCTGATGGAAGCGACCAATGAAGGCCATTGAAGTGTGGCCAATCCAAATATGGTGTGGCCAGACGTGCATCCACCAGCGTATCGTGTACCAAATCCGACCAAGAGGCCACCAATCACCAGAAAGATCAGTCCCTTAGAACTGAAGATGGCATCCACACCGAAAAGGTCCTGGGGCATCAATCCAGTGAAATTGGTAATACCAAGTTCCCGCAAGTCTGTCTTTGTTGCCTCGCTTATGGCAACATCACCGTTGCCACCGAGGAAGTAGCCGCCAATTATGCCGCCTATGAACAAGCCGCCAACAAAAATCAAATTCCAGGTGTGCTTGCGCCAGTCGTAATTAAAGAATGGGATTTTAGCCGGTACCGCGATTGCGCACATATGACGCATTGAGCTTGATATGCCAAGCGACTTGTTGCCAATCCATAGCAAAAGCGGGACCATGATTCCGATAATTATGCCAGAGACATACCATGGCCAGGGTTGAAACAACCAGTCAATCATAGAAGAGTAGTTAAGAGGTAGAGTGGATGATTAGTAGAGCGGCGAAGCCGTCCTGAACGGAGTGAAGGATCTAGAGTGGTAGAGCGGTAGAGTGGTAGAGCGGTAATTCGAAATACTACTCTACTACTCTACTACTAACCATTTTACTAATCAGGCGGTCATTATAGGCACGTCCTTGATCGATTCGCCGATATCGTGGACTTCAACTTTGTCGCCCAATTCACGTGCAATGATAGAAGACCCTGCAGCCGAGCGGTAACCTGCAGCACAGTGTACCATTATCGGTTTATCGAGCGGGAGCTCGTTAATGCGGCCCTGAAGTTCATGCAACGGAATATTGATTGCCCCAGCGAACATTGGTGCTGTTCGCGCCTCGTTCTCGTTGCGAACGTCCACAACCGTATACGAATTTGGCGATTCTAGCAATGCATCTAAGTCGGCACGCGATAATGTGCTGTCTGCGCTTACAGCATCTAGGATGAACACACCTTTGATGGTCGATTCGTATCCGATGAATGCAGCTCTGCGAATTACATGCTCGGCTTCTTCGGCGTTGCTCACAGCTATGTAGAAGCTGTCGCTAGGTGCGAAGATCGTACCGAGCCAAGTGTCAAATTTGCTGTTGTTCTGGACGTTGATCGAACCCTTGATGTGCCCGGCCTTGAATGCGACCTCTGGACGAACATCGATGATAAGTGCATCAGCACCAAGAGATGTGACGGCATCATCGGCAGACATGTGTCCAAGTCGCTTAACGGCAGCAACCGACTTCTCAAACGACGGGGCACCATTTCGGTTCATTCCGACTGAGTTGCCGAAATATTTCGGAATATGTGGCTGCTCTGAGGTCAACTCTACCACAAACTCATCTTCTGTCATGTTGCGAAACGCGTAGTTGGTCAGGCGTTCAGCCCCGATAGTGGTCGATGCTGCGCTACTGAGAGCTTTACCGCAGAGGGATCCGGCACCGTGCGCAGGATAGACTACCACATTGTCCTCGAGTGGCTTGAGGCGTGTTTGAACGGTATTGTACATCATACGAGCCAATTCTTCGCGCTTTGCAGTGATATTTCCCGCTTTTTCACGGAGATCTGGACGCCCAACATCGCCCACAAAAAGAGTGTCGCCAGAGAATAATGCCATTTGTTTCCCATTTTCGACTAGCAAAATGCTGATGCTGTCGGGCGAGTGGCCCGGTGTATTCATGGAGTGGAGCTCTATTGGGCCCAATTTCAGGATATCGCCGTCGTCGAAGGTCACGTGATCGTATCCTGCACCAACAAGTTTGCTTACATACACCTTGGCTCCGGTAGTAGCCGAGATTTCAAGGTGACTGCTCACAAAGTCGGCATGCGGGTGGGTCTCGATCACAGCCACAATCGTGGCGTTCATTCGCTTGGCATGGTCATAGTATGGCTGAGGATCACGTGCTGGATCGACTAGAGCCATTTTTCCATCGCTTACGATGGCGTAGCTATAGTGTGCAAGACCCTTGTCTTCAAATTGATAGATATGATAGTTAGTGCTCATATGGGTTGTTATGATGTGCTTGCTTGATGTTAATTAAAGTAGTTCTACAGTGAGTATGGCAACAGCCATGATGGCCACAAAGTAGCCGAATGCTTTTTTTAGTTTTTGTCCGGAGACGTGCTTAGATATTCTCAAGCCAAACCAGACTCCCACCAGCGACAGAGCCGTGAATTGCAATATGAGTGCCCAATCGATGCTGGGCAGGGCAATGATGTCGCCAGTGAAACCGATCAGAGATTTCACGGCAATGATCATCAATGAGGTACCAACCGCCAATTTCATGTCCATACCCATCAGGATCACTAGGGCCGGTATGATGAGGAATCCGCCGCCAGCACCAACTAAGCCCGTTATTGCGCCTACGCCAAAACCCTCTATCATGATGATGATCGACTTTTTGAGGGGACTCATATTTGGATTGGGTGCTACTTGAATACCATCCTTAATCATAGTGATAGATGCCATTGCCATGATAACCGCGAACAACACCATGATGAACAGGTCCTTCGAAAACGACAGACCCAACATTCCACCCATTGTTTGAGGTAGAGCAGGTACGACCAATGATCGCACCAAGAAAACTGCAATAAGCGAAGGTATGGCAAAGATGAGACCATCTTTCCATGCGATCAAACCTTGCTTCTGGTATCCGAGTGCACCTGCAGCAGATGTCGCGCCAACAACGAAAAGCGAGTAGGCTGTTGCCTCAACAGGGGGGATTCCCAAAATATAAACGAAAACAGGTACTGTGAGGATGGAACCACCACCACCGATCAATCCAAGTGTGATCCCAATGATGAGAGCCATAATCAGCCCTGCGACAAACGTGATCATCATCCGTTTTGCTTGATTATACAGTCGATGATGTTTGCCATGCGTTTGTCGGCAAGGCGGTAAAGAATGTATTTACCATCCTTTACGCGGCTGAGCACTCCCCGGTCGTGCATTGTCGTCAAGTGATGCGACAAAAGCGACTGCTCAACGCCAGTGGCCTCCATGAGCTGGGTGCAGTGCAGCTGGTCGTGCTGGCTGAGCAAGTCGACAATGGCGAGCCTAGCCGGATGCGCAATGGCTTTCAGCACCTGCGAGAGCGGCTCAAGCTCGGAAGTCGGTATGCGTGTCTGGTGTAGTATTTCTGTGTCCATAAAACAAATATATGAACATTTGTTCAAATGTCAAAATATATCTCGCCTCTCAATGTCCAATGTCCAATGTCCAATGTCCAATGTCCAATTATCCTATTCTTCCTTATATTCAAAACTATGAACCATCTCGACTTCGAAAAACCCATTTACGACCTGGAGCAGAAGATTGTCCAACTGAAGGCTCTCTCAATTGCCGACAACGACATCCTCGCTAAAGAGATCAGCAACCTCGAGACCAGGGTCGAAGAACTCCGCTCCAAGGTTTTTGCCAATCTAACTCGCTGGCAACGCGTACAGCTGGCTCGGCACCCTGAGCGCCCGTATACACTCGATTACATCGATCTGATGTGCGGCGATTTCATCGAGCTGCACGGCGACCGTTACTATGCCGACGATAAAGCGTTGGTAGGTGGTATTGCAACTATTGACGGGCAATCGGTGATGGTCATGGGTCATCAAAAGGGTCGCGACACCAAGACACGTCAATACCGTAATTTCGGAATGGCGAACCCTGAAGGATACCGTAAGGCGCTTCGACTCATGAAGCTGGCCGAGAAGTACAATATTCCTGTAATCACCCTACTCGACACACCGGGCGCATTCCCAGGGCTTGAAGCCGAGGAAAGGGGACAAGCCGAGGCCATTGCACGCAACCTAATGGAGATGGCGGTGCTGCGAGTGCCAATCATTACGGTCGTGATTGGAGAAGGAGCCAGCGGCGGCGCCCTCGGAATTGGAATGGGCAACGAAGTCTACATGTTGGAGAACACCTGGTATTCGGTCATATCGCCCGAGTCGTGCTCCAGCATTCTCTGGAAAACCTGGGAATATAAAGAGCAGGCTGCGAAGGCACTTAAGCTCACCGCCATCGACCTCATTGAACTTGGCGTAATCGACGGTGTGATACCAGAGCCAAAAGGGGGTGCCCATCGCGACCACAAAGCATCGGCTGTGCTTGTGAAAAAGCAACTCGTCGACAGTCTTGGTCGCCTAGGCAAGCTGAAAGCTGACCAGCTTGTGAACCAGCGCGTTGAGAAGTACAGCTCGATGGGCGTGCATATCGAAGTGGCCGAATAGCATGTCTATCACGTTTCCTGACGGCAAACCGCTGCTGAAGCATGTACACAGCCTCCGCAGTCGTTATGCCGAAACGGATCAAATGGGATATGTATACTACGGCAATTATTTGGAGTATTTCGAGGTGGCGCGAACCGAGATGATTCGCACATTTGGCCTCACATACTCTGAGCTTGAATCGAATGGGATCATGCTCCCAGTAGTCCATGCTGCGGTCGACTACAAGGAACCACTGCTTTATGATGAACCATTCAACATCCACACATTCATGTTTCAGGTACCTGGGGTAAAACTTGACACCTGGTACAAGATCACAGATGCAGCGAATGAGCGTACCAAGGCTATTGGTAACGTTGTCCTAGTGTTCATGGATGCAACCACTCGTCGCCCGGTACGTGCTCCACAGTATTTCGCCGAAGGACTAAAAAAAGCCGGAATTTTGTAACCTTCTTGCGCAGTTGGCGTAGGTCTAAATATGTCGCATGTACGGTCTTACGAAGATTTCTCACCACTTTGGTATGGTGTGCTGATATTTTTTGCAGCACTGCTTTTCTTCATGTCTTTGGGTGGTGGATTGTTCGGACTCGACAGTGACCACTTCTACCACAAGGCCAGCCTCATGGTGTTCGATTCGTTGTGCCATCAGCAGGACGGACGTTCACTATCACTTAGCGGTGTGATTATGGCTGTTTGCAGCCGGTGTTTCGGCATTTATGGGTCTTTTTTTACAGGATTGATTCTGTTTCCATTTCTTTTGGCAACTGGGCTTCCTTACCGAAAAAAAGTTGCTATCAACCTGATCATCGTGGCACTTGCGCTTATCGTCATAGATTTCATGGGAAATCTCGCTGGAGTTTGGATGAATTCGCATCAAAGCCGTATCATCCTCGGAGCACTCTTTGGCATGAGCCTTGCTTGGTTACTTGCAGGTGAATTCAAACAAAAACCAAACCAATACTTACATGGAACAAGCTAACGAAAGTTACATGCCCTTTGCACTTCGGTTCGCGATGATCTTCGCCATCATTGCATTCGTCGGAAATTTGGTAGTTGCTTATACAGTGACAAGTATGCAACCGTCAATGATGATGATGTTTATTCCATCCATTGCTAGTGTAGTACTTTGTCTTGTAGCAGCAGTTGCAGGCCTTCTAGTCGTGAGAGGGTACATCAAAGCTACCGACTTGCGTGTCCCTGTGGGCAAAGGTGCCGTAATGGGACTGGTAACTGGCGTATTAATTGCGATCATTTCAGGAGTATTGGGCATCCTTTGGGATTTTGTGGATCCAAACATGACAAAGAATATGATGAGCTCAATGATGGGCGCCATCGACTCCATACCCGAAATGAACGAGGCAGCACGCCAGCAGGCTATGGATCAGATGATGGCAAACGATCCTTCGAAATGGTCTGTGAGACTAATGGGTTTAGGAATTGGTACTGTGATGTTTGGAATAATCAATTTGATTTCCGGAATGATTGGAGCAGCCATATTCTCGAAAAAAGAAGAGACACTTTAACAATTTCTCATGGAAGAACTGAAGCAGGATGATGAACAGCCACAGTGGCTGAACGAACCTATTGTGGAGCAACCCGTTCTGTCGAAGGCGGAACGGGCTGGCTTCCCTGATTGGCTGATCACATACGGCTGGATATTGATAGCCTTCATTGCCTTTCAGGTGATAGCTGCTATCGTAGTGGTGGTAGGGCTTCTTGCCACCCCAGGAGTAGATCTTTCGGTTATTGCAACGCCCGAGGGTCTGGCCGATCATTTTGACATCCTGTTTTTGGGTAACTCCATGGGTCAAATTCTCGCCTTCGGAGTACTCACTCTTCCTGTAATATATTATGTGAAACGCCGGTCGTGGAGCGAAATGCTCCCAATGAAACGTGATGCCTCCGTTTGGAAATACACTGCAATGGCATCGCTGCTCATCATCGTAGGTGCACCAACTGTCTGGCTTGTGGCTTGGCTGAATACGCTCATCCCGCTTCCATCATTCTTGTTGGAAATTGAGCGTCAACAGACAGAAATGATCGAGGGATTTCTTAAGAGCGACTTCAACATCGCCCTCGCACTGTTCCATGTGGCCATGGTGCCCGCCATCTGCGAGGAAATTCTATACCGTGGCTTTGCCCTGAACTTGCTCCGTCGCACAAAGGCGGCGTGGACGGCCATACTCATTACCGGCATCATATTCGGATTTTACCACCTTCGGTTGAGCCAGGTCATACCTTTGGCCATGATCGGAATTTTCCTCGGATGGATTACCGTTAAATCAGGTTCACTTATCCCGGCCATGGTCGCCCACTTGGTGAATAACGCCTTCAGCGTGCTGTTAGTGAAGTTCATGCCCGACTCTCCACTCGCCGATTCAAACCCCGAAATGCCCCCTCTTTACCTTGCTTTTGGTAGCATTGTCTTGGTCTATGTCGTACTTTACTTTATAAAACGACAAACCAATTCAGGGGAGGTCAGTGATGTTTGGAAATCAAGTTAGTGAAGTTCAGGGATGGACCTGCGTTTATGAAACGGGTACCGATTACGATGCGGAACTCGTGAAAGGTTACTTAGAAAGTCGTGATATTAAGTGCAATATCCTGAACAAGCGAGACAGGGCTTACAGCCTAAACGTCGGCGACATGGCCCAGGTTTGGCTTTATGTGCCCGACGACCAAGCGAATGCTGCCCGGCTTGCACTTTCGGAATGGAATAGTGCGCAGGTTGACGTAGACGACTTCGAGTAACTCCCAAGCAATTGAATGAGTTTTTAAAGAGGATCGTATTTGGCCTTATCGCCGCACCGGCGTTTGTTTTCGTCGTGTGGTTGGGTGGTTGGTATTTTGTGGCCACAGTCATGGTTGTAGTGTGGCTCATGCAGTGGGAGCTCTCCAACATGTTCAAAATGATGGGAGCCGAAGTAAGCCTGATTTGGAGTCTCGCGATGGGGGCGGTTATCCTAACGCAGCCCTTCAACCCACTCTTCCTACCTACATTGTTGGTGATGTTGTTCATCCTTGTGTTGCGCGGGGCGCTTCGGAGTAGCGACGAACGCATGAACCGCATTGTCAGTAGCATTTTTATCGGAACCTACATCCCGCTCATGATGAGCACGATGCTACTGCTCCGAAACAGCGGCACCGATTCCCAAGGGTTCTTCCTTCTTCTCATGGTTGTGCTCATGGTGTGGGGCAACGACAGTTTTGCCTATTTCGGCGGCAAAATGTTCGGAAAACACCAGCTTGCCCCCAAGATCAGTCCCAAAAAGACGTGGGAGGGTTTCATCGGCGGCTTTTTTGGTGCCGCATTGGGCTATCTGCTCGCTTTGTGGCTCACCCCAGGCGGCAAAGAACTTGACCTAAGTCTTGTTTGGCCTCTCATCATTCTCGTGTCCATTTTTGGTCCCATTGGAGACCTTGCCGAAAGCCGCATCAAGCGAAAAGCAAACCTCAAAGACTCGGGAAGCATCTTGCCGGGCCATGGCGGAGTGCTCGACCGATTTGATGCCATGATGCTCTCAGCACCAGTCTCATGGGTCTGGCTCGAGCTTTTGAAGTACTTCAAGTATATCGACTTCTGACATGGATAAACTCACCCTTACCGATCTGAACCTGCCCCTTAAGCACGCATTTACGATAACGAGGGGATCGCGAACGGTGGCTTCCAACTTGTTGCTCAAGGTGGAACGCAACGGTCTGATCGGCTACGGCGAGTTCGCCCCAAACAAGCGATACGACGAGTCGGTCGACACGGTACGAAAGTCAGTGAAACGGTTTGATCCGTCTAGAATCAAGAATCCGCTCGACATGGTTGAGCTTCATGCGTACTTGAATGAACTCTACCCAAACGAAGGATCCGTGAAGGCAGGCATTGAAATGGCCTATGCCGATCTAATGGGCAAGACCATCGGCCTTCCTCTTCACCGAATCTGGAATGCACCGAGTACTACGGGTCCAATGACCTCGTTCACCATCGGAATCGACTCCGAAGATATGATTCGGCAAAAAGTGGCCGAAGCAGAGCCCTACCCAGTGCTCAAGGTTAAACTCGGTACCAACTACGATCGCGACATCATGCGTTTGATCCGCAGCCTGACACGCAAGGAAGTTTGGATCGACGCCAACGAAGGCTGGACTGACCCCGAGGAAGCCATCGACTTAGCCCGGTTTATGCACCGCATGAATGTGAAGTTGGTCGAACAACCCATGCCGGCACATATGACCGACGAGCTTGCCATGTTGAAACTGGGATCGCCTGTTCCCATCATCGCCGACGAGGGCTTCACGGGATCTGAAGACATGGCCCAGATAGCTCGCTGCTACCATGGCATCAACCTCAAACTGATGAAAACAGGTGGGATGGTACCAGCGCTACATTACCTGTGGAAAGCACGTCAATACGGCATGAAAGTGATGGTTGGGTGCATGCTCGAGTCTTCAATCGCCAATACAGCTGCCGCCATTGTCGCCCTTTGGGCCGACTTCTGCGATCTCGACAGCCATATTCTCATTTCTGATGATCCATTTGTCGGTCTTCAGGTTGGATCGGATGGTAGAGTTCGGTTGAATGAATTGCCCGGGCTCGGTGTTCAAGTGAGAACATAATCAAATACGAAGGATCTGTCATGAAAGTCGTCATCAGCGGAGGAACAGGTTTTATTGGGTCGGCACTCACGAAATCACTAGTTGATAAAGGATACCAAGTTGTGATACTTACAAGGGATCCTTCGAAGTCATCAAGTAAAAGCAGTTCAGTTTCGTACGCTGCTTGGGCAGATATCAACGAAGCCGTTGCGGGATCGACAGCTGTCATAAATTTAGCAGGTGAGTCGCTAGCGGGGCGTCGGTGGACCGAAACGCTCAAAAAGAAGATCGTTTCTAGCCGGGTTGAGACAACATCGGCAATCGTAAAGGCCATAAATGCTGCACCTGTCGAACAGCGACCCAAGGCGTTTGTGTCGGCTTCTGCTGTTGGCTATTACGGCGATTCGGGAGACACTGTATTGACAGAAGATTCTCCCGCTGGAAACGATTTCCTTGCAGGTGTTTGCCGCCTCTGGGAGTCTCATGCCAATGCAGCTCCCAAAGGGGTGCGTGTTGTAACTCCAAGAATCGGCGTTGTCCTCCACCCAGACGGAGGGGCGCTCGAAAAGATGTTATTGCCATTTAAGCTAGGCTTAGGCGGACCATTGGGTAGTGGGAATCAGTATTTTCCATGGATTCACCTCGACGATATGGTGAGAATATTTATCGAAGGCGTTGAAAACGAGAATCTCAGCGGGCCGGTTAACGCATCAGCTCCGAACATTGTCACCATGTCGCAGTTTGCTTCGGCCTTGGGAAAAGTTCTTTCGCGACCAACCCTATTCAAAGTTCCGGGGTTTGCCCTCAATCTCGCATTGGGCGAATCATCGACTGTAGTAACAGCCAGCATGAACATGGTTCCAGCCAAGCTTCAGGGAGTAGGATTCACATGGAAGTTTGATCAGGTTGAAGACGCTCTCAAAGACTTACTTCGCTGATAGCGAATCCGGCCGACTACTAGGAAGTCTGTAGCAACGAATTTGCCCATCGAGTACAACAATAAGCTCTTTCCTTCCATCGCCGTCGATGTCGGCAACGACAGGAAATTGACCGTAAAGCATGGGCGCACTTCCGTCGAACAACCCAGAAATCCCTCGATTTTTTAGTGAGTCAAGTTTATCGGCGTGATCTCCGATATGGTGCCTATTTGATATGCGCTGGCCCAATCTATCATAGATTTCAACAGCATTTTCTGTTGTTATCTCCACCCTCCAACTGCCGTTGGATTTACTTGCTTCTGGCCTTGCCACGATGTTGCCGTCTGTATAGACAGGCCAACCTGCCACACCGCGTCCATCACGGTTAATCAGGTGCAGGCGCTCATCGGCTGTAGCCACAAGGATTTCGGGCTCGGCATTTCCATCGACATCAGTTAGCACAATTGGCGCACTGATAGGCGAGTCGATCACGAATGGAAAGGTTGGCAGTAGGTTCCCCGATGGGCTCCAGGCATATATGGCCGATCCAGCAGCCTGAAACACTACCGGAGAGCGGTTTGCGTACCAATCATAAATTTCAACCCCACCAACCGGCTCCTGCGTCCCCGTTGTCACCTCAAACAATAGGTTGCCATCTGAGCCCAGCGCTAGCACACGCCCCGACGCCGTACTGATAAGCACCGTCGACTTGCCATTTAGCACTGCCACCACAGGTTCTGCCACCAATAGGTCGCCTCGTAGCGGATACTGCCACGCTAGCACCAAATCCGTCAGTGTTGAAGCCGATGATCCCTTGTTTAACTTAAGGTTCAGGTTCATCATACCACCGCCCGTATGAACCGAATACGCCAAGGTGGCAAATCTACGCAGAATGCCCGGTACTGGCTTATCAGACGACATCCACCCGTTTGCCCTTGCAGCCGCTATCATGGATGCCACATCCACCCACCCATAGGAGCCCGCAACCCCATCGGCACCCTCCCCACCCGCCGGAACCAACGAATCAAGGCTCGAAACATCACCATAGCCCACCATCAGCCTGCGTACAAGGGTTTCACTTGACGATATTACGATGCCATCCTCACCCAATCCGATCGAATAACGGTTCAAATCGCAAAGTCCAGAACAAATCGCCTTTGCAAAAGCCGGGTCGCGACCCACAAACACATCGCGCTCCCCATCGAGCACGCCCCTTTGGTACAGATCAGCAAAGACGCTACCGACAGCAGCCATATTTGCCTTTCTGACGTAGGCAACTCCTTGCGAAGACGCATCGGATACGTACATGGCTACCTCGTGCGAAAGATGAGGGGACATAGAAGCAATAGCCGATCGGACAGCCTCACCCGTTTGTCCAACATAGCGAAGGCTGTCGTAAGGACGAACACCGTGTGGATCATTCCAAACCAAGCTCAAGGCCATGCCCGGTGGAACACCGAAAGATGCATTCTGGCCGTCTGAGCCTGCAATCAAATAGCTTACCAGTCGCGAATTAGACGACTTAATCGGCAACTGAATAGTCCAAGCAGGATTGATTGAGTCGCTCGCCATACTCAAGTGTACAACACCCAAACCTTGAAACGATCTCGCGAGATCAGCCCTATATGCCGGACTGGTTAACGGAGCCACCAGCCTCCCAATTTCGCTGACGTTGATGTGAAATCCGGGCGAATTGACGATCACCAGTCGCGATATCGTGCGATTTGCAGCCCTTAACGCTTGCTCTATAGTTCGACTTCTCGTCGAAACGATTGTCCAGTCGCCAATCGTGCTGGTCGCTATCGCTGAATCATTTTTTTCAAAAAGGTCGATTTGACCCTCACTGATGCTATAACTACCCTTGCTGATCCAACCAGATTTCGCGAGCGATTGATTGAGTCCCGACGAAGTGGAATAAATCCAAAGTGTTGAAAGTTGATCCACACTTTCGGGCACTAAGGCAGTTACAAGTGGTTCAACAGCTGCCGAATCACTTAAAACTTGGCGTACCAACATGGGATCACCCACTAATTCGCCAATTTCCATGCGTAGACGTTCATCTTGGTCTTGGTCGCCCCAGTAAACCAAAACTGTTTGCTCAGGTAGAAACTTTGACCACTCGGGATCGGCTTTTCGTGAACAAGAAGAGAGCAAGAGCAACGGCAAGAGCAAGAGCAAGAGCAGGTACGAGACTCGAGAAGCGAGAGCGATAAACGAGAGCATGTGCTGCAACGGCAAGAGCAAGTTTCGGGGCGAGCTAGGCATTGCTGAACTAGGTAAGCGGGAAGGGGTGATACTATTGTATGTCGAGCTCATTTTTTGGGTGTGTACTGAAACGAAATGGGTCGGGGCAACATTTTATAGGTTCTGCGTTAAGATATTAAGCTGCAGACTTGCTAAAAGCCCCTAAAATAGCATACTTCAAGTACCGAATCATGTTTCATTTTATCTCTTGTTCTTGCCCTTGCTCTCTTCTTGATTATCTTTCGACATGCAATTTTTAAGTCCCTGGTTTTTTGCGGCATTTGCGGCGCTCGCAGTGCCAATTATCATCCATTTGTTGAATCTGCGCAAGCCGCAGACTCTTAAGTTTTCGACGGTTGCCTTTTTCAAAGTACTTCAACAGAGTACCATTCGACGCATCCGCATTAAAAAATGGATTTTACTTGCCATCAGGCTTCTGGCAATCACCCTCCTCGTGTTGGGATTGATGCGCCCATTTATGCCATCGGGTGTTGGTATGATGGCTTCGGCTGGACAGCCTAGGCTGTACCTGATTCTTGCCGACAACAGCCTCAGTATGTCGCAAGTAGATGTGAACGGTCCATACATTCAGCAACTCAAAGATTTTTTGGTCACACTAGTTGGTAATGCTGGTCCACGAGACCAATTCATACTCGCACCTACCAACGGTGAGTGGACTGTCCAAGGCCGATTGGATGCCGGCCGCTTTCGCGAGACCGTCGACAACTTGGAACCAGTGGCGAAGGGGAATTACATAACTGAGCGTCTCACGGCACTAGCCGATGCATCGGTCGAGCCAGGCGAGCATCTTCCCGTCCTCTTTGTAATCAGCGACGGTCAGGTTAGTCAAATGGAGCCACTCGCGAATCGCAGCTTGTCGGCACGTCAGGGTCAGGAGCCACTACCGGTGCAGTTTATACGAGTGGGCGACCGTCCATCATCGAATGTGGGCATCACAGGTCTTCGAATACTGAACCGTATTTTGGGTACAGGCCGTCCAGTTATCGTTGAAGCCGAAGTCACCAATTTCAACAGCGATCCTGTATCGAACCTTTTTCTTACACTTGAATCGGATGGTCAGCAGGGAGGTCAGTACACTGTGTCGTTGAACCCAGGCGAGGCCCGTACATTTTTATTCGAGGTAAGGCCACAACGTGCCGGCTATATTTCAGGACGAGTTTACATGGAGGGTGATGCCTTCTCGGCCGACGATCAACGATTCTTCAGCATTTCCATCCCGGAGTCGATGCCTGTGCTCTATGTTCGAGATAATACCCCGCGGCCAGCTGAGCTGAACTCGTACTTGTTGCCTGTACTTCGTGCAGCACAAGAAACCAGTGGGCGAATTGAGGTGGTGGAAGCCCGACCCGGTAGTCTGCCTGATTTTGGGCGATTTCAGGCCATCATCTTGGATGGACTACGTGAATTGCCGGAGGCATTTACCACCGAGTTATTGTCGTTTGTGCAAGATGGCAGGAGTCTGATTATCCTCCCGAATGAAATGGGGAACCAAGCAGGTTACAACCGACTCCTCCAGCGCTTTGGGGCGCCAGAATTTGCTGGGATACGTGGCGAGTATGCGTCTTATCAGTCGATAGCTAAGCTAGGGAGACTCAGCCGGGAACATCCAGTATTGGAAGATCTATTCGAGCTTCGCGACAATGAAGAAATCCGTATCGAATTACCTGACTTCTATTATTACTGGCTGGTAAATACCACGACATCGGATCGCGCGCGTGTGCTTTTTGAAAGTAACCTGTCGGAACCTTTGGTTGTCGAACAGCCTTATGGTGCCGGAGTTCTTCTGATATCGGCTTTTGGTACCGACCCTGGCTGGAGCAACATGCCAGCCAGACCCCTATTTGCACCGCTTTTTTATCGGATGGTGCTTTATGCGGCAGCGAGGGATGTGCGGCAGGAACAAGGTGTGATACTAGGGCAGGGCCTCGATATCACAGAGAGAATGTCCTCGCGTGACGTGTCAGCGATTTTGAATGGTGAGACATATAAGCCTGAGGCTCGCCAAACGCGCAGTGGCGTCAATATTCGCTATGCCGGGCAAGAATGGACGCCAGGAATCCTGAGGGTTGAAACTGGCAACGAGTTTACCGTCTTGTCTGTGAACTTACCCGAGTCGGAATCAAACCTTGCTACGGTCGAAGACGGTCGCCTTTCCGTACTCTTCACGAACGAGCTTGAATTGGCTGAGATTTTGCGTCTAGATGCCCAATCGAATCCGAATTACAGTGAATTCTTACAAACAGCTGGGATGGGAAGAGAAATATGGCATCTTTTTTTACTGTTTGGTATAATGCTTCTCATGTTGGAGACGTTTATATCTAGATGGTATAAAGCTGAGAATGTTTGATGTAACCCCTGATATCACCAATTTGATCATGACCGCATTCGTTGCGGCTTTGGGATCGTTTGTGCTCGGATCAACCGTGCTGACGACTTGGACTTGGCTCAACACACGTCGCTTGAGGAACTGCATCCAAACCTGGCAAGATCCGGGTTTACATGGAATTCCTATCTTCCCGGCTGTTTTTCTGGCCGTTGTGGTATCAGTATCTATTTACCACACCATTTCGGGTGCACCAGCCTATCGCTTTTATGAGCTGGCATATCTGTGGTTAGGTGTTAACTGGTATGTCTCCTACCACCTAATGTCTAAGCGTTATATCACCGACCATGGCATTGTCAAGAATATTAACGACCCTTCGCAGACCATCGCTTGGAGCCGTGTAAACGATTACCTTGAGCTTTCGCGCGAAGGATATACTGAGTTTACTTTTTTCTTTATGTCGACCGAGTCGCAGGGTTTGCGGTCGCACCGAATCAAATTAAAAGTCCCCAACGCCGAATACGAAACGTTCAGACGTATATTGGCGTATAAGGTTGACCGACATCTATCGCAGGCTTGGTCTGAGACCTCAGACATTGAGCGTTTGTACTAAATTATTCTTACATATTGGACACAACTAAGAACGACACCTATTATATAACAGCAGTTCAGGCCGAAAAGGCCATTTTGGTTGGCTTATATAGTGCCGAGACTGACCGCACGGTTGCGACAGAGCACCTCGACGAGTTGGAGCAGTTGGTGCTTACAGCAGGCGGTGTAACGGTTAGGAAGATCCTGCAAAACCGCAAGCGACCCGATCCTGCCACGTACATCGGTAAAGGAAAGCTCAACGACCTCGCCTCCTTGGCGGGCACGGATGAGGTGGATCTCATTATTTTTGACGATGACTTGTCGCCAACGCAGACGCGTAACATCCAAAAGGCCACCGATGCGAAGGTGATCGACCGTAGCGGTATCATCCTCGACATATTTGCAGGTAGGGCCAAGACTTCTGCCGCCAAGATGCAGGTAGAGCTTGCTCAACTTCAGTATCTGCTACCGCGGCTAACACGCCTCTGGACCCACCTTTCACGTCAAAAAGGCGGTATTGGTACCAAAGGTCCGGGAGAGACACAGATCGAAACCGACCGTCGTCTGATTGGCAAGCGCATTGCAACACTCAAAGAAAAGCTAGATAAGCTCGACCGTCAACGCACAACTCAACGCAAGGGCAGGGAGCAGATACCTCGTGCTGCTTTGGTGGGATACACGAACGCGGGTAAGTCCACCCTTATGAATGCCCTCACCAGCACAAATGTGCTGGCAGAAGACAAGCTTTTTGCCACACTCGACGCAACGGTACGACGGCTCGACATGGCTGGTCAGGCGTTCTTGCTCTCCGACACCGTCGGATTCATCCGAAAATTGCCTCACAACCTGATCGAGAGCTTCAAAAGCACCCTCGACGAAATCCGTGAGGCAGACATATTGATCCACTTGGTAGACGGATCGTCGCCTGTTCTCGACGACTACATCGAGGTAGTCAACTCTACCCTGAAAGAGTTGGAAGCAGACAGCAAGCCAACTTTGATGGTATTCAACAAGGCCGACCGCATCACAGATCCGGAGCGCATGATAGCCCTGCGTAACCAATATCCGGAGGCTATCTTCATATCGGCCGAACATAGCGTCGGGCTCCAGCGCCTCGAAGAGGAAATTGTTCGGCATTTGAATAAAGAGTTTATCACAAAATCGGCTGTGCTTCCGTTACATGATCATAAAACGGTGGCATCTATCCACGATATTGCCGAAGTTCTCGACAAACGCTACGAAGACGACGGGATTCACATCATCTTCAGGGTTCATCAAAATCAGTTAAAACGGCTTTCGACCCTGCTTGAACGTAACAATTCGCCGCTTCAAACCGTAACCTAAGTATGCTAGTCTCTAACCTCATACATGTCGATCACGACCCGGTCTTTTCCGACCAGTCGCCCATGCATGCACTCTCGTGGTCAGCACTGCATGGAGAGTCGCGTGTTCCGGTGGTCGATCGTTTGAGCAGGGTTTTGGTAGGGACCGTCAGGGAAGAAGTGCTTCTCGATCATGTAAAGGATGAAATGTTGCCATTGCAGGCACTTGAGACATCACTGATGGCCTATCCCGAGCAGCATGTGTTTGACGTCTGGCATTCGATCAATGGGACTGGGCAGCATGTGATACCCGTGGCAGAGCGAAACGGGAATTATCTTGGTTACATCACGATGGAAGATGTTCGTAGGGCGGTCGAGCAGTCGATAGGTCTTATGCAGGAGGGTCTCACCATCTTCATTGAATCAGACGCTCGCACTCCGGAGCTTCAGGCCATCATTGGAATCATTGAGAAGGAAGGTGTGCGTATCCTCTCGATGGGTGTTGAGTATGCAAACGAAAACGACGATGACGAGACGCTGCACAAGATTTCAATGAGGCTCGATCCCGCTAACGCCGACCGTGCCGTATCGTCGCTGCGGAGGTTCGGATATGCGGTGCACTCCGACTCACGTTCGCACGACGACGCCGAATGGGCCGACCGTGCCGACGAGTTGATCCGTTTCCTCGAATTGTAAGGTTTTGGTCGGAAAGTTTGCGTAGATTCTGCCGACGGGAAACAATCGAGCCCGTTCAGCGTTGTAAAACATATCACGTATTTCTGGATTTTGACGTAGCTATTCCATGCCAAACCCGATCTTTCGCACGATCGCCAGACTCGCATTTTTCGTTGCGACACTCACATTTGTAGCCCCACCAGTCACTGCTCAGAACACTCCTGTGCCCATGCATGAGCAGTATATGGAAGGCCTTCGTCGATATCATGATGGTCAACCAGAGCAGTCTATCATACTGCTCGAGAAGTTCATTGCCGACAACCCAGGGCATCCGCTGCATCCTTCTGCCGCTTTCCACATAACCAAGGCAAAGGCCCAGCTCGATCCAGAGAATTTGGATGGCTATTACGAGCAGTTCATCGCAGCTTGGCCGGTACACGAGCATGCCATAGACTTATTGCTCGACATGGCCCATGCACGATCGGGCGAACGCAGATACGACGACGCCATTGCAATCTACCGTCGGGCTGCAGAGCAGGCCGTTCAAGATAACCGTGCCCCCCAAATATGGTACTGGATGGCTGAGGCCGCCATCGCCAAGGGCGACAATAACATGGGGCGACGCTACTTTCAGGTAATAGTGGATACCTACCCAAGAAGTGAGTGGGCTCCAAAGGCTTTGTTCTCGCAGGGAAGTCTGTATCTGCGCGATGAAATTTTTCCGATGGCATCGAGCACGTTTGAAGTGCTGCGATCGAAGTACCCGCGCAGCCAAGCAGCACGCAACATAGGCACCGCTTTGGGCGAATCTTACTATATGCAAGGACGCTACCAAGAAGCTATCGACAACTTGAAGGCGCAGCAGTCCATCCTTGACCCGGAAACCCGAACTAGGGCCATCTACCTTATCGCAGAAAGCCACAACGCCCTCGACGAGTACGAAGAGGCGTCGAATTACTATCTGCAGTACATCAACATGAACGAGGGCAAGGACGACCAGCGCCGTGCTCACTACGGATTGGGATGGCTCTACCACAAGCAGGAAATTTACCACTGGGCGGCAAACTCATTCGAAAAGGCGGCTGTAGGCAACGATGAGCTTGCTCGCAAGGCTTTGTACTACAAAGCGGTCAACGAAAAAATCGGTGGACGCTACCGCGAAGCACTTGAGACTTTTACAAGCTTCGGTGCAAAGTATAAGACTGGTTTGTGGATCGAGGAGGCCTACTATGAGTGGGCACTAACAGCTTTTGAAGTCGGCAACAACGTGATGGCCATCGACGTATGCCTCGATTTGATTCGCCGCAACATGGCCACCAATCAACCGGGTTTGGTGTTCATCCTTCTCGGTGAGGCCTACTACGCCAACAATGAGTTTACACGTGCCATACAGGCATTCGATGCGGCGGCAGAATCAACCAATTTAGATCCCGACATCAAACGTCAGGCACGTTTCCAAAAGGGATGGGCATTGTTCAGGGAGATGGCCTTTGAGGATGCACAACCGATTTTCGAGGCGCTCGTGCGCGAACAGCCAACAGGTGTATTCTCGGCCGAAGCGTTGTTTTGGAATGCTGACAGCTATTTTAACCTGAAACGCTATCAACAGGCTGCCACACTCTTCCAGCGCTTCATCGACCAGCACCCGCGTCACGAGTTGATCGGAGCCGCCCGCTATTCGCTAGGTTGGAGTTACTTCCAAATGGGCGAGTTTGAAAAGGCGATCCCACCACTGCAGGCATTCCTGCGCGACTATAAGCCACCGCCCATCGCCATGTTCCCGTACGATGTAGACACTAATCTTCGTATCGGCGATGCCTATTTTGCGACTCGCGAATATGGTCAGGCAATCGACGCCTATAACAAGGTTACTTCATCCCAGCTGGGTGGCGACTATGCCCAATATCAGATTGGTATGGCTTACGACCGTGCATCACAACCGTTCGAGGCTGTTAGTGCATTTAGGAAATTGATTGATAACTATCGCCAAAGCAACCTGCGTGAGCTAGCCCAGTTTAACATTGGGTATATCTATTTGCTGGGAAATAACCACGAACAAGCTGTTTCGGAGTTCGAGACCTTGATTCGTCTCGCACCTGCAACTAATTGGGCTGCGAGGGCTCAGTACAACATTGGTGATGCCTGGTATAATGCGGGCGAGTATCAAAAGGCGATTGAAGCGTATCAGGTGGTATTAAATAGGTATCCACGCAGCGATTACGTAGTTGATGCCATCAACAGCATTCGGGATGCAGGTTTGGCTATTGGCTTGACCGACAACACGAGTCAGCTGATGGATCAGTTCCTTTCTAGCAATCCGAACGCAACCACGGCCGACCGTCTGCGTCTCAGCCAGGCACGTTCGCTGATGGACTCGGGCGATATCCCGGCTGCCATCAACGCCTATCGCGAAATCGACCGCCTCACGAGCGACGATCTGACTCGTGCTGAAGCCCAATTCAACTTGGCCGACGCTTTCGAGCGACAAGGTAATTATAGCGCAGCCCGTGCTGCATATCTCACCATCGTGAACCAATACCCAAGCAGTAATCGCATGGGTCCGGCACTTGCCAACCTCGGGCGTATTGCCTACGACAATGGCAACTTCAGTGAGTCGTTGCAGTATTTTGATCGACTGGCACGCGAGAACACACGAATGCGTCAGGAGGCACGTGTTGGCATGGGTAATGCCTATCTAGCAATGGGCGACGGTGCCAAAGCACGAGAGAATTTCGCGGCCGCGGGTTCGACCAACAGCGACGCCGTGAAGCTCGGGCTTGCAAAGGCCGATCTGTCAGAAGGACGTTATTCCGAAGCAGAAGCCGCCTTTAAGGCATTGGCACAAAGTAGTAGTTCTGTGACAGGTGCAGAAGCCCAGTACCAACTAGGACGCGCCCAGCAACTTGCAGGACGTTGCCAAGATGCCATCAACTCGTTTGCCGCGGTTCGCGTTCTATTTGGTGCCTATGAGTCGTTTGTCGCTCGCGCAATGCTTCAGCAAAGCACTTGCTACGACCAGCTTGGCAACCGAGTCGAATCCCGCCGTATATTGCAGCAACTCCTCGACGACTATCCGAACACTGATGCTGGCCGCGAGGCTGCACGACTGCTCGGACGCAGTCGGTGATAGAAACGATTATTTTTTTCAGTTCCCATGCGTAAAACCATCTCCATTCAAGGTGGTCTGAACGGTATTGTTCAGATTCCGCCCGATAAGTCCATTGCACACCGTGCTGCCATGTTCGCCGCGTTGGCCGACGGCACATCGACAATTGGAAACTATGCCCAAGCCGCCGATCCACAGACGACGTTGAAAGTTATTCGATCGCTCGGTGTCAAAGTTGAACAAGAGGGGACAACGGTGAAAGTGCACGGCCGTGGACGCCACACACTACAGCGGCCGTCTGGTATCATTGACTGTGAGAATTCGGGCACGACAATGCGCTTGATGGTGGGGGTATTGTCTGGTGCCGGCATCGAATGCACGCTCACGGGCGATGCGTCGCTGAGCAAGCGGCCGATGAAACGGGTGATGGGTCCGCTAGGGCAAATGGGTGCCCAAATCGAAGCACGCGATGGTACCTATCCACCACTAGAACTCCATGCCAATACTGGCTTGAAGGCGATCGATTTCGCATTGCCCATTGCGAGTGCTCAGCTCAAATCGTGCATCTTGTTGGCAGGATTATTTTGCGACGATGAAGTAATCGTTCGTGAAACTGTTCGTAGCAGAAATCACACCGAGGTATTGCTTGAGCTCAGAGATGAAGTGCTGCCCGATGGTACGCGTTTAATCTACAGCTCTAAAGGTCATCAGGTTCCTCTGCAGAACTACGATGTTCCGGGCGACTTTTCGTCTGCCACGTTTTGGATGGTAGCCGGATCTATCATGAAGGAAGGCGAGCTGGTCTTGAAGAATGTGGGTTTAAACTCGACACGCGATGCTGCACTTCACGTGCTGCGTCGTATGGGCGCCGAAATCCGCATTATTGATGAACGTCAAGCAGGTGCAGAGACCGTGGTTGACCTTTCGGTGAAACCATCACAACTACAGGCCACATCCATGTCAGAGGCTGAGGTAGCGGTGGCCATCGACGAGATTCCGGTGTTGACCATTGCCATGGCCTTTGCCGAGGGTGAGTCGGAGGTGAGGGGAGCGGGCGAACTTCGTGTGAAAGAGTGCGACCGTATCGATGCTATGGCCGGCATGCTGCGGGCAATGGGCATTCCTGTTCAGGAGTTTGAGGACGGTATGCGTATCGAAGGCCAGCCTGACCACTGGTTCGATAGTCTTGAGGTCGACAGCCGACACGACCACCGCATCGCCATGAGCGCCGGTGTCGCCGCCGTACGCTGCGACGGCGAGGTTAGCATTGATGGCGCCGAGCATGCGGCGGTTTCGTATCCGGATTTCTGGACCGATTTGGAGAGACTGACCGCGGATCTGTAAGATCGATCTGATAAGAATGGGATTGACCGCGGATCTGTAAGATCGATAAGATCATAAGATTTGTGCGCGGATCTGCTGTGTTTACGGGAACATAATGCATCAAATTCTTGTGTAATTTGATGGTATAGCTACGATTGTTTATTGAAACGTAAAAATGTTGAATAAACGCAGCTTGTTAGGTACATACAGTACCAGATTTTGACAGAATATAATGGTGGGTTCATTAGATTGAGTAGTTGGAGTCATTATGAGACTCAGATTAATTGTTGCTATAGGCTGCGTTATTGCTGGATTTTACACGAGCTCCTGTAAAAGAGTAAATCCTGAAGCGCCCAAATCGATTCTGCTTGAAGCCCAAATCAAGCATGATCTGTCGTATTATCGCATGCCGATATATTATCCAATCCAGCAGTTTGAGGATTGGATGAACATCAAAATAGATGGGAAGTTCATAGACCACGGATTTCGTATTAACGATGGTAAAGACAGTATTTACCTCGAGGTCACGAAGATGAGTCCGATTCGTATGTCGCTCAAACAAGGTCGTATGATTTATTCCGTGCCTGTGATGATGAAAGGTAATTACTTCAAGTACATCTTGGGAGTACGGCTTGGCCATAAACAACCGATTGAATCCACTCTTACTCTCAACATATCGTCGGCTGTTGATATCGATTCTAACTGGAAAATCATGACGGACACCCGACTCGATGGAATCGATTGGGTTGAAAACCCAGAATTGAAGTTGGGTCCGCTGCGCATCCCTCTTACTAAGTATCTCGAGAATCTTATCGCCAAAAGGGAGGTTGAGCTGCTTGCCAAGGTTGATTCTGCCGTTTATGAGCACATCAACTTACATAAAGCTATTGCGAAAGTATGGGGCGACATCCAGAAACCTATGGCAATAGTTAAAGAAGAACCTCGGATTTGGTTTAAAATTCACGGACAACACATTTACGCTGATTTGAGCTTAGCAGATAATCAGGATATTACTTTTGACGTGTTGGTGGCAGCTTATACTGAAGTAGGATTCGATTCCACAGCGTTGGCGGCTTCATCGCGCCTGCCGGACATCAGGCAAAAAATGCCCGATCTCGATACCTTGTCGATGGCAGTAAAGGGCACCGTTCCATACGATATCGTAAACGAAATGCTCGTTAAGCAGATCAAAGGTCTGGTTATTTCTCGCTATGGCATGGAGCTCAAAATTCGCAAAGCACGTATGTACGGCACTGAAGATGGCATTGCCATCCAACTGGATGTGAGTGGATTTACCAATGGATCGATATACATCATCGGGCAACCTGAGTACCTAGCAGCAGAACGCAAGCTGGTGATTACAAATCTTAGGTACGATGTTCATACCGAAAGCCAGGCTATTAATGCAGCGAATTATGCGATATACGAATATGCACTTGAAATGCTGTCGGAATATTTGGTATTGTTTATTGGAGATGAGATACGACGATTACCAGCGATTATTTCCGAGGCTATTGAAAAAGGTAAATCGGCTGAACGACTAGACCTGAATATTGATACGATTGATTTTCAGACGTGGAATTTCTTAGTGACACGACATGACATCCAATTTGTGCTGAATGCAACTGCCGAAGCATCCATAGAAATTGAGAGGTTGAAAGTGAAGAATCCGATCAATATCACCGGCGATAAGTAAGAGTGCTTGGGAATGAACGTATTTTGGTATAAATTAGTTGTTGTAAACAAATAAATCATATTCGGTGCACTCAACACAATCTTTGGTTTGTGTGATCATTTCGCATCGGTATAATAAAAGTAGCAAGGCAGATTATGATCACTGTAAGTAGAGCATCCGAACGATTGGAATTAAACAGGGGCAAATTTGTGATGCGCCGTGTTTATCCCGGCTTGAAGCGTAATAACCGAAATGATCGCGGACTTGCCACGCTGGGTGCCTTCGACCATTCCACATTGGAGCCTGGCTTCACGATCGGGATGCACCCGCATGCCAACGACGAGATACTGTCGTACATGCGGCGTGGGACGATGTACCACAGCGACAGCCAAGGCATCCACATGCCGATCAATGCTCACAAGATGATGATGATGAATGCCGGTGTGGTCATCTACCACGAAGAGGATGTTCCGCAAGATGCTGATCCGATCGATATGCTGCAGGTATTTTTTCGTCCACATACCGACGACCTTGAACCAACAGTCCAGTTCGCTGATTTCGACGAAGAATTTTCGGATGATGAATGGCGGTGGATCGGCGGACCCGAACGCAGCGACGCACCGCTGAAGATTCGCAGCGAGTCGTGGTTGTACGACACGCGCCTGCTCGATTCGGCTGAAATCAGGACACCGGAGTTGAAGGGACGCACAGGCTACCTATATGTATTTTCGGGGGCCGTGCAGCTGCCTGACCATGACATTGTGCTCGAGAAAGGGGATGGGCTCTTGGTCGAAAACGAGGATGTAATGGTGAAAGCTCACCCAAATGCTGAAATCGTCTATTTCATGGTCGACGAATCGGCGCCCTACTCGCGAAATGGGATGTATTCTGGGTAGGACGCATAAAAAACAAGTTTTATTCTGCTGTTTTCACCACTATCGTAGACTATGATACCCCCCTAGTACGCCCTTCGGTGATAGCACGATTTGCCAGAGCTGGTTTTTTCTTGCACGAAACGAGCCGGCGCTCGAGAGTAGATAGTACTCCCACATGCGATAAAACGACTCGCCAAAACGTTGGGTGATGGTATCCCTGTTTCGAGCGACATTGAGATGCCATTCCATCAATGTACGATCGTAATGAGTCCCAAAGCTGTGCCAATCTTCAACAATGAATAGCCCTTCACTGGCAGCCGTTATCTGCAATGCCGATGGCAACATCGAGTTAGGGAAAATGTGCTTTTCTATCCAACTGTCGGTATGTGTGACTGATAGGTTGCTTCCAATGGTATGCAGAAGGAATAATCCGTCTGGTTTCAACATGTCTGCTACTTTTTGAAAATAGGTACGGTAGTTTTTGTAACCGACATGCTCGAACATACCAATGGAGTAAATGCAATCGTATCTGTCGCTTAATTCCCGATAATCGGTCAGTAAAAAACGGACGGGAAGTGAACCTGCTCGTTTTGTAGCAAAATCAGCCTGCTGTTTCGAAACGGTTATTCCCACAACCTCAACCCCATAGTTTTCGGCGGCATGAATGGCAGCGCCGCCCCATCCACATCCGATGTCGAGAACTCTCATGCCTGGTTTCAGATCCAATTTCTTGAATACGAGATCCAGTTTTGCGATTTGGGCGTCATCCAAGTTCGTGGCACCCTTCCAGTATCCGCAGCTGTAGATCATACGTTGATCGAGCATTAGGGCGAATAGATCATCATCCAAATCATAGTGATGTTCGCCAATTTCGTAGGCGGCATATTTTTGTGGATTCAGAATACGCGCCTTGATGCTTTCAATGAGCCAGTGTCTGGAGCGTACTTTTTGATCGAGCTCTTTAGATAGCACCTTAAAGAAAAATTCATCCAACCTAGGAGATTCCCACCAGCCCTCCATATAAGCTTCACCTAGACCGAGTGAGCCATGTATGAGGGCTCTAGGATATAGACCTTCGTTGTGAACGATCACATCGTGAGACGCATCACCGTTGATAGTGACCCCGGCATCGGCTAACAAAGCGCTGAACTTATCCTTGTACGAATTCGCTGTCATGATTTTTATACCCTATATACAAACCGCCTCCCACTTTAACATTGATTCAATTTACTGAATTATTTACGATGAGGGTTGATATCCGGTTGGTTAGGCAGTGTATTATCGAGCAACTCGTTCACATTGCTGAATAGCTGCTGAATGTCCTTCGGGTGGCCACGACTGTTGCACCTTCTGTAGATGTCCCCTTGCAGGAAGGCCTCGACCGATTCTTTAAGTTCGTTGACCGGAATAATCAACCTTGAGAATAGATTGTTCCTAAAAATCAAGGTAGATACAACCACAAACAGGGTAATGAAGACAACACTCCAGGCACCTGCTGTTCCGAGGCGACGTGCACGGACGTCAGCTTGGTACATGGCGTCCCGGTTGATTGCGCTAAGCGATGCAATGCCTTCCATCAATCGAATCCTTGATTGTGCGTCACCGGCCAAGGCAGACTTATACGATTGCTGAATGGCGTCCAGGATTTCCGGCTCTTCGGGTTCTGTGATGTTGTTAATGGCACTGTTCAAAGCTTGTTCAAAACGAATCACCGAGGCACCCTGATTTCCTGAAGTCACCGTCAAGTCGTTGTACAACATGGCGAACAGCATTTCTTCGCAGGCAAGAAGGGATCGCTCATTTTGTTGGATGATGATTTCGATAGCCGGACTCATTCTGGTGAAGACGTAAATGGAGCTGAATGCCATCACCAGTATCAGCGTCAGGATGATTACGATCCCCAATCGGATGGATAGCAGCGTTTTCATACGAACAGGCTTTTTATCATGTGGATGATGTTCTTTTCGTTTGACACCACAAGGAGCGTGTCGGCTTCGTTTAAAGGTACATCCGGCGATGGCTGAACGACTTCCGGGGGGGCGACCCGGCGAATTCCCACTACCATGACCCCATACTTTTTCGGAAGCTGCAGCTCTGCGAGCGTTTTGCCCGCCATTTTGTTGTGGACGGAAATCTCGGTGAGTGTAAGCCCATCGTGAAGCGCCGTGTCGGCAATGACATTTCTGTACAGCAGTTTGTTTGCAAATCGGTTGCCAAACTCCTGTTCGGGGTTGACGACAAGATGCGCCCCGACTAGGCGTAAGATTCTGGCGTGGATTTCATCGTTTGCACGGGCAATCACATAGGGGCAACCCATCTGCCGGAGTAATGCGGTAGCAATGATCGATGCCTCTTTGGAGTCGTCGCCTATAGCACAGACAGCCGCATCGCGTTCTTTGGGACGAAGATTGGACAGTGCCTGCTCGTCACTTGCATCCATCAGAATAGCCTCAGACACAAATATTGAGGCTTCGTCCACCAGATGCTTTCGGATGTCGGTTGCAATCACTTCAACTTGACGAGCCGCCAAGGTTTTTGCCAAGGACATCCCAAAATGCCCAAGTCCGATGATGATGATCTGTTGTGCCATGATTTGCTTGTTATGCTAACGTAAGTTGCTCTTCGGGGTACTCCATGTGGTCTGTCTGCGACTCTTTACTCAACAGCATGAATATGGTTACGGCACCCACCCTGCCAATAAACATAGTGAAAATCAGGATCCATTTGCCAAGTGGATCTACCATGCTTGTCGCTCCCATCGAGAGGCCAACCGTGCTCAAAGCGGATATTACTTCAAATAATAGTGCGTCTATCGGGATATTTTGAGTCAACAACATCGCCAGGAGCACTATCGAAAGCACAAAACCGTATGCGGTCACTATCGAGGCCGCTTGGAGTAAAGACCCCGTAGGAAACACCCTTCCCGCGAAGGTCAAGCTTTGTTTTTGATTGATCTGCGAGATAAAGTTTAGCAGAATCAATCCCACTACCGCTGTTTTGATCCCCCCGGCCGTGCCACCCGGACTACCGCCGATAACCATCCAAACCAGCGACATCAAATAGGCAGGGGTGCTAAGCAGGGCTTGGTCAACAGAGTTAAAACCAGCCGTGCGAAGCGTGGCGGATTGAAACCAGGCATTCATAATTTTGTCGCCGTAAGCCATAGATCCGAGGGTGCCATTCCACTCAAACACTAATATGGACATTGTGCCAAGTACAATTAATGCTAGAACAACGTACAAGGTAAGTTTCAGACCGGCGTTGAGCGTCTTTAACGATTTCCGCCGCATTATCATCATGGTGTACAATGGCGAGATACCGCCTAATATGATGAGTACGGAGACGACCGTAAGTATGCCCGAATTCCCGGCGTAAGCCATCAAGCTGTCGCTTTGCAGGGCAAAACCAGCATTACAAAATGCCGACACCGATGTGAACAGACCCCTCCATACGGCATATCCAAATTCATCACCGGCCCGAAAGAACATGGTGCTCAACAAGACGGCGCCCAACAATTCGGCTGCAATGGTAAAAGCCAGGATCAATCGTATCGACTTGTAGATGTCCCGTTTGTCGGCATCGGTCATCGATACCACTACTTGCTCCTGGCTGATGCTTATACGCTTCCCGAGCCTTTGAAGCAAAATGATGGACACGCTCATGATACCCAAACCACCCAGTTGAATAAGGATCAGGATAATTAGCTGGCCCCAGAAGGTGTAGGCCATCGGCGTGTCGACCACAATGAGCCCTGTAACGCAAACAGCACTTATTGCCGTAAAGAACGTGTCTAACCAAGAAATCGGACCCGTTTGAGACACGGGCAAGTAAAGCAGGACCGATCCGATAAATCCGGCAGCCAGGAACATCGATACCAACGCCCTGGCCGGTTTGGCAACTGCATACTCAAGCCATCCGCCGTTATTGCCATCTCTCTTCTGAGTAGGCAAGCTTACCAAAAACACAGTGAGCAAAATGTAGGACAGCGTATATGAATCTGGATGCACAATAATGCTCACAACCAGAACAAGCGCCCATCCAACATTGAGCAGCACGGTTGATAACCGAAAAACTGGCTTGCCTACGACAAGAAAAATGACAGCGACCAGAATGGCGCTGAATGTCAGTGAACTGATGGCCATCGAAGGGAGCCCGATATCCCAATCGTTGAGCACGATAATCGCTTGGAGAGCGCTGAAGCTGAGCACGCCACTTTTCAGGCTGATGTTGTATCGGTCAAATCGTGAAACTCGACGTGCATAGTGGGCGAAAACGTTCTGCTCGAACAGTGAAAAATGGGCGACGGCCAATAGTACCAACACTGCGAGGGTGATGTCGGGCCGCTCAGGTAGCATTGGGTATAGCACCGAAGATGTTATCACAACACCGATGGTGCCAAATAACCGCCTGTTTCTCCATTTTCTATACGGATAAAAAACCGTAAATAGATTAACCGCAAACGCGAGGTACGGTATTATCGCGAACCATTTTGGGTATTGGTAGTTTCCAGCCGCTACATCAAAAAGGACAAACGGGAGCGGACTTAGCCCGACAAGCAATCCTTGTATAAAAGCAAGACGTTCTAAATTGCTTTCCTGTGATGCTATCCGCATACATGATCAGTCTTAACCGTCGGATGATCAACATATTACGATGAAATAAATTCAGATACTGAATTTTCAGAAGACCGCAATTATTATGAGCAGAATGGGAATATGCAATGGAATACTGCTCAGCCGATCGATATGCAGATGAAAACGACTTCTAGACAAACATTCATCGATAATAGCTCAGCATCTTGGGATACTTTTTTTCCAGATATTCGCAATACTGGCTTACTCCGGGCGTATACAGCAGGGCTACCCAAAAGGAAGGAATAATGATGGTCCAGACCGGTCGCCACTGGCTGACAGACAAGTACGGATTGCCGAAATCTTCGACGCCAAAGGCGGATCCAATGTCTGCTATGCCGAAGATGATGCTGATGAATAAAAGAAATGTGATCAACTTTCTAGTATAGAATGGGTCAGAATGATAGCCGAGCATTAAAAACACCAATGATATTGCGACAAAGCTATACGACGAACTTACAACCCATCCAGTAAAAGGTATTATTGCCTCCTTAAGTTCGAGGGGACCTATCACGTTTAGGTAAACGTCGGCAGCGACAGTGATCAACGAGAACAGCAGTAATGCCTTTAGCACAAAAGGTGCTTCCGAAAATGAACCTGAATGCCTTGGTACTACGTTTGATTTGTTAGAATTCACAGTGCCCCCTTGGTATCAATTGTCATATATACAAGGCCAAAGTACGTTCATAGTTACATACTCGCAAATAAGTTCGCATAAATAAAATCCCCCCTCTCATACCATCACGAAAGGGGGGATTCTTACTATAAACCATTAAATACTAACTACTAAAGATCCTTCGTTTCACTCAGGACGGCTTCGCCGCTCTACCACTCTACTAATTCTGACTCATGCCGGCATCCAAGGCTTTCTTGATGCGTGCTCGGGCCTCTTGCAGGTGTGCCTTGGTGTAGTCATCGAAGGCGAATGCAGGTGGCTTGAGTCGCCCATCAATACGATCGTGCAGATCTTGCAACGTCATTCTGGCGACTGAACGGGCATCGGACGGGGTGTCGGCAGACGGACTTGTTACCAACGATATCATGCCATCTAAGTGAGCGCGTTGCAGGTCACGACGCGTTCCTGGAAGATTCTTGCCCGGACTGGCCCAAATCTCTTCCCAGATAGCCATGGTTACAGATTTCATCAACTCGGGGATGGTCACCGTGTTGGCAGCACCGAACTTAACTTCCGTATCGCGGATTCGCTCGAGGCGCGTGGGATTTAACAACTGGTTCAGCAGGGATGTCTTGATTCCCAATGAAGTTTGATGCAGTGGATAGTCTACACGGCCACCATAGGTGTTGGTTTGCCCCCAATGGCTCATCCGGTTGGCGCCAAACTGCTGAAACACCTCCTGTGGCAGGCTCATGGCATCGGCGTCGAAAGCATAGTCAACGATCATTTGTAGTGCTTCCTGCTGCTTAGCCTTGCTGATGGGCTCGAATGGCATGCGTCCGTCTGGGTCGCCAACACGGTCGCGATGCAGATGTTGACCTCCGATGTACTTCACGGTCGGTGCCAATGCCCGCGAATATTGCTGCAGCAACGACTGATAGAGATCGGTAAGCTCGTAATACGGCATGTTGTCAGCTAGAGCAATCTCTGGTAACCTTGGGATCATTTCGCTGATCATAGTGGCCCTATCACGGCCCCAAGCTAGTGGGTCTTCACCAAGATCATAGGTGTTTACGAGCGGATCGATAGCACTCGCCCCACTTGCATCGTCTGAGAAAGCGTGTCCGGGCTGCGCCGCCAGACGAGCGGTAGCCGCTGACTTGGCGTCATCGGGCGTGTAGCCATAGGTGATCACCCAGCGATCGTACGAACCTACCCCGACATTGTAGTAATGGCCATCTGAGCTGGCGTTTTTACCTAGATTCACCGACGGATATTCCATCACAGAGCTGAAGACACCGTTCTTTTCTGTAAATCCGGTATCTGTCAGACGTGCATTCGGGGTGTCGGACGATGATTTGAAATTGTGCCGCAGACCCAAGGTATGTCCAACCTCATGCATGGTCACCCAACGGATGAATGAGTCGAGGAACGTCTTGGGCACGTTTTCGCCAGCTCGCATGGCACCACCAAACAGCAGGAAGCTGCGCACCAGATCCTGTTGTGCGCTCATTTCGGCATAAAAGCTGCCCGTCTTAATGCCTTGCGACATCAGTTCAAGCTCATCGTCGGAAACAACGTACATCTCGTCGATGGCTGCTCTCGGATCGACCAGCTGCCGCTGCGAATTTCGCGTGCCGATGATCATGTTTGCCTCGTAAAGCATGTCGGCATCCAGGATTTCGCCCGTGCGTGGATCCACAATCGACGGACCGATGGCACTGTAGCCCGACTGGTCGGATGTGCTCCAACGCAATGTGGCATACCGGATGTCCTCAGGATCGGCACCTTCAGGCAGCATGTCGACCTTCACGGCATTCTTGAATCCGGCGGCTTCGTAAGCGTCGTTCCAAGCGAGTACGCCTTCCATCATGGCCTGACGATATTCGACCGGAATGGTGTGATCAATGTAATACGTGATGGGTTTCTTGGGTGTGCAGAGCCCGTCGCTGCCTGCAGGACCATCACACTCCAGACGCCAGCGATTGATGTAGCGCTTGAAAAATTCCTTCTCGTCGTTTGTGAAATCTTTATGCACCGTCATGAAGTACCCAAGACGCTCGTCACCCTCGCGCGGTTTCATTGGTGTCTCAGGCAGTGCTGCCATAGAGTAAAAGATGGATACGGGGATGAATCGTGAGTCGGCAACCGTGCGTGGTCCCGAAGACTCATTGTTCCTGAAGGTGAGGCTGGCACGGATGTTCGTATTGAGCGGGAACGATTTGGCACTTTCGATATAGCTTCGGCTTTTGTCGAAGGTGACGCGACCCGGTGTTCCGGGACGTGGTGAGGCGGCGTTCTGCACACGCTGGCTAATGTTCGACAGGTCGCTGACGAACCAATCGTACACACTGATGAGGATCATCGACTTGTCGTCAGACCAAGCCTCAATTTTAGCAGTTTCGAGAACAGAGTCCCCATAGCTGTAATCGACGGATGCAGCCTCTGGGGTGCCCGACTCCGCCTTGTATCGATGTGGGCGTTGAACGAGGAACAGTTTTCCCTCGCGCATTTCAAAAGCGACCAAATTGGCCTCGAATATATTCAGCATCGTGCCTCCTAAAAGGCCACTTGAGCCGATTCCACGCGCTATTTGGTAATTGAGTAGAAAATCCTGGCCGAGCATCTTTGCCGGAACAGCAAGATAGAGTTTGTCGTCCTTGCGGTAAGTATCGAAGAAGCCTGGCTGGTGGTCAGTTCCTGCAATGAGCTTTTTGAAGGCACTTTCGCTGCTGGCTGCTGGCTGGCTTTGCGCCGGTGGGGCATTTCGTTGAGCGTTGGCGGTGCTGAAGCCGACACATACTCCCAACAGGGAGGCAATTAATAGATTACGCATACGATCCTAGGTTTTGTTGACAACGAGAGATTGTACAATAAAACAAAGCCACATCACATCACAAAGCGACGTGATAAGATTTTACAAATTATTGTTAGATAGAGCGAGATGCCTTCGGCATGGGTCTTTACAAGATGACAGACGGGATTAAAAAGGAGTGAGATGCCTTCGGCATGGGTCTTTACAAAATGACAGACGTTATATAAAAAAAAAGATGCGACGCTTAGCGTCGCATCTCCAAACCCACCCTCAAGCGGAGCTGTCATATCTCCCCTCTCTTTTTAAAGAGAGGGGCTAGGGGAGAGTTACTTCACCGTCTTCCTAAGCTCCAATACCGCTGTCTCGAGCTGGGCGTCTTTGCCTTTAGCTACTTCGTCAAACTTGTGCCACACTTCGATGTCTGGCTCGGTCGGACGGTTCTCAAGCCACTCGCCCTCAACGCCTTTCACGCCAACAGCCGGTACACCCCAACGGATTCCGTCACCAACAGTGCCCCATCCACCATAGGTGCACGTGCCCGGTACTTGGGTTCCAACCAACTTCCCGATTCCCATGGTCTGGTACATGTAAGCGTAGCAGTGCCCATCGCTATAAGCACCCTGATCGACAATCGAAATGCTCGGCTTGGTCCAGCGGAAGTTGGGCTCGAAACCTACCGACTGACGATGGTTGGCGTAATCGAAAAACGACTTGCCAGAGAGAAACATCTCCAAATCGGCCACAAGGTCCCCGCCGCCGTTGAATCGCACATCTATGACAATGGCCTTATGATGCGGGTAGCGTCCCAATATTTCCTCAAATGTGGTGCGGTAGGCGCCGTCGTTCATGCCCGGTATGTGAACGTACCCAAAGTCGCCGTTGCTCAATTTCTCAACCTCGGCACGGTTGCGATCGACCCAGCGACGATACAGTAGGCTATTCTGGGCACCTACGGTGATCGGCTTGACAACGATGTCGCGCTTCTTGCCCCCTTCGTTGAGAGTGATTAGCACATTGGTGTCGGCCTTACGATTCATGAGTGCGTCGATGTCCATGTTGGCAGCAATGGCGACGCCATCGATGGCCTCGATGATGGTCCCTGCTTTAACGTTGAGTCCAGCTTTGTCGAGCGGACCACCCTTCAATACCTCAGAGATGCGAATACCGACTCCGCGGTGTTTGTAGTCCACAAAAATACCCAGTTGGGCAGTGGCGTCGGCGCCTTGCGTACTTGGACCGCCATACGTCGATCCACTATGCGAAATATTTAACTCACCAAGCATCTCGGCCAGCATTTCGGAGAATTCATGGCTGTTTCCAAGGTGTGGAAGGTGCTTGCTGTAATCGCGGCGTAGCATGTTCCAGTCGGCGCCATGGAAGTCTCCCGAGTAGAAGGTCTTATTTGTGCGGTTCCACACCTGGTCAAACATGGACTGATACTCCGCCGTGCGGTCGATGCTCATCTCGCCCGAGATGCTGATCATTTCGCGGCGGCCACTGCTTGGGTCGATCTTGGATAGGGTCCCGCCGGCGTTTAGGAAGATGGACTTCTGATCCTTGTCCCAGACCATGGTGCCACCGTTGGCATTCAGATTGACCAAAACTTTGGTTTCTCGGGTTTTGAGGTTAGTGGTCCATAGGTTGTGCCCACGCTCGAAACGTGCCAAATAATACAGGTTCTCACCATCTTTGCTGATCAAGGCATCCGACATGGTGGATGAGTGAATGGTCAACTTGGCCTTTCGCTCAGAAAGCCCGTCCCAATCAATGACCAGATCCTTCGATGGTGCAGCTTTCTTGGATGAATCTGCCTTTGCGGCTTTGTCCTCAGCCTCTTTTAGGAGAGATGCTTCCTCTTTGCTCAGGTTGAATCGATCCCAAGCCTCCTGAGTCAAAAACATGGCGAATACGTCAGACTGTGATCCACCGGCCTGGGCTACGCCCTTGAGACCGTCGCGGTTGCTCATATAGATGATGGCCTTGCCGTCAAGGATCCACTTGCCGCGCCTTTCGGAGAATCCGCTCATGGTCAGGTTCGAAACCTTACCTTTGCCGTCGGCTGGTACGATGGCCACTTCGCCAGGAGCAATGCCCGGCACGGACATGTCGAACATGATCCATTTGCCGTCAGGGCTCCAAGCCAAATACTGGTCGTTGTCGCGAGTCGAGGCGATATGGTCGGTCCCTGCGAGCACCCTGCTTTGTTTGCTTGCCAGGTTCAGCACTTTCAACGCGATTGAATTTTCAATGTAGGCAAGTTCCTTGCCATCGGGCGAAAGAGTTGGATTGTAGTTCTCGTTGTTGTTCTCCAGAATTGGAGTCTCCTTGATCATTGTCGAAGCGAAGAAGTAGAGCTCTTCGGAGCGGGCGATCTCGCTCTTGTAGATCGACCATTTGCCATTTCGCTCACTGGCATAGAATAGGGTGCGTCCGTCGGGTGCGAACTGCACTTCCTTCTCGATCTCAGGGGTGTTGGTTACCTGCTTTGTCGCATTGGTCTCGACCGATGTGACGAACACGTCGCCACGGTTGATGAAGGCGACTTCCTTGCCGTTGGGCGACACGGCCATCCCACTGGCACCGCCGGATATCTGAACCACATACTGGCTGTTGGAGCGGGCGTCGGCTGCGATGGTGATGGGCACTCGCGCAGGTTGGGCGTTGCCGCTAAGGGTGTAAATCTGTCCATCGTATCCAAATGCCAGCGTTCCGTTGTTGGCAATGCTTAAAAAGCGAACGGGATGGGTCTTGAACGAGGTAACCTGGCGATCGTCGGTCGGATTTGCCACCGAGAAGGTGTGGACGTTAAGCGTTCCGCTGCGCTCGCTTAAATAAAAGACACGCGATGCATTGTCGGCGAACACTGGGTTGCGGTCGTCGCCCTCAAAGGTGGTGAGCTGGCGGTGGGTGCCTGCAGTAACATCGTAGAGCCAAATGTCGCGGGTCACGGCGCTACGCTGGTGTTTGCGCCACACATTTTCGCGACCTTTATTGTCCTGGTAAAGGATCTGGCGGGCATTCGCGCTGTAAGTGGCATAGTCGGCAGGGGTGGTCAGGATTTGGTCGACACGTCCACCCTCAAGTGGAATGGTGTACAGCTCTGGGACCGATGCAGCCGGGTACATACGATTCTCGGGCAAGTCCATTCGGTGGGCACCGAACAGGATATTCTTGCCGTCAGGCGACACACTAAATGGGGTCTCGTTCGATGAGTGGAAGGTGAGGCGACGGGGCTCTCCACCGGCCGCTGGCATCACAAATAGGTCAAAATTGCCATATCGGTCGCTTGCAAAGACGATGTGTTTGCTGTCTGGTGTCCAAATCGCATGGTAGTCGTGCGCCTCATGCAGAGTGAGCGGCACTGCTTGCCCACCAGCGGCCGGTACACGGTAGATGTCTCCCTTATAGGTGAAGACGATGGTGGTTCCGTCGGGGGAGATGGACGGGTAGCGCATCCAGCCGGCATCCTGTGCCATGGCGGATGCTGTTGCGACAAATGCGACGACAACGAAGAGCAACGACTTGAGCATAATCACGATAGGAAGAAGTTTGAAGGGAAACAGTTTTTGACCAATCGTGGAAGATAATGAAAACTGGGAATGCAGAGCTGCCGGCTAGCTAAGGCATAACAATTATTAACATAATCACCGAAAATATGAGTGACATGCCTAGAGAACTGCTTCTAGTGTAATAAACCACTTAATAAACGGAAAATGCGGAAAAATGAACCACTGATGACACTGATGACACTGATGGCACAGATGGGGTCAATTGATTCGAGTGGTTTAAAAAATCTGTGTTATCAGTGCCATCTGTGGTTTTAAATAATCTATTTTTTCAGTGTTTTCAGTGGTTCAACAAATCTGCTAGCGGTCGTGCATGCCCAGCCCCTCGAAGATCCGGTCGATGAACTTCTCTATACGCCGTATCCGCGTCTCCGGCTGTTTGGCTTGACCGAAATGGATCAGATACCCGCGCTGCCTGCCTGGTGTGAGGCGGTAGAAGGCGGCTTCAAAGGACGGATCTTTCTCAAACATCTGCTGAAGCTCATCGGGAACGGACTCTGGCACCGCTTCGCGTTCGACGGTGAGCCCCTTGCGTTCCACATCGACAGCCTCAAGAACGTACTCGTGAATAATTGGCTCCATCTCGAGTAAAGTCTCAAGGTCGGTGAAGCGAATGATTCGGCCTATGTGGGAATTGGGTCCAGATTTCTGCAGCACTCCGTGTGGATCGCTGAGAAGGCCTCCCTTCAAAAAGCTGATGACGATATAATCGTTAAACGAGCCGATGAGGATCACATTCTTGTCATCAATGGTATAGCAGGGCACACCCCATTTGCGTTCCTCGGTGAGTCCGGTGCCCAAGACAATTCTGCGTAGCTCAACTAGTAACTGCCGCCATCTGTTCACGCTACAAGCCGGTGTGCCGCCACGTGGGCAGCGTCCGCAGCCGATTTGTAGATATTGGTCAACAGCTTGGTTCAAAGGGTAGATGAATTGAATAAGGCTATAGACAAATTGTAATCACATTACCTGTCTAGTGTGACGAATACTAATGATTTGAATTTCTGAATCTATGATGCAATAAAAAAGTCGATATGTTCCAATTATAAGAGATTCCCTAGTAATTACTCCATTTTTCTCATCAACTGCCTTACCAATTTGAGGATAGTCTGATATTAATCCTAGTAACTCCTCAATTTTATCTAGTATTAACATCGCTGAAACAGGATCATCCTCAGATATATACTTCAATATGGATTTTATGTCTTGAATCGACAATGGAGACCAAGTAATGCGCATCATTTCTTTCGTATTCTATCTCGAAGTTCGCGCATTACGGTTTCGTGATCTACGCCAAGCCCTGCATCCAGCTGTGATCTTGCGGTGACAATATCTTCGAGCAACTCAAGTTTGTCGCGCATCTTCTCATACTCGGATACGCTCATGAGCACAGCTGCACCTTTGCCGTGCTGGGTGATGATGATGGTTCTGTTCTCGTTTTTCACTTTGTCGATGATGGATGCTGCGTTGGCCCGAAATTCGGACAATGGCTGAAGATCGTTCTCTAGGTTGATGCGTTTCATAATGGTATAAATATGTACAATAGATTGTATTTAATATTGTACAATACTCATTTGGAATCACCAATCCAACAGAATTCCCTCTTTCTATATAGATCCACGCCAAAGCAATTCCTTACGTAGCATCTGACATTTTTATTCCGCTCATGTCATTATGGCACAAATATGATTCTGTGATCAAGTTTGGCTCGAAATTTGCCACTAGTTTATCAGATATAAATAACCTCACCACCCCATTAGCAGACCCACATAACCATGAGCAATTTTAACATCGACATCGAGGCCCAATTCGAGAAGTTTGGTCGCGAAGTCAAAAGCTTTTTCGACAAGGTGACCGCCGAAACCGAATGCATCAGTCCATTTTATCCGTCGGCCGACATCGTAGAGGATGACAACAACGTGACCATCATCCTCGATTTGCCTGGCATGGACAAAGGCGACATCCAGATTTCCCTGAAGGAGTCGGTGCTCACCATTCGCGGCGAGCGTGTTATCACCTATTCGCCTGATGCGAAAGTCCGCCGCACAGAACGCGCTGCAGGATCCTTCTCACGTTCATTCCCGGTGCCCGACGATGTATCATCGGCCGACATCAAAGCCCGCTTCCGCGATGGAGTTCTTAGCATTGAGCTGCCACGCGCCGAAGTGCTGCGCAACG
The DNA here is from genome assembly GCA_964629885.1 of uncultured Chitinophagales bacterium. Classification (GTDB taxonomy): domain Bacteria; phylum Bacteroidota; class Rhodothermia; order Balneolales; family CAYWCV01; genus CAYWCV01. The sequence goes on along the minus strand of CAZVRJ010000002.1, from coordinate 17,535 downwards.
CCGAGAACATCCCAATCGACTAAAGAACTTCAATTAAAACATTTCAATCTAAGCTATAAAAGACAATCATGGGAAAAATTATTGGTATTGACCTTGGAACCACGAACTCCTGCGTCGCCGTCATGGACGGACTCGAGCCTGTCGTAATCCAAAATTCAGAAGGCGGACGCACTACGCCATCCGTCGTGGCCTTCACCGGCGATGGCGAGCGTTTAGTTGGAGCACCAGCTAAGCGGCAGGCCATCACAAATGCGGAGCGCACCGTGGCATCCATCAAGCGTTTCATGGGACGCTTCTACAACGAAATCACATCGGAGAGAGAGCACGTATTCTACGCGCTAGATAAAGCCCCCGACGGAACTGCACGCGTCAAGATCGACGACCGCATGTACGCACCTCAGGAGATCTCCGCTATGGTGCTTCAAAAAATGAAGCAGACTGCCGAAGAATACCTTGGCGAAAAAGTGACCGACGCCGTAATCACGGTGCCTGCCTATTTCAACGACGCACAGCGTAAAGCAACCCAGGAGGCCGGCGCTATTGCTGGTCTCAACGTGCTGCGCATCATCAACGAGCCGACAGCAGCCGCTCTGGCATACGGTCTCGACAAAAAGGACAAGAGCCAGGTCATCGCCGTGTATGACCTCGGTGGCGGTACCTTCGATATCTCCGTGCTCGAATTGGGCGACGGTGTATTTGAGGTGAAGTCCACCAACGGCGACACCCACCTCGGCGGCGACGACTTCGACGGCAAGATCATCAACTACCTCGCCGACGAAATCAAGAAGACTGAGGGTATCGACCTTCGCAAAGATCCGATGGCCATGCAACGCCTGAAAGATGCCGCTGAGAAAGCCAAGATCGAGCTGTCGTCCTCCACAAAGACGAACATCAACCTTCCGTTCATCACTGCTGACCAAAGTGGTCCGAAGCACCTAAACATCGACCTTACCCGTGCCAAGTTCGAGCAGATCGTCGACGATCTCGTCAAGCGCACCCTCGAGCCATGCCGCAAGGCCCTCAAGGACGCCGGTGTGACCAAAGACCAGATCGACTCCGTGATTTTGGTGGGTGGATCGACCCGCATACCGAAGATTCAGGAAGTGGTGAAAGAGTTCTTCGGCAAAGAGCCTAGCAAGGGCGTGAATCCTGATGAGGTTGTAGCCGTGGGTGCAGCCATCCAAGGTGGTGTGCTTTCGGGCGAGGTCAAAGATGTGATCCTCCTCGATGTGACCCCACTGTCGCTGGGCATCGAAACCCTCGGCGGCGTGATGACCAAGCTTATCGACGCCAACACGACCATCCCGACCAGCAAGAGCGAGACGTTCTCGACCGCGGCCGACAGCCAGCCTAGCGTGGAAATCCACGTCATCCAAGGCGAGCGTGCCCGTGCCGTTGACAACCGCACCCTTGGTCGTTTCCACCTCGATGGTATTCCACCGGCACCGCGTGGTATCCCACAGATCGAGGTCACCTTCGACATCGATGCCAACGGCGTGTTGAGTGTGCGTGCGAAAGATAAAGGCACCGGTAAAGAGCAGAAGATCCGCATCGAAGCAAGCTCTGGCTTGTCCGACGCTGAAATCGCCAACATGCGTAAAGCTGCTGAGGAGCATGCCGACGAAGACAAGAAACTTCGCGAGCGTATCGACAAGCTCAATCAAGCCGACGGACTCATCTTCTCAACCAAGAAGCAGCTAGAAGAGTACAAAGACAAGCTCACTGAGGGCGACGTAACCTCGATTAGTGACGCCTTGGCCAAGCTCGAGGAGCTACACAAAACGGAGAATGTGGATGATCTCGAAGCTGCCATGGAAGCCTTGAATAAGGCCTGGGCCGAAGCATCTACCCGTATGTACGAAAACGCCAGCGCATCGCAAGCAGGCGCTTCAGGTGGATCGACCGGCGAAGAGCAAGCATCAGGATCATCCGAAGCCCATAAGGGCAAGGACGACGCCGTTGACGCCGACTTCGAGGTGGTTGACGATAAGAAGTGACTAGTAACTAGTGATTAGTGACTAGTAATCAGTGATTTAGGAGAGTGGTTAGTGGGAACGTGGCGATACACATTTGCGCCACCAACTACTGACCACTCTTTTTTTTATACTAGCGAAAATTTTTGGGAGTGATTGCTAATCATTGATCATCATTGCTAATCATTGCTAATGACTGCTAATGACTGCTAATGATTCACTGCATCTTCTTGCTTAGCACCGCAACACGTTTGCCGAGTGCTTCGGCTTTGCTGAGAAACACCTGATGGGTAACTCCGGCAACGAAGGGTGGCTCGGCGGTTATGGCCGAGGCCCCAAAGGCAGAGGTCCAAGTGTCGCCGCCAACAGTGATCATCCCAAAGACCATCATGCTGTGAAGCATGTTCACCATGGTTAGCTCTTCGCCGGCCGACATTCCACCGGAGGTCACAAAGACAGCTCCAATTTTGTCTCTGAGTGGTGCGCCCTCAAATGGCCAGTTGCGCATGAAATCCATCACTTCGGGTGCCACGTTGGCGTTATAAACAGGGCTGCCCAATATGATGGCGGACGCACTCAGCAAATCCTCCATTGTGGTTTCCTCGATGGTCTTAACTATCACCCGAACACCTTCGACCGACCTAGCTCCTCGCTCTACATAGTCGGCCATTTTTTTCGTGTTTCCAGTTTCGCTGTAATAAGTAATCAGCACGTTCGGCTGTGCATTTATGACGTTTGATAAGCCGAAAATGACGGCAAACGTGAATAAGGCCGAAGTCAACATTTTTCTCATGGCGATAAAATTTTGATGAATACTATATCATAAATAAATTAAGAAATCGGCATCAAAATTTCAATCATTATCAATCATTAGCAGTTATTAGCAATGATTATCAATGACTATCAATTATTCAGTTTTAATAAATTAGGTTCCACTTAAACGTCACAAAAGATTTGTATCCTCGACTAAAGCGTGATTGATAATTACTGATAATGATTGATAATGATTGCTAATAACTGCTAATGATTGTTATCCTACGGTATCATCAAAATCAAATCAAGCTACTGTGTCCACAAGTCCACTCGCCGGAAAGCCCGCCCCATCTTCCATCCTCGAAAACATCCCACGTCTCGTAACGGCTTACTACTCGCGACGTCCAAATGCAACGAACCCAGTCGAGCGTGTGGCCTTCGGCACGTCGGGTCATCGTGGAACATCAAAGAACGGAACGTTTAACGAGGACCACATTCTCGCCATCAGCCAAGCTACGGCCGACTATCGGAAAGCTAATGGCAACAGTGGCCCCCTTTATATTGGGATGGACACACATGCCCTATCGGAGCCGGCTTTGGTCACAGCGATAGAGGTGTTGGCCGCCAATGGGGTGGAGGTTCGTTATGAGGCGGGACCTGGTTACACGCCTACTCCCGCAGTTTCGCATGCTATTCTAGCATGGAATCGTGCCGGTCACGCCACCAAAGCCGATGGCATTGTGATCACACCATCGCATAACCCACCCTCCGACGGTGGATTCAAATACAACGGCACCGACGGCGGACCTGCAAACACATCTGCCACAAAGGAGATTGAACAGGCTGCCAACCAGTATCTTGAGAATGGACTCCAGGGTGTAAAGCGCATTTCCTACGACAAAGCGCTGAAACTTGACTCGACCCAAGCGTTTGATTTCGTAAAACCTTATGTCGACACCCTCCGCGATGTGGTCGATATGGACGCCATCCGTGCATCAGGCCTGCGACTGGGCGCCGATCCTATGGGTGGATCGGGCATCGGTTATTGGCAGCCCATCGCCGATACCTACGGCCTCAACTTGGAGATCGTGAATCCCGAGGTGGATCCCACATTCCGGTTCATGACGGTCGACAAGGATGGCAAGATCCGCATGGACTGCTCATCGCCCTACGCCATGGCCAGCCTAATCGCCCTCAAGGATCAATACGACATCGCTTTCGGTAACGATACAGATTTCGACCGCCATGGTATTGTCACCCCCGATGGACTCATGAACCCGAATCATTACCTCGCAGTTGCCATTAATTATCTGTTTCAGAACCGCCCGGGTTGGCCAGCATCCGCCGCCATCGGTAAGACTTTGGTATCGAGCAGCATGATCGACCGAGTGGCCACATCCATCGGGCGCAGATTAGCTGAGGTCCCCGTCGGATTCAAGTGGTTCGTCGATGGTCTCATCGACGGATCGTTCGGCTTCGGGGGAGAGGAGAGTGCAGGTGCGTCGTTCTTGCGCATGGACGGCACATCGTGGTCGACCGACAAAGACGGCATTATCATGGATCTGCTCGCAGCCGAAATCACCGCTAAGACAGGGAAGAATCCATCACAACACTACCGCGAGCTCGAGGCACAATTTGGAAGCCCTGTGTACGAGCGAATCGACGCGCCAGCTAGCCCGGCAGAGAAAAAGGTGTTGTCTAACTTGTCGCCCGACCAGGTTCGAGCCTCCGAAATGGCCGGCGAACCTATCCTCCAGAAGCTTACACATGCCCCAGGCAACGATGCGGCCATCGGTGGACTCAAAGTGGTGACCGAAAACGGATGGTTTGCCGCACGTCCGTCGGGCACCGAAGACATCTACAAGATCTACGCCGAGAGCTTCAAAGGCCACGACCACCTCAAGCGGATCCAGGAAGAGGCAGTGGCTATTGTGAAGGGGGCGATTAGTGACTAGTGACTAGTAACTAGTAACAAGCAGGATTTCCCAATGCAAATTTATCTCACTAATCACTAATCACTAGTCACTAGTCACTAATCACTAATCACTTCCTCAACAAATCCCGGATCTCCTTGAGTAGCTCAACCACTTCGGCGTTGCCGATAGAGGCTGCGGCGTCGATCGCCATCGGTTCGCGCGACTGTAAACGAAGTGCATCTCGTTGCGACATCACCGTATCCTTGAAGTGTTCCATGTTCTCGATCCCGATTAGCTGCATGTCGCTACCCTGAGGATTACTGTTCCCGGCAGTTTCAATCTTAAGGATTCGTAGGCCGAAAACATTCAACAACGGGTTCTGGATGAACGTCAGATCTTGGATGTTCTCAAGTGGGATGGTCTTTTCAACCTTGAACATCACCCCTTTGCGAAACTGGATGTGCCGGTCGGTGAGGTTGCACTCGAGGTGATCGTAATATCGCTTGGAGTAATACTGCCCGAAGCCAAGCAGCCAAACAACCATCAGCGGGATACCGATGATGGTGATCAGCATGACGAATGCGACGTACCAAAAAATATAGTCAGTAATCCTTAAGTTGAATGTAGCCTTCAGTTTCATAAAATCAACTCCGTAAGTGTTGTGTTAAAATCCGATGCGATGCTGAGCCCAATCCAAACTGTTACGCATAATTTCTCAATCGGTTGCGCCGAAGGCTCAGACCCACCAATGAATATAGCAGGATACTGACGATGCCGACCACAGGATGTATCCACAGCTCAAAATCCTGCGACATCTGAAATCCTGGATTGAAGATCAACGGGTTTACGAAGGCATCCTCGACCATATGCATCAGCACTGCCGGCCAAACAGATTTTGTGGCGAACCATATTTCGGTGAACACAATGGTCCATGCAATCATCGTCAAGACGGTGAGCGGGATGAACAAAGGCATCGGCATGGTCGAAAAAAGATTCAGTGAGTTCTGATCGAGGAAATACAAATAGTAGGGGATGTGCCACACGCCCCAAATTATCCCAACGGTTCCGTAAACCCCGAAATCACCCATCTTCAAAGAAACAAGCTTCGGAGTGAGGTAGCCTCGCCAGACAAATTCCTCTGGAATGTTTTTAATGAAATTCGGTAGAAGTGACAATAAAAAAGCACTCCAGAAAACGTTGTAGTCAAAACGGGTAGTGGAAATCCATCCAGTAGACAAACCCACACCGACCGCCAGAACCGTTAAAACAGGGAAAACCAACAACGACACCATATACCACTTGACGTTGGTTCGCAGGAGTGGTTTGAGTCCCATATCCGACCACCCATCACCTGCAAATCCACGCAGCACCAACATGGCGGCCATAGGTGCCACGAGCCACAGGAGCATTCCAAGGTTTTCATCTTCGGTCAGGTATTCGAAGCCGTTTACTGCGTGGCCAATCCACCCGCTGGCGAGCACTATCAGCGTGAAAACGATTAGGTTTCGTGTGGTCTGACTATTGGTGCCTGACATAGCAAATATTGGTTCGTGTTGAATCACAATATAGGAAGCGCTTTGCAAAGTGCACACGCCGGCTTTACCTTAGAGCATCAGAAATTGAACATTAAGGACGCAGCCATGAGTAACCAAACATTGGATGCACATTCTGTGGATATTTACTCTCAGGATACGCATCAGATCGATGACAGATATTTCGAGGATCTCCGTGAACGCGATTATGGCATTCTCGACCGGCAGGGGCACGTCTACCTCGACTACACGGGCGGCAATCTAGTTCCGCTATCGCTGCTGCGCAAGCACCACGACCTGCTCGAGAATGCGGTGCTGGGGAACCCGCATTCCACCAATCCGACCTCGCAATTGGCCGGACATCTCGTACAGGAGGCTCGCGAGAAAGTGCTCGACTTCTTCAAGGCGCACAACTATTACTGCATCTTCACCCAGAATGCCAGCGCCTCGCTTAAGATTGTGGGCGAGAGCTATCCATTTTCGTCCGGCAGCCGGTTCGTCCTTGCCAGCGACAATCACAACTCTGTGAACGGCATCCGCGAGTTCTGCAACGGCAAGGGAGGGAGCACCCACTACGCCACCCTCAACTACAAAGACCTGACGATCGACGGATACCATCTGTCGAAACTGCTTGGCCAGCGCAAGGAAGGCACCCACAACCTGTTCGCCTTTCCGGCTCAGAGCAACGTGAGCGGCATCAAGCATGATCTGTCGTGGATCGAGAAAGCCCAGCAAAAGGGGTACGACGTGCTACTTGACGCGGCTGCTTTTTTGCCAACGTCGGGGTTGGATTTGTCGGTGCATAAACCGGACTTTGTGTCGATTTCGTTTTACAAAATGTTTGGGTATCCCACAGGTATCGGATGTCTGCTCGTTCGCAAGGATACCTGCACCAAACTCGTCAAACCCTGGTTTGCCGGCGGGACAGTGACCCTCGTGTCCGTCGTTAGCCAGAACAAGTTCTTGGCAGATGGCAACGAGCGGTTCGAGGACGGCACCCTCAACTACGCTGGTATTCCGGCCGTCACATACGGGCTCGAATACATTGAAGCGGTCGGCTACGAGCGCATCCAGCGACGCATCCAGTATCTGATCCGTTACCTTTACGAAAGACTCTCGGCGTTGAAGCATCCCAATGGGTCAGATATGGTGCGCATTTTTGGGACTCACGATTTCAGTAGGCGGGGCGGCAACATCATCCTCAATTTTCTGGATGCTCACGGGAGGGTCATCCCATTCGAGCTGGCGGAGGAGCGTGCCAACGGCAAGATGATCTCTATTCGGTCGGGATGTTTCTGCAACCCTGGCATCGACGAAATCAACAACTGCATCACCACCGAGGAGATGTCGACCTATTTCTCCACCCACGAGAAAGGCGACTATCACGACATGGTCGCCACCCTAGGCAAGATGAGGGGCGCAATACGCGTGTCGGTCGGTTTAGCGACAAACGTGGCCGATCTGGATGCGTTTGTTGGGTTTGCAGAGGACATGGCAGATCGGTGATCGGTGATCAGGGATCAGGGATCGGTGATCGGGCTAAGTTTGTCTTTAAGGGTTTCGAAGAGGCTGGATTCTTCCGTTTTAAGTTTCGCGATATGGTCTGCCGCCCTTTTGGGAACCGTTTCGCCCGACAAGAACTGGATGGCGGTGTGGATGTCGTGCCATGAACCCAGCTCATCCTGCAGCCTTTCGATCGATGCGATGTCGAGATTCGTTTTCAACTGAATCTTTTCGGGCAGCATGTGGTAGACGTGCATCATTCGTTTGATTCGTATCCTGTATTTATGCAAGTCGTCAGCGGCTTTTCCATGTAGGCTGACTTTCTTCATTTTGTCGAAATACTTTACAACGATTTTATTGTCTATCACCTTTTTGGGCAAGTCGAGCTTTTTTCGAAAGACCTTTAAACTTTTGCTGTGAACCGAATAGTCTTTAATAAATACTTCTGTCAGGATTACCTCTTCCTTCTTTAACTTTGCTATAAGTCTTATCGGTGGATGCGGAAAACGGTCAAGCAAACCAATGTGAACCTGCACTTCCCGAATTCTGCCTGCATCCTTGAACAATGGTTTCAACGCAGTGGTGGTGAATTTCTCCTTGAACGCAAATTTGGCGAATGTATGGGCTGCTCTTACTTTCTTCAAATCCACCCTCAAACGGTGTAGGCTGTCGGAGTTTCTGTCTTTCGCGAAATCGGTGAGGTTCCGCTCAGCGGACTTCAGAAGGTCACTTACATATGTAATCAACACATCCTTTTTCATGGATCCCTATTCCCAGATCAACTTCTCTAAACAGTAAGCCTGCGATGCATTATATCCCACTATATACGCATTTTAAATGCATTATGCCAAATGCCGTGTCGGGTTGGCATGACTCCTCTCGCACTTTGCGGACAGCGATAGCTCTGCGGGTTCGGTAGTTAGCAATCGGGATCGTGTGGCTTTATTGCAGCGCTATCTTGAACGAATACGTGTGCCGCTCGTTGGGGGTCGAGTCACCGACAGTATAGGTCTCAACGGTGACGTTGCCGTCTTTGGCAATGGTCATCACCCGAAACATAGGGGTGTGGTTGGTTTCGTCGGGGATCTTGGTTCGTTCTAACGCTGGGATATGGAGGTATTGGACTTCCCCAATTTTCTTGGAATGGTTCACGCGGTCCATATCCATATGGAGGTCGCCGGAAATGACGACGGCTAAATTGGACTGCGATATGACTTGCTCTCTGAATATCTGATTGCTGATGCCTTTCTCGGCATTTTCTGGATACACTCCTATTTGGGCACCATGCACAACTAAAATTACGGGCTTGGGTGCCACGCGTTGTATTTGCTCTAAAACCCACATGGCACCACTGTCGATGAACTCGCGGCTGGTATCGGGCGAGGCAAACACAAAGGCGACCTGATCATACTCTAGCACAAACTTAGTGCTGTCGAGCTGGCTGTTCCACTGTCGTGCGTAGTGCATATATCGCTCTACGGTACTTCCATGCTCTTCGTTGCCCATGATCGGGTAAAAGGGAAGGGTGAGTTTCTGAAGGACCGGAGTGGCTGCCTCGTACTGAATTTCGGTACCCTTATGAGCGATGTCTCCGACACCAATCACAAAATCAATCTTCTGCGATAGTGCAAGTGCGTTGATCTGATCCACTGCATTAGACATGTGGGGGAATTCCGCCAATGGCTTCGGCTCGGCATCGCCCAAAAAGGCAACCCGCAGCAATGTGCTCGATGTGTCGGACAACGCTGCATCGGTGCTTGGATCGATCTGTGGAGTACCCTGACATCCTACCAGAAAAAAAACAAATGGGATGATAGCAAGCTTAAGGAACCGGGTCATACAAACAAAGATTACGTTAAAAATCGCGTCAAGATAACAGTAAGTATACTACTTGTACATTAAGAGGATATTAAGAAATGGTTGATGAAATAAATACGGATCTGCCGCTCTATTAATTCTGCAACTATTTACCCCGTGTTTTTCAAACCGCTTGAAAGCGAGTTGATCAAACTGAGCAGCTTTGTGAGCATCTGGCCTTTTTCGACGCTGTTTTCGTCCCCGAAATCTCTCCATTGCTTCAAGTATTTGATGTGCAGCTGATGGAGGATCTCCAATTTGCTGTTCCTCCACTCCAAATTGTCATACTGTCCGTCCCTTCGCACGGCGGCCGGCTCCCCGAAGAGCTCTTCGATCATCGCAAAGCCATTTTCGTAGTCGGTGAGGATTTTCCTCATAAACAGCTCCCGTTCGCCAGTGTCATCAACGAGCTTGGCATACTGCTTCATCATGTCCACGTTAGAGAGTATCAGATTTGTTTCCGTTTGGATCATCAAAAACTTAAAGAAAGTCCAATCATTGATGGTCTTCTTCAGCTCGTCAAACGCTTCAGGTCTCTCTTTTTTTAATGCCTTCAAAGCTTCACCAAGCCCGTACCATCCGGTGATGGTGAATCTGGACAGGTTCCAGCTGAAAACCCACGGAATAGCCCTCAAATCTCCGAGGGTTCTGGTACCTGTCCGTCGCACTGGTCTGGATCCAATTTTGCTTTTTTCGAGTACATCGATGCAGGTCGCGTTGCCGTAGAAATGGATAAATCCGGGTGTTTCGATGAGTTCTTTGTAGTGCTCGAACGACTTCTGGGCCAAAAACTCCATCGTATCATGGGGGTAAGCCCCCTCTTCTGCGGTGATACGGCTCCTGATGGTCTGTTTGGCCACACCAGAGGTGAGTGCGTTCAAGTTGTACGCCGCAGTGAGCGGATTGCCAAACTGTTGCGCAACCGTTTCTCCCTGCACCGTGATCTTGATGGTCCCGTTCACCGTATTCGTTGGCATACTCTCTAAAAACCGGTGGTATTTGCCACCACCTCTGCTGATAGTGCCGCCAGTTCCGTGGAAAAAGAAGACATCCGTATGATTTTTTCGACCTATTTCTGAGAGCTCTTTTTCTGCCTTGAATAAATTCCACTTGCTGGCGATGGTCCCACCGTCTTTGTTGCTGTCGCTATATCCGAGCATTACCTCCTGCTTGTGCGAAATTCCAGATGACCGTTGTTTCGTCAAGGGGTGCTGCAGGAATCTGTCCAAAATCCCAGGGCCATTTTTAAGATCGCCAATGGTTTCAAGCAGGGGCACAACCCTAATGTTTGTATTCAACAGCTGAGTTTCGCGCATTAGCAGGTACACCACTAGCAAATCGCTGAGATTTCGGGTCATGCTGACAATAAAGGAACCAATACCGTCTGAGCCGTAAAGGTGGATGTGATGTCGAACAACTCTGTAGACATCCAACACATTGTCTGCTTCAGCCCCGTACGAAACCGTGACATCTGTTATGGTCGAATGACTTTCCAGAATTTCATTCAGAAAATTGACGCGCTTTTCTTCATCCCAGTGTTCAAAATTGTGATCAGCATGGCCGTTTGCCTTCAGGATTTGCGATATGGCCTTGTCGTGATAGGCACTGTTCTGTCTGATATCCAATTTTGCCAAGTGGAAACCGAAGCATTGGACCGTCCTCTCAATAGGGAACAACAGATCGTCGGAGAGCCCCTTTAGACCATTTTCAATGAGCATAGCCCTCAGAAATTTGAGGTCCTCAGCTAAAGCCCTGCTGGATCGGTAATGAGCATCGGCATCCACATTTTTTTCGGTAATCGTGTTTTCCAATTGCAGCACGACCAAACTTACGTATTGTCTCCAGGGCTCGTAGGGATTCCTTTTGATGGCTTTTTCGCCCGACTCGCCCAATGCGGTAGATTTTTTCTCAATCGCTTCCGAAAGCAAGAATGGCACAGGGTTTTTGATAGCAGAGATAGAGAGCTTTCTGGCCAACATCGACAGCTGCGATGTGATCAGCGCAAGGGCACTGTTTCTGTGTAGCAATAGTGTTTCCTGTGTAATGCCTGGCGTCACGAACGGATGCCCGTCTCGGTCGCCGCCAACCCAACTCCCAAACTGGATCTTAGGGAATACATCGGGGTTATGGATCTTGTTTGGGCTCAGCCCCATTTCAATCCATGAGCCCTTCAACTGCTGGTCACTTTTTTCGAGCACGGTCGGAAACACGTTCTGCAAATAATAGATCGTATTCGATCTCTCATCTCGAATGGTCGGTTTTTCCATGAAGATTTCGCCCGTTCTCCACCATCTTTCGAGCAGACTGACAATCTTCGCCTCGATAGCCTGCTGCTCAAGTATGCTGAGTGATACATTTTCTCTCTGGACCAGAAGCAAGTATAACTCGCGATGGATTTCGATGACGGTCACCCGCTTGGCCTCAGTCGGATGTGCAGTAAGTACAGGCATCACGCTGGCACCCGATATGGCATGCAGCATTTCGTCCTCGTCGATGCCCTGTTCCTTCCAGTCGTGCAGGGCCTCCGCCCAAGAGCCACGTATCGAGGCGATGTTCTCCTGATTTTCCATCCTCCTGCGGTAGTGCGTTGCCGCATTCTCTTCGACCAGCGTCATGAGCTGGAAGTAGATACTCAACGATTGAATCACTTTTTCGACGGGAATTGCATCGTCGTCGATGTCTTTCAGATCTTGCGGATTGCTCAGTATCAGGGGGATGATGTCATGTTCATGAATACGCGCCAACATCTCCACATAGCAACGGATGATGAAATTTCGGCCGTCCGTAATGTTCTGAAATGGGCTCTCATACGTGTTCATGGGTAATTCGGTCCAATTAGTATTCTTATCCCGTCTGTGAAGATTAACGAAAGAGTCCCGTATTTCAATGCCCAATCGAAGATTTAGTTTTTGACCTCAATGCTAAGTTGTCGTCCATCAGCGAGGGCTTTTTTGTCCATGCTTATGCCTAGGACAATTCCAATACCCATACCGATCGGTAGACCAATTCCCATCATTCCCATAGTTCCAATACTAATACCAAAAGCAACACCTAAGGGAATTCCAAAGGCGGACATCCCGATCACCATCCAAAGATTCCGGTAGTAGTTGATCGGCACGATCTTCATTTCTTTTTCCAAGACCTTGACGATGTCTCGTTGTTTCTGTTTGAGCAGCTTGTGCAGGGCGTACTCGGTCTTGGTGGTCGAGTTGATTTGATCGATGTCGGCATTGATGGATTTAATCACATAGTCGGGCAGATCCCTGCCATGCAAATCCCTAAGAATGTACTCGATTTGAGTGTGATACAGGTTTGACTTGGCGCTTTTCGCTGCGTTTTCGTTCTGTCTCAGTTCGGTGAGTTGCATGCAGATTCAGATTTGGATGGATTTGAGAGGATTCTGGATACCTATCAATAATGAGTCAAAATTATATTTTACGATTGAATTAACCTAAGAGTTGCATGGTCTTGGATTGCATCCCTGGAACGAATCTATAGCCAGGAATGATTATTACAATGAAATAAATTACCTCGACATGCTCCCATTCATCCATTATTTCCTCATTGCCATCGTATCCGTAGCTATTTTCGAGCAGCAGGAAACATCCTCTACTCCAAACGATCCCGCATCCCCGACCGAAACCATCCTCATCGATTTCAGCGAAACAGTCGCCAACAGCTGGCAGATCGTGAACGACAATGTGATGGGCGGCATCTCGAGGAGCTCCTTTAGAATGCACGGCGACGGATATGCCGTCTTCAGTGAAACAGTATCGCTGGAGAATAACGGAGGGTTCGCCTCCGTGCGAGTTCAGACACGGTCTGCGGCCGATTTGTCGGAGTTCAAGGGACTGTCAGTGCGCGTTTTTGGCGACGGAAAAACGTACTGCCTGAGGCTTCGCACGGTAGAGAATGGGCGCCTGACCTGGTACTCCTACGAAACCCGTTTCAGAACAAAAATCGGGGAGTGGGAAACGTACTTTCTACCGTTCACCGATTTCAAGGCGGAATTCCGAGGCACACCGGTACGCGGCAATCCTAAGCTGAACGCCGATGCGGTTGCGGAGATTGGTTTCATGATCCAGGACAAGCAGGAGGGATCCTTCCGGCTCGGAGTGAGCAAGCTGAGCGGATATAGGTGATGTACCAGTTTATCATCACGACACCTGCGCCATCTTTGTCTTCCTTCTCCTTATCTTTCCCACCTAATCCTTCCTTCTTCTTTCTTCTTTCTTCCTTCTTCTTTGCTTCTAGCTATCGAGTCTTCCTGCGACGAAACCGCCGCCGCCGTCTATGACGGTGAGCACATTCGGTCGAACGTGGTCGCTACGCAGGCGATCCATGTGCGCTTTGGTGGCGTGGTGCCCGAGCTAGCCTCGCGAGCACACGATACCGCCATTTGGTCGACGGTACTGCAATCGCTTGAGGAGGCTGAAATCACGATTGATCAGATCGATGCCGTGGCGGTGACGCAGGGTCCAGGTCTGGTGGGTGCTCTCCTCGTAGGTGCCGGCTTCGCCAAGGGGCTTGCTCTTTCCCGAAAGGTGCCCCTGATAGGTGTTAACCACCTCGAGGCGCATACCTATGCCGCCTTCATTGAACATACACCCCAATTTCCGTTTTTGTCGCTCGTGGTCTCAGGTGGACACACCCGCCTGGAGTTGGTACGCGACTGGTTCGACCACGAACTGCTGGGTCAGACACGCGATGACGCCGCCGGCGAGGCCTTCGACAAGATCGGCAAGATGCTTGGCCTCGCCTATCCCGCCGGACGCGAAATGGACGCCCTTGCACGCACCGGCAACCCCAAATACCACCGCTTCCCGATGGCGCTGTTGGACGAACCCTACGAGTTCAGCTTCTCTGGCCTCAAGACAAGCGCCCTCTACCACGCGCAGGAGCTCGAAAAGCAGGGAATACTCATCGAAGGACAGCGCCTGGCCGACATGTGTGCATCGGTGACCGATGCCATCGTCAATGTGCTTGCCATCAAAACCGAAAGAGCCCTCATCGCCACGGGAGCCCGCAGCCTGGTGGTGGCTGGGGGCGTCTCGGCCAACAGCCAGCTTCGTGCCCGCATGGGAGAGCTCAGCCAGAAGCTTGGCATAGAACTCTGCATCCCCGCACCGGCCTACTGCACCGACAACGCCGCGATGATCGCCATCACCGGATGGCACCGCCACCGCCTCGGGCACACCGACTCGCTCGACATGAAGGTGTATGCATCCATCGCCGATGCCTGACAGTCGCATGAAAATCGGCTGTTTTTGCATATCTTCGACTCCATGAACACGTACGAAGACCTGCTCCGACAATCGATCCGCGACACCGCAACGGTGCTGTGTGTCGGGCTTGATCCCGACTTGCACCGTCTTCGCGACACCTGGCAGCGCCCAGGCGAGAGCGACGCATCGGTGGTGGAGCGCTTCTGCAAGGCTGCGATCATAGCCACATCCGATATGGCATCGTCCTTCAAGCCCAATCTGGCCTTCTTTGAGGTGCTGGGACGCGACGGACTCCGTGTCTTCGGCGAGGTCTGTGATGCCATCCCGTCGGACAGACTCATCATTGCCGACGCCAAGCGCGGCGACATCGGCAACACGGCCGACCGCTACGCCACTACTTTTCTCGAGGTTTTCGATTGCGACGCGATCACGCTGTCGCCCCTCATGGGACTCGAAACCCTCAATGCTTTTACGACCCGCGCCGACAAGGCTGTGTATGTGCTCACGTTGACGTCCAACCTCGGTGCCGACGATTTCCTTGGCCAGCCTGCTGCCGGTCATCCATCGCTCGCCGAGGTCATTGCCCACAAGCTGGGTGAATACGACCCGGTGCGTCCCGCACATGTGGGTATGGTTATAGGTGCCACGCGTCCGGAAGCCATGGCCCCTTTGCTGAAGGCACATCCTGCCGGTGGACTCCTTCTGCCTGGTGTCGGTGCCCAGGGTGGTGATGTAGGATCGCTCGTAAAGGCACTCAATGGGCATCAAGGCATTCCCGTCGTGCCCATCAGTCGGGGCATTCTTTTCGGGCTCGAATCAGGCGAAGACGGAATTCGTCACAGAGCCGCCTCCTTCCATAAAATGCTGCACTCGCTCAGCCTAGCCTATGTCTGATACAAGGAAGGCGCTTCCCATCGTCGACATCTACACAGACGGCGCCTGCAGCGGTAATCCGGGTCCGGGTGGCTGGGCTGCACTGCTGCAGTACAACGGCAAGGAGAAGGAGCTTTCGGGCGCAGACCGCGCAACCACCAACAACCGGATGGAGATGACCGCCGTGATACGCGCCCTTGAGGAGCTCAAAAAGCCGTGCCATGTGCGGCTGCACAGCGACAGCGCGCTCATTATCAATGCCATGACCCAGGGGTGGATCGAGAACTGGCAAGCCAAGGGTTGGCGCAAGGCCGACAAAAAGCCCGTCGAGAACCGCGAGTTGTGGGAGGAAATGCTCAGTGCCATGAAGCAACACCGTGTGGATTGGATCAAGGTCAAAGGCCACGCCGACGACGCTCGTAATAATCGTGTCGACGCACTTGCGGTGGCAGCCATCAAAACTTTATAATTACGACCATGATTCACAATTGGTTCGAGCATTGGTTCGATAGTCCCCTGCACGAGCAGCTGTATGCGAAACGTGACGCTGCCGACGCTAACCGCCTCGCCGAGCTGATATCGAGTCATTTTCCGGTGGGGGAATACCCTAAATTGTTGGACCTCGCATGTGGGCGCGGGCGACACAGTATCAATTTTGCGAACAGGGGGTACCGCGTGACGGGAGTCGACTTGGCTCCTACGGCCATATCGCGTGCCAAGGTGATGGCGGCTCAGGCGGGGGTGGTGATTGACTTCCGCGTGAGCGACATGCGCGTGCCGCTCGACGAAACCTTCGATGTTGTCGTAAACCTGTTCACCAGCTTCGGATATTTTGCGAGCGAAGCTGAGAACGAGCTGCCCATCGCAGCCATGGCACAGATGGTGCGCCCAGGCGGACAGGTTTGGATCGACTTTCTTAACCCAGGCAACGTTCGGGCCAACCTTATTTCATCCAACGAAGGAACTATCCCAGAGTGGAGCTACACCATCCGTCGCTGGATAGAGGATGGTGCCGTTCGCAAGGAAATCCACCTGATCGAAGATGCTACCGGCGATGAGCAGATCTTCACCGAGTATGTGCGACTGCTTGAGCTCGATTGGTTCCATACTGTCTCCCGTAAAAATGGTCTCACCCCGAATGCCACCTACGGCGATTATGATGGCAATCCGTACGACGCAATCCGCTCACCGCGGTTGATCATGGGCTATAGTAGATCATAAAGATGCCAGACCCCTACGGGGTAGGTCCTTACAAGATGACACAGGATGACAGTCGACATTAAATAACTGAAGACGTCTACGGCCTATTCAGATCCACGATTACCGATCACCGTATAGCAACCGCCATCAGCGTGCACCTCGACGTGCAAACAAGCTTGCCGTCTTCTGTTTCGATGCGACATTCCCATATTTGGATCTGGCGACCGACATGCACTGGTTTGGCTCGCCCAATCACGATTCCTGAGCGAACGGCTCTCACATGGTTGGCGTTGATTTCTACCCCAACAGCTGTATGCGTGCCTGGATCAAGGTGCAGCCATGCCCCAATGCTGCACAGTGTCTCGGCCAATGCCACCGAGGCTCCACCGTGCAGCAGTCCAACTGGCTGCACAGTACGATGATCAACCGGCATGGTGCCTACCACTTCGTCGCGATGCAATTTAACGAGCTCCATGCCCAAGGCTTCCGCCATGGTTGGATTGTCCTTCGATAGCAGTTCAACTACATCTGGGTGGAGATTTGGGGAGAGGTCGACGTTTGCAAGTTTCATATCGTTGGATATTGGAGAGCATCGAGAATTTAGCCCCTGTCGTTAGCGGCGGGGGGTGGGGGGTGGTACAAATCAACATTGCAAAATACGGAATATTGATCCGATCTATCCCCTTGAAGGGCATATCGATCA
>CAZVRJ010000001.1:0-137291 GCA_964629885.1 uncultured Chitinophagales bacterium | reverse complement strand
CCTCCTTGTCTAATTGCGGCACAAGGTCGAAAAAGAAGCAACTGCGAGTAGATGAAATGAGCTTCTTTACCTCATCGCGGATCATCTTCAACTGTGCACGGGGTGTCATGCCGTCGACTGGCAAATTATCAACCCCGGCCAAAAGCTGCCGTTTCAAGCCACCCACCCTCTTCTGAAAAAATTCATCGAGGTTGCTGCAGACGATTCCAATGAAACGAACTCTCTCCAATAGCGGGTTGCGTGCATCCAGCGCCTCGGCGAGCACCCGCTCGTTAAATTGAAGCCAGCTTAGCTCGTAATTCTGATAATAGTCTCTCCCGTAATACTTTAAGTCCTCATGGCGGGGTGAGGGCACAGCACGGTAACGCGGGCCATAAACCGGCTTTGAACCGTTTTCGACCTTACGCTCAGATTTTCTGATGAGCGTAGGCGCCTCTGGGCGCATTACGTCTGGGGAATAGGATGACTTTGGCATGATCGTTCTTTTCATGGAATATAACGCTAAACGGCCATAACGAGCGATTATCGTGTCAAGTTTCACATTCGTGCGATGGAATCGTATTTTGTTTACATGCAGAACCCGCTTCTCAACCCCAACCAGCGCGACACCGCCTTCGAAGCCACCATTCGTCCAGTTCGAATGGACGATTTTATCGGCCAGCGAAAGATCATCGACAATCTTTCGGTGTTCATACAGGCAGCAAGAAAAAGAGGTGAGGCACTCGACCATGTGCTGCTTTCGGGTCCGCCGGGTTTGGGAAAGACGACGCTTGCATACATCATCGCCCGCGAAATGGGCGGTCATATTCGTCCAACAACCGGACCCGTGCTCGAGAAGCCCGGCGATCTGGCCGGACTCCTCACCAATCTCGAGGATGGCGACGTGCTGTTCATCGACGAGATCCACCGCTTGAGTCCAGTAGTTGAAGAATACCTTTATTCGGCCATGGAGGATTATAAGCTCGACATCGTGATCGACTCCGGACCAAACGCACGAAGCATCCAAATTGACCTCAAGCAGTTCACATTGGTTGGCGCAACCACTCGCAAAGGGTTGCTTACGGCGCCACTTCGCGCGAGGTTCGGCATCGACTTTCGTCTCGATTACTACGACGTCGAGCTGCTCACCGCTATCACGCATCGCTCGTCCGGAATTTTGGGCATCGGTGTAACCGAAGACGGTGCACATGAAATTGCTCGTCGCAGCAGGGGAACACCGCGTCTTGTGAATCGTCTTTTGCGACGCACCCGCGACTTCGCCGAGGTGGCTGGAAAAAACATGATCGATAAAACTGTTGCCGATAAGGCATTGAATGCGCTCGACGTAGACCGGAATGGTCTCGACGAGATGGACATCCGTCTCCTCACCGCCATGATCGAAAACTACAAGGGCGGTCCAGTCGGGCTTGGCACACTCGCTGTCGCCATCGGCGAGGACAAAGGAACGATCGAAGAGGTGTACGAACCTTTTCTGATACAGGAGGGGTTTTTGCAACGCACTCCGAAAGGCCGCGTTGCTACCCGAAAAGCCTTCGACTACCTCGGCATTAAACCTGCCAATGAGACGGGTTCCCTTTTTGGGTAAGCTGCACGACGTATCTGAGGCCTCTTTTATTTAAGCTTTTCCGTATCTTCAAGGTTCGTGGGTACCCCTGAGGCCGTTGTGCCAGCCCCGTTAATCGTCAACGTAAAACCACTTTTTTGAAATGAAGAGATTATTTACATCGGAGTCCGTTTCTGAAGGGCATCCCGACAAGGTTGCAGATCAGATATCGGATGCCATCCTCGATGCTATGCTCAAAGCGGATCCAAATTCCCGTGTGGCCGTCGAGACCCTTGTAACCACCGGTTTGGCCGTTATTTCAGGGGAAGTAACCACCGAAGCGTACATCGAAGTGCAAGACTTGGTTCGCAAAGTCATAAACGATATCGGATACACCAAAGCTAGCTACCGTTTCGATGGCGACTCGTGCGGCGTGTTGGTGAGCATCCACAAGCAGAGTTCCGACATCGCCCAAGGCGTTGACAGCGACTCTAAAAAAGAGCAGGGCGCTGGCGACCAGGGCATGATGTTCGGCTACGCTTGCACCGAGACCGAGCAGTACATGCCGATGTCGATACAGTATTCGCACGATCTTGTTCGCGAATTGGCCAATATCCGCAAGCACACGAACCTGATGCCGTACCTGGCTCCCGACAGCAAGAGCCAAGTCACCGTTGAGTACGACGAGAATGGCAAACCGTTCCGCATCGATACAATCGTCATCTCTACACAGCACGACGAGAATGTAGAACAGTCGCAGATTCACCACGACATCAAGACCATCTTGATTCCACGTGTAATCCCCGCCAACCTGTTGGATAAAGACACGATCTACCACATCAATCCGACCGGTAATTTCGTGATCGGTGGACCACATGGCGACACCGGACTAACAGGACGCAAGATCATCGTCGACACCTACGGCGGGCACGGTGCACACGGCGGTGGCGCCTTCTCTGGCAAAGATCCATCCAAAGTTGACCGCAGCGCCGCTTATGCAGCCCGCCACATCGCCAAAAACGTTGTTGCTGCAGGACTGGCCGACCGCTGCCTCGTGCAGCTGGCATATGCCATCGGAGTCGCCAAGCCCGTTTCGATCAGCGTGAACACCTACGGAACCGGCACGATCGACGACCTCAAACTCAGCTCCATCGTGAGCGTGCTGTTCGACTGCCGTCCAGCAGAGATCATCAAGCGCTTTGACCTCAAGCGTCCAATCTACCGCAACACAGCCGCCTACGGACACTTTGGTCGCCCAGAGTTCCCTTGGGAGAAGCTCAACTACGTCGATAAGCTCAAGGCGATGGTGTGAGGGTAGTGACTAGTGACTAGTGATTAGTGATTAGTGATTTTAAAAAGGCTTGTCGATGTTGACAGGCCTTTTTTTTTAAGTAGATACGCTCACTATTCCATTCTATGATCTTATCGATCGTATAGATCTACGGTCATTCTTCCTCTTATCGATCTACGGTCACTCTTCTATCTTATGATCTTATTGATCATATAGATCCACGGTCATCTTTTCCGCGCTCACTCTTCCGCGGTCAGAGGCGCTCGCCAAACAATGCGTCGACAAAGGCTTCTCGGTCGAAGACTTGAAGATCGCCGATCTTCTCGCCCACTCCGATGTACTTCACAGGCACGCTCAGTTCGTCGCTGATGGCGATCACGATGCCGCCCTTAGCAGTGCCGTCGAGTTTGGTAATGGCCAGGCCTGTAATATCAACCACCTGGGTAAAGGCCTTAGCCTGCAGAATGGCATTCTGACCGGTAGACCCGTCGAGCACCAAGATCACCTCGTGCGGTGCCGTGTCGATCACTTTGCTCATAACCCGCTTGATCTTGCCCAGCTCGTTCATCAAGGTCAACTTGTTGTGGAGACGTCCTGCCGTGTCGACGATGAGCACATCCACGTTTCGGGCTTCTGCGGCTTGTACGGCGTCGAAAGCGACCGAAGCGGGATCGGCTCCCTGTCCTTGCTGGATAATGCCCACACCAGCACGTTCGCTCCACACGGTGAGCTGCGATACTGCTGCGGCTCGGAAGGTATCGGCAGCACCAAGAAGCACACTCTTCCCGGCTAATCTGTACATACTTGCCAATTTGCCGATGGTCGTGGTCTTGCCAACACCGTTCACACCCACCACCATGATCACATGGGGCTTGTTCGGGAACTCGGCATCGAAATCGGCCGGACGGTTGGCATCTTGTGGCTTGAGTAACTCTGATACTTCTTCACGTAAGATCTTATGCAGGTCGGATGTCGACACATACTTGTCGCGTTTCACTCGGGCCTGAAGTTTGTCGATGATCTTCAACGTTGTGCTAACGCCCACGTCTGAAGTAACTAAGACCTCCTCAAGCTGGTCAAGAACCTCATCGTCGACTTGGTCCTTACCCATCACTACCTTGCCAAGCTTCGATAGCAAGCCCTCGCGGCTCTTTTCCAAGCCCTGCTCTACCGTCTCCTTCTTCTTAAAACCTAAACGTTCAAAAAATCCCATAATAGTATCTAATTATATCTTGCGCCTTGCTCGATCTGTAAATAGCGCCATACGTATTCCGATGTGGAATATACCATCATTAACAACGATAAACCCATGAGGAATGTGGCCCAGGCGCCCGCATTGGGGAAATACATAACCACAATCCACAATACAGCGAGAACGTTCACTGTGACCTTGCCCGACATGACCGACATCGCCACTTTTCGGTGCTTGCTCAGTATCACCCACGACCCTAACAGAATGAGCAGATCTCGTCCTAAGAGAACCGCTAGGAACCAACTTGGGATACGTCCGATCCACACTGCATAAATGAAGAGCAACGCCGCGCATACTTTGTCGGCTATCGGATCAAGGACTTTGCCAAGCTCCGAAACTTGGTTCATCCAGCGCGCCAACATTCCGTCGAGAAAATCGCTCAAAATGGCCCAAACAACAAGAAGCGTAAACACCAAATCTGGGCTACCTTCGGGTGGACCCATGATCGCAAGAGGTATAGGAACGAGCATCCGCGAGAACGATACAAGGTTCGAAAGGGTAATTAAGTCCTTTTTTACCTCGATTACCTTCCCATCGATATTTTTAGATGCTTCCACGTTGCCGAATGGCTAATTTTATGCGATTGTTGCAAGGATACGGAAATACACACTCCTTCGGTACACCCAAATCGTCGAATTGATATGAATCAATCTATACCAGACCTGAACGATGGACTCGATAATTTCTCGGAAGCGCGTTTATCCTCCAAATTGGTTTACGACGGCAACCTACTAAAGGTTCACGAAGACGTATCCAAAATGCCCAATGGAACCACTGCTCGTAGAGAGTGGATCAAACATCCGGGTGCGTGTGCAATTGTGCCTATCTTCGAAAACGGCGATACGCTGCTTTTACGCCAATACCGTTATGGTCCGGCAAAAATGTTCTGGGAGGTACCAGCAGGGAAGATCGATCTGGGCGAGCCAATCGAAGAGACCGCCCGACGCGAGCTGCTTGAAGAAACCGGCCTTGAGGCCACCGATTTAAAGAAAATCGGACATTTCTATCCTGCGATCGGCTTCTGCGACGAGATTATCCACATTTTTGTTGCCCGAGGACTAAAAGAATCGGATAGCAACACCGACGAGGACGAATTCGTCGAAACCGTAAGGATGCCACTGACCCAAGCACTTGCCATGCTTGACGATGGAATCATCGACGATGGCAAGACTTGTGTCGTGCTGCAAAAAGTCAGAACAGCGTTGAAGGTCTGATATTCAGATCAGTGATTTTCGCCGTGTTCGTGGCCTTCGCCGTGCTCATGCTTCTTTGTGCTGTCGGCAGGTGCAAGTGGGGCGTCTGGGTCAAAAGGCATGGCACCGTAGCCAGCTTCGTCAACCGCTGCGGCGAGCTTCATGATATCGAGGCTGCCACCTTTTACAGTAGCCGTCTGATTGTCGAGAGATACCTCTACCTCAGCAACACCTTCAACGCCTTTAAGCGCTTCGGTTACCGACTTGACGCATCCGTCACAGTCCATGCCTGAGATGCTCAGGGTGATGGTTTCAGCGGCCTGAACCACTGGGGCCTCTGTCGATTCGGTCGTGTCGGGTGCTGATGCAGAACATGCACCAAGTGCGAATACGAGGGCTACTACTGGGATAAACTTCTTCATCATAAATGTGTTATTGATAGGTGCGGAAAAGCAATAATAAATGCTCTATGAACGCATAAGATAACAATTCATGAGCATAGGTGCCTTAGCACCACGTGAACGGCTCTAGCTAAAGCTCTAATCTAGATATCATAATCTTATCGACACGCCTGTGGTCCATGTCGACCACCTCCATTTTGTAGGTCTTCCAGTTAACCACATCGCCAGTTTCTGGTAGTTTTTTCAGCTTATTTATCATAAAACCAGCAACTGTGTGGAAATGTGCACTTCGGTATGGCTCATCGTCAATATCAAACTTCTTTAGAAGATCAATGAAAGGATACATCCCATCGACAAGCCATGAATTTTCATCCCGTTGGGTAAACTCATAGGAAATTGATTCCTCTTCCGACAAATTGCCGACCAAGTCGTTCAGGAGGTCGTTCATGGTCACCAAACCAAGCAGACTACCAAATTCGTCGACTATGATTCCGTGGTGAATTTTCGATTCCATGAACGTTTCGAGCACCTTGTATGACCTCGTGTACTCAGGGAAAAAGTGGATTGGTCTTAGGATTGATTTAACCGAAAAATCCTTCGTATCAGTGATGGAAAAAACTTCTTTTATGGATATGAGACCAATAATGCGGTCCTTTTCGTCCTCATGGACGGGATATGTGGAGAACTTATGTTCTCGAAACACCCCGAGCACATCTTCGTAGGTTGCTGTCGACTCGATGGTGATCACATCTGATATATGTGTCATCAATGATTCGAGGCGCTTATCGCCCAAATAAAAGATGTTCTCCATGATGTCCTGTTCAATCTCCTCAACCGAGCCAGATGTCGTGCCCTCGTCGATGAGTGCGAGAATCTCTTCTTCGGTTACTTTGTTGTCATCGGCCTGAATATTCATCAGACGGTAGATCAAATGCGTCGATGCGCTCAAAAGGCTCACAAACGGCCTCGACACCATCGAAACGAAGCTCATGGGTACGGCAACAAAGGAAGCGATTCTTTCTGGATTTCCCATACCTAGCCGTTTGGGAATCAACTCGCCGAACACTAATGTCAAATATGTGACAATCAACACAACAATGGTTGTGGCGATGATGTTCGAGTAGGCGGCCAAAGCGGGATACGTTCCTATCCATGCACCCAACTCGGTAGCAATCTGTGCACCCGAGAACAAACCGGTGAGGATGCCGATGAGCGTAATACCGATTTGAACGGTCGACAAGAAACGCGTCGGTTCATCGAGCAGCGCGCTAGCAACCTCGGCTCCCTTGCTGCCTTTCTTTCTGAGTATTTCGAGACGAGCTTTCCTAGATGATACCAAAGCGATTTCAGACATCGAAAAGATGCCGTTCAACGCTATTAGGCCTAGAATTATAAATAGTTCTACGAGCATAGTTATCAATAATACTAAAATCTATCCGATTTCAGTTAATTCGCCTCTCTTCACGATGGGTTCTGATTTTTGTTTATCTGATTTATTTCTGAAAGCGGCACCAAACATTGCACCCTTTGGTGATATACTTGTTTTCTTTAGTTGAGGCTCAGGTATGTAGCGATAGATAATAATTCCGGCTGCAAGGACAAATATGGCCGAGAAGATCGTGTTACTGGCATATCCGCTCATGGTATAGGTCAGTCCGGCCAATGCTCCACCGGCACCAAAGCCTACTTGACCCAACGAAACCGTAAGAGACATCAATGCGCCTCTGTTATTTCCAGCCACAATTTCGCTCAAGAGTGCCTGAAATGGGCTTATTCTCATGGCCACAAGCACCATGATTACGAAAAATAGCGCATAGACTATCGAGAATTGCACAACTACATACGTTGTACTGAACATTACTATCGAGGTGCCAATGCACGATATCAGGATCATTCGCTTACGTCCAATTCTGTCGGAAATACGACCGGCTTGTGGACCCGTAATTACATTGGCCACACCACCTATCAAAAACATGGTCGCAATATCTCGGGCACCAATATTGAATGTCTCGGTGAGCCATGTGGGCAAATACACGACATACATCGAAATACTTAAGAACATCACAAAGTATGCCAAACTCGCTGCCGCAACATCGCTACGCTGCAACATTGTGCTGTATTGCCTCAATGCGCCACCGATACCCATCGGGGTCGTGTTTCTCTCAACGTTTGGCTGTGGCAGGAACTTCCAAACAAATACAAACGTGATGGCCATTGAGGCCGAAAACAAAAGGAATGGGGCGTAAAAAGCAATGGACTCCGATAGGATGGTACCGAGCGGGATACCAACAATTTGCCCAGTGGCGGCGCCGCTCATAACCCATCCGTTAGCCCAACCCCTGCGCTCATAAGGAAAGTAGTCGCCAATGTACGATACCGCCGAGCCACTCAGTACACCACCTGCGGCACCGGCAATAGCACGAATGATCAACATCGAGGTATATCCTGTAGCGACGGCATGCAAAGCGAGGGCGATGGTCATGGCGAGCGTGCCATAAAGAAGTATTCGCCGGCGTCCGATACGGTCGGAAACTGGCCCCATGATCAGTGCAAATAAGCCCACCATAAAGGCGTATGCCGTGATGAGTGTACCCTGTACCGCTTCTGGGATGTTCAGTTGTAGCCCTAACTGGGGCAAAATCGGGGCAATAATCATGATCTGGCTACTGGCTGAAAAAATCATTAGCCAGAGGGGTAACAAGATCCAAAAATCCCCCAACTTAGCGGGTTTCGACTCGGGAGGGTTCAATGGTGGTGTGATATGAACCTCTTTACTTTATTGTTGTAAACAAATGTACGACCTATCAACGATAAAGCCTGCAAAAAGATTCATTTCCTCGGAATAGGCACCAACTCCATTGCTAATGTCTCATTATCGTTGGATGCCACGGCACGGGTTGTGCTTATTTCTTCGGGCATCAGGTGCCAAACCATTAATCCTGCCATCATCAGAGTTACGGCACCTATTATGCTATTTCCCCAAAATCCGAAATTGGTGTACAAAAGTCCCGACACCAATCCTGCAGCAGTCATGCCGACCTGGCCCATCGAGACACAAAGGCTCATCATTGTGCCGCGGTCTCCCGACGATACATAACCACTTATAAGAGATTGATACGGACTCGTCCGCATTGCCAAAAGCGCCATTGCAACGGCAAACAATATGAATGAGAAGAGGAGGCTCTCGTTCATCCAGTTCGATAAAACCATAACAAACGCTGTTCCTAAGCACGAAAAAAGCACGATGCCTTTCCGGCCGATCCTGTCGGACAGAGTACCCGATATAGGGCCAGCCACCAAGTTGGCTACACCGCCAACCAGAAACATGAATGCTATCTGATCGCAATTAGAGCAACCTACATCTTCGAGCCAAGACGGCAGATAGATTAGGAATATGGATAGTCCGAAATACATCATCGCAAAAACGAGTCCTCCAAAGAATACCCCTGGCGTGATAAGTATCCTTTTATATTGCGACAGTACCGATGGGATAGTGAGTGGGTTTTTGTTCAGGTCGACTGCGGGCTGTGGTACAAAAAGAATTACCATGATGGCAACAATGGCCATGACCACGGCAAACATTACAAATGGTATGAAGAACATTGTGTCATTGGCCAGTATGGTTCCAAGCGGGATACCAATTATTTGTCCAGCCGCACCTCCGCTCATGATCCAGCCGTTGGCCCATCCACGTCGCTCGGGCGGAAAGAAATCGCCAACGAACGACACAGCAGCACCGCTCAACATGCCAGCAGCAGCGCCAGCAAATAACCGAATCGCCATTAGCGACCAAAATCCTACGGCAAAGGCGTGTAACGCCAATGCAAGCGACATCGTAAGTGTACCGTACACTAGAACCCTACGACGGCCAATTCTGTCGGATATTGGTCCCATGAACAGGGCAAAAATGCCAACCATGATTGCAGAACCTGAAAAGAGCGTACCCAACAATGTGGTAGAAATGTTCAAACTCTCACCGATCATGGGCAACAAAGGCACCATAATCATGATCTGGCTGCTGGAGACAAAGACCATGAGGAAAAGAGATAGCAATATCAGCGGCAAGCGAATTCGCTTACCTTGGCGATGTATGTTTGACATGTTAGAATCCCCCGCAGGGCCCACAATACGTGGGTTTAAGCCGTCTGTAGATGATATGACTTCATTCTACGACTACACTTCAGAAAAGATGCAGGAGATATCACCGTCGTTGGACTTTTCTAGTCAAACACCCACATTGTATATCGACCGAAAGTATCGGATGGCATCACTCACGGCATCCATCATCATGTCTTCGGCTTTCGCCGACTCACGGTTTATAAGAAGCGTGTTCAACGTTGCCATGTCGAGACCTTTTGCGGTGTGTTCGCACGCCTCCCAGCTCAAGATGCTCCGCACCACCCTGTCGACTGCCTGTTGCTCGTTGTCGTATGGACGCGGTTGCATATCGTGGCCTTTCCAACGTACATAACCGGCATCCTGCATGAGACGAGCTATCGATATATTAAATCCATTGACCCTTACACCGTGGTCAATATCAAATTTGCCGGGCCCACCCAATATGATGCCGTCGTTATATCCCTGGCTATTCAGGTGCGAGTGAGTCATCATTCCATGATCCAATTCCTCGACCGTATCGATGATGGCATCCAAGCCGATCATTTCGGAGTGGCCAATTTCTTTGTTGACACCTTTCTTGTCGAGGCTGATTCCAAATTCATCGCGCAGCTTATACCAAAAAGCAATAGCGCTTGCCACCGTAGGGAGCAACATGGCAGGATGCCCTTCGTTCGGCTTTGGCTCCAACCCCCAATAAAGCTCACCTCCCAAACCAGCTTCAAACTTGACAAGGCCGGCAATTCCTTCCTTGAGGTGCTGCATCATCTGCTTGACGGCAGGGGTCCCCAAATCGTAACCCCATGAGCCGTTCCATAACACTAAAGTGGGTGCGTGAACCGGATGCCAGTTGGTTTTGAACGTTTCGTAGGTGATTTCGATGGTACGTCGCGTGTAACGCTCTGCCCAGACTCGTTCGCTTGGGTCTAACGACGCCGGGCCACCGTACCCCATGTGAGGATGAAGCCCGGGGGTAGTCATGGCCACAGGGATTCCAGTCTCTGAAAGAGCATCCGATATACGTGCTGCATTCTTGTCGTCGAACTCGTAATCGTAGTGCATTTCAAACCCGAGTACGATATGCTCCGGTAAGCGGGGGATGATTTTGTCTTTGACAAGTTGGATTTTGGCGACGGTATTTAACTTGTCGTTAGCCCAACTTGGACGAATATTGCCGGGTGTAAATCCACCCTTGCCTGAATTGAAGGTCCATGCGCATACGCTGTGGAAAGATTGTTTTAACATTGAACTATGTTTAATGATTTAATGTTGAACTTATTTTGTTGTAATAGGCTATCCTCAAGGATTCTACATCATCCTTGTTTTCACTGGCGGTATAAACCGTTGGCTTAGCCAATAACTCAATGGGATTAACTGCATCATCGATCATCCCCGCACCGTATGCAGCTCCCTTTGCAGCGGCTGATGCTCCATCCGATTCAAAAAGATATAGATCGACGCGCGCCATCGATGCGATTAGCTCGCAAAATAGCGGGCTCAGAAACAGGTTGGCTCTTCCGGCGTGTACTTTGTTGATTTCGACTCCCAATGAGCGCATGTGATCTATTCCATATGAAAGCGTAGCGGCTATGCCCTCAAGCGATGCCCTGTAAAAGTGGGCGTCGCTGTGCCGCACAAGATCCCAGCCATGTACCGACGCACCTGGATTACGATTTCCCAGCATTCGTTCGGCACCGTTTCCAAAAGGAAGAATCTGAAGTCCATCAGATCCAAGTCCAATTTCAGCCGCACTTGAGTTCATTTGGTCATAACTGACCGCTTTAGTGAGCTTGCGCACCTGAGCATTCAGAATTCCACATCCGTTCAGGCATAAAAGCAACCCAATTCGCCTTTGATGATCATTGTCATTCACATGCAGAAAAGGGTTGAAGGCCTCTGCAGAATCGACTACCGGCTTATCGGTTACCGCATACACCACCCCAGATGTGCCGGCATTCATGCCAACAGATCCAGGTTCTGTAACCCCCAGTCCGAAGGCATTGTTGGGCTGATCACCGGAGCGATAAGCCAAAACTACATCATCGCCGAGACCAAGTCTCGATGAGGCCTCATTCGAGATCTTACTGGCGAATCCAATATTGGGCACTATGTCAGGGATTCGGGCATTAATATCAACAAATTCGTTTAATATTAAATTATCTTCTTTATCGTTTATGAAATCCCATAAAGCCATTTCAGATAGGCCCGAGCGCGAAGTGGCCATTTTTCCCGATAACCGATAGCCGATGTAATCGCCAGGCAACATTATCGTCGCAACCTTCGACCACACATCGGGCTCATTGTCCATCATCCACACCATCTTTGATGCCGTGAAGTTACCAGGTGTGTTCAGATTCGAATCCAAGAGCCGCTTTCGACCAACTTTGTCGGCAATCTGGTTTCCGGTTTCTATAGCACGGCTGTCGCACCATATGATTGCTGGTCTCACGGAGTTGCCATATTCGTCAAGGGCAACCAATCCGTGCATCTGATAACCGATTCCAATTGCCTTCACGGAAACCCATTCGACAGGGAAACGACTCTTTAGGTCATCGCACGCTACTAGTACATGGTGCCACCAAAGCTCGGAATCCTGCTCTGCCCATCCTGGCTGCGGCGACGAGATGGGCATTTCGTCTGTTGGCGACGTACATGAGCCAACAACTTGGCGGGCTTCAGTATCATAAAGGCACGCTTTGACGGATGAGCTTCCTATGTCGAGACCGAGAGAGTACATGGGAGGATGGAGGATTGAGGATGGTGGATCTGGTGGTTTCGGTTAATTTGTGGTGGTATTTCCGCCACAGCTGCTTCCTGCACCGGCAGTGCATCCAAAACAGTGCCGCTTCACAACGATTTCGCGTGTGCTAAGTTGACTGTGGCTAAAACTCGAGACGTGCGTTGAGCTTGGAACATCTACCTTAAGTTCCAACATCTGGTTGAAGTCGCAGTCGTACAACCAGCCGTCCCATCCCACCGACAGTGTGTTTCTGCACATCACACCAGAAGCGGCTGCCGGATTGAAAGCATTCACAAGCTTTTCCATGTAGGCATCGTAGTTGCCGCTTACAATCAAAAATTCCAAAAATCTCGAGATCGGCATGTTTGTGATGCAAAATAGGTTGTTGAACAGCACACCATGCCGCTGCTCCAGCTGGCGCTTGAAGTCGCGCTCAAGCTGCGATTGTGGTGCCGGGAGGAAAGCTCCGTTTGGATTGTACACCAAATTAAGCATCAATCCGGATCCCGGTTTTCCATAGCCAACCGCATTGAGCATTTGTAGAGCTTCGATTGAGCGTTCAAACACCCCATCGCCACGCTGGCGGTCGGTATGCGCTGCACTGTAGAATGGCAACGAAGAAACCACTTCGACCTGGTGGTTTCTGAAGAATTCTGGCAGCTCCCTATACTTTGGGTTCACGGTAAGGATGGTGAGATTGCACCGAACCATCACATGACGACCTAAAGCACGAATCTGCTCAACAAACCAGCGAAAATGCGGGTTCATCTCAGGTGCACCACCGGTTAGGTCGACTATTTTGATGTCGGTATCTCGAAGCACTTTTAGGCAATGCTCCATCGTCTGGCGGGTCATAATTTCTTTGCGGTCGGGTCCGGCGTCTACATGACAATGCTTGCAGGTTTGGTTGCACATATAACCAAGGTTGACCTGAAGTATGTCGATCCCGGTTGGTCTGAGCGGAAACAAGCCAATAGGATCGAGCTTGTCTTCAAACGCAGGCAGCACACAGTGCGAATCAGAATCGCCTTCTAATATACCGAGCTGGATGTCTGGGTCGGCGAGTGCGTTTCCGCTGGCGTGGAGGGTCTTCATACTACATCCCGATTTGCTTGGCCTTGTTCATCATCTGTACACCATGCACCAAGCTTGCACCTCCCCGTATGGCAGCGGCAACGTGGACGGCCTCCATCATCATGGCTTCGTCAGCACCTTTTTCGAGGGAGTCGGTTGTGTACGCGTCAATGCAGTACGGGCACTGAACGGCATGTGAAACGGCCAATGCAATCAAGGATTTCTCCCTTGCCGAGAGTGCGCCTTCTTCAAACACGGCACCATACCAGCTGAAGAATTTTTTTGCCAAATTCGGTTCAAATTCAGCGATATCCCCGAATTTTTTTAAGTCGGCGGGATCGTAATAGGTTTTGTCCATCAAATCGATTTCTAGTGCGTTTTGTTTTCTTAAATCAACTTAAGCCAATTTATTGAAACAATGATCAAAAGCGTAAATCGTTCGTATTACAGTTGCTTATGTTTGGGACTTTCCCAAACTTACCCGCATTAGTGCTTAATCTTCCTAATCATTTTCTATTCATACCATCATGGCCAAATACGGATTTTTTGAACAGGTAAACCGAAACTTTGATAAAGCTGCAGTTTATACCAAGCACGACAAAGGCTTATTGAACCAGATAAAAATCTGCAACAGTGTTTATAAAATGCAGTTTCCACTTCGCCGCGACGACGGCACCATCGAGGTGATTTACGCTTGGCGGGCACAGCACAGCCAGCATAAGTCTCCGACCAAGGGTGGCATCAGATACAGCATGGAAGTGAACGAAGACGAGGTGATGGCACTTGCCGCTCTGATGACCTACAAATGCGCCGTTGTCGACGTACCATTCGGAGGGGCAAAGGGCGGAGTAATGATCGACAAGTCGAGGTACTCGGATGGTGAGCTGGAGCGAATCACACGCCGCTTCACCTATGAATTGATCCGTAAGAACTTCATTGGAACCGGAATTGACGTGCCAGCACCCGACTACGGCACGGGCGAGCGCGAAATGGCGTGGATCGTCGACACATACAGTTCTATTGCTGGCGGCGTAGACTCGGCGGGATGTGTCACCGGCAAACCAATAGCTCAAGGCGGCATTCGTGGCCGTCGCGAGGCTACCGGTAGAGGTGTTTATTTTGGTGTACGCGAGATTTGCAACTACGCCGACGAAATGAGCAAACTTGGTCTTACTACCGGCCTCGAGGGCAAAACCGTCGTCATTCAAGGTCTCGGAAACGTAGGGTACTATGCTGGGAAGTTTTTCCAAGAAGGCGGCGCCATTCTTGTTGGCCTCGCAGAAATGGAGGGTGGTATTTACAATCCGAAGGGCTTCGACATCGACAAAGTGATGTCGCATCGCAAGGAAACGGGTTCTATCCTCGACTATCCTGGAGCAATCAACATCGCACCGACGCTTAAGACACTAGAGCTCGATTGCGATATTCTGATTCCGGCCGCTTTGGAAAACCAAATCACCGACGAGAATGCGCATCTAATCAAGGCTAAGATCATCGGCGAGGCAGCAAACGGACCCACGACTGCAGAAGCTCACGACATTATCAAGTCGCGAGGAGCGCTCATCATACCCGACACCTATCTTAATGCCGGTGGTGTGACGGTTTCCTACTTCGAGTGGCTAAAGAACTTGAGCCACGTGCGTTTCGGTCGCATGGATCGTCGATTCGGCGAAAATGCTACCATGAAACTTCTCGAAGCCATCGAGACCACTACAAACACCAAATTCACTGATTATGACTTGAAGCGCCTTTCGAACGGTGCCAGCGAAGAGGACTTGGTCAACTCAGGCCTCGAAGACACCATGATCACCGCCTTAGATCAAATTGTCGAAATTCGCCGAGAATTTAGCGTCGATCTGAGGACAGCCGCCTTTATCAGTGCAATCAACAAGGTTGCAGTATCGTATCAGCAACTAGGTATTTTCCCGTAAAATCCGGGATACGACGAAGGTCCCCCCTTGGAAGATGTTCCCGGGGGGACCTTTTTTTAATTGCGCAAATTGTCGGTCGACTTGCGAATCGACTCAAATTCGGATCCTTCTACCCACTGTGGCCAAGTATTCGTGTTTGCCAATTGATACGCCATCCTAAATGCAACCCGCGCTTGTTGCAGGGTTCCTTCCATCATCCACTCTGGATCAAAGTTGTCGGATGGCTGGTGATAACTTCCGGAATATGCGGCAGACTTGCTGGCAACAAATTCCTGGTATCCCTCGTGGTACTGATTACCAGATAGCAGGTATAGCGCCGGAACACCGCCTTGGGCAAACGGAAGTTGGTCGCTGCGAAAGAAGATTCCGCCAGCAATGTTTGGGAATGGCACCAATTCCATGCTTTCGAGCGTCGCCTTTTCTCTCAACAAGTTGCCCAACTCGCTGTACTCGGGTCCAACGGCAGTGATATCATACGTCGGACCAAACATGTTCGTGCAATCAATGTTGATGTTTGCCACTGTCTGTGCTAGTGGGAATGCGGGATTGTAACTGTAGTAGTACGCGCCTAAAAGACCAGATTCCTCGGCGGTTACCGTCAGGAACATGATGCTTCTCTTCGGTTTGTAGGGCATCTTAGCAAAAGCTTCAGCCAGCATGAGAACCGTAGCAGTACCCGACGCGTTGTCGACGGCTCCGTTATAGATAGAGTCGCCCTTGGCATCGGGGATGCCAATGCCTAGGTGATCGTGGTGCGCTGTAAATAGGACGATTTCGTTTGGACGCTCGTATCCTCGGAGTATTGCACCTACGTTTTGCCCATTGATGCGGCGTATATCGTAGCTCGTGTTGCTTTCCATTGTGAATGGGAGCGTTTGGGCCGTGAAACCCCGCTGTCCTGCGAGCGACCGCCACTCCTCAAGGGTGCTGCCTTGCTTGCGAGCGAGGTTGCCAGCCGCCTCATTAGAGAGATAAACTTTTACATCAAGCAAGCCGTCGGGTTGACTTGTCAACTGAATCTGCTCTGTGGTAGCGCGCATCCTATTTCTAGCAAAGAAAACTGGGTTTTCAATGATGATTATTCCAGATGCACCGCGACGGCGAGCCTCTTCGATCTTAAACGTGAACCTACCGTAGTATGTAAGGGTGTCGGCTTTGAAAAGGTTGGGCTCCGTTTCTGTGGCCATCGGTTCCCCATCGAACACCATAACTACTTTACCGGTTACATCAACACCTGCATAGTCGTCCCACTCAAACTCAGGAGCCGTAATCCCGTGTCCGACGAATACAACTTCGCCACTAGTTTGAATTTCTGATTGCTCGGAGTCGGTGAAAACGCGGTAGTCGTTGACGAATGTCATATCCTGGCGGGTTCCATCTTCGTGGCTGAATGACAGCTGTGGAGTCCCAGATACTTTGGTGGCAATTAAGGGCACATCTTGTGTGAAGGATCCGCTAAATGCTGGCTCAAGTCCTGCTTTTTCGAACACTCCTTTGATGTATCGTATTGTTCGCTGCTCACCCATTGTTCCGGGGGCTCTGCCCTCCAGGCTGTCATGGCTGATAACCATGAGGTGGTTTCGCACCGATGCGCTGTCAAGCGAAATCAAGAGTGATGGATCGAGTTCCGATGGAGCTTTTGGGATCTGGGGGGAACAATTTGATAGAACGAATGGCAGCAGGAACAACGCCGCAAT
Source organism: uncultured Chitinophagales bacterium (assembly GCA_964629885.1). GTDB lineage: Bacteria > Bacteroidota > Rhodothermia > Balneolales > CAYWCV01 > CAYWCV01. The sequence goes on along the minus strand of CAZVRJ010000001.1, from coordinate 120,053 downwards.
GTATACTGTTTTGAATTTCATGGCACATGAACTATGTGAGAATAATCCTTCAATATAGCAATCCGTGTGCTGATCTGCCTGAATTTTGAGTACTAGCGCTTTGCTGTGATGCCTGATATCAAGATATTTAAAGATGAAACTGAAGGACCTGACAATCAAAGACCATCACGAAGATCCTCTTGATCTTGATTATATCGAGTCGCTGCGGGTAAATGTGCTGGATCCGATCATCGACCATTGGTTCAGGGCTTCGTTGCATGGCGCCGATAGCTTACCCAAAACGGGTCCGATCATTCTGGCAAGCAACCACAGTGGGAACGCCTTTCCTCACGATGCCCTTGTGCTCGATGCGCTACTTTGGAGGCAAGATGGCAATGTGCCAGAACGTAAGTTCAGATCGGTCTACTCACCCAAATTGGCCCGTACGTGGTTAATGCGACTGTTTGGGATCGACAACTTCTGGCGACGCTGCGGAGCCGTCGACATGACATATTACAATTTCCGAGAATTGATAAAGCACGACGAACGCATCGTGTACTACCCCGAGGGAATACCGGGTATTGCGAAGGGTTTCAATCGTCGCTATCAGCTTCAGCCATTTTCGCGAAGCTTTGTCATGCTGGCGGCCGAACACGATGTGCCTGTTTATCCGATATACACCATCAATGCCGAATGGGTGAATCCAACCAGCTTTACATTGCCTTGGCTCGACAAACTTGTTGACCGATTCACTGGCATCCCCTTTTTTCCGATTCCGGCCGCTTTTATAGCCATCCTATTTCCATTCTTTTTCTACTTTGGGTTTCCATGTAAAATGAAGTTTTTTGTGGGCAAACCCCTTCCACTAGACAACTGGCTGAAAAACTTTGGATGGATAAAGGGTACCAAACCAACCCGCACGCAGGCCGATAAGGCTGCTGAAATGGCACGTAAGGAAATGCAGCAAAACATAAATAGCTTGGTAGCGGAGCATGGTCAAAAACCCTACGACTTGCCCGACCTGATCCGCTCGATCCGCACGATCCCTGGCAAGGCGTGGCCGGTAATTGGACCCGGTTGGCCATATGGTTTCATCAGACACGAAAGAGACCTTGTGCGTCCGAAGGCCAAAAACTGGCTTCACAAATGGGTACGCGACGCTGACCTGATCGCATACTATCTACCCCTTATCGGATGGCCAATCATTGCCGTATTACGCTGGGCACGAAAACCACCCTACGGATACCGTGGACTTACCAAACCAGAAAAGCGCAAACGGCAAGGCGGGTATTTGTGGTCGCTGGTTCAACTCCCACTTATACCAAGAGCCTTGCGATTTAAGAAGTGAGCAATTGGGTTTTACTCTCGGCGGCGGCGCAACTCCAAGTCTGCTTTCTTGATGGTGTAATCCCACAACAAGTTGCCGTTCACGTCGTAATTCCCAAGTGTGAGCGTCCTTTCGTCTCCCTTTCCGCTTACCCTCACTAGGCCAAAATTACGCTGGTGAGTCAATTTGCCATCCACTCTGAGCGGATTGCCCCTCTCTTCGGCCACTAGCTGGCGTGAAAATCCGGCCGTTAAGGGTGATACGGTGAACTCGTACAATGGATATTGGCTAATGCTCTCATATCGAAGAAGCTCCGAGTGATGCCTGTCGCCCGACATGAACACAACACCTGGTACACCCTGGCGCTCGATGAACCCCATCAGATCGTTGTATTCGGCAGTGTATGCCGGAAATGCTTCAAAAGGTGATCCTGTGTTGATAGCCTGATTTCCAAATATGACGATTTTGAACGGGGCCGAACTATTTGCCAACCCGTCTTTGAGCCACTGCATTTGCTCTTTTCCGAGGTAGGCTTTTTCATGATCTTTCAAAGCGTTGGGCGCCCTGTTGTAGCGTCCGTCAGTCACAAAAAAGTCGATGTCGACCCATTTGAAACGAAAGTAAACACCTTTGTTTCCATCGTGACCCGCCTTGGGATTCCCCCAGTAGGAAGTAAAAATATCGAGAACATCCTCTTTCATCGAGTAGTTACGGTCGGCATTATTCGGTCCATAGTCGTGGTCGTCCCACGTCGCGTAATGGGCCGTCGACGCTAGCAAGCGCTGCAATTCAGGTACACGTCGCGTATGACTGTAACGATGATTGATACGTGCCACCGAGTAAAAATCAGCTTCGCGGAGATACATGTTGTCGCCTAGCCAAAGCATGAAATCGGGTTTTTTGTCGGCGATGCGCTCAACAATTGCATACTCGCCACCGTACGGATTGCCCGGACGATCGTACTCCGCATCGTTGATATAAAAGCAGCTTCCAAGTGCAAAGGTAAAATCAGGGGGATCAGAACGCCATTGCCACAACGCCTGCGTGGTGACTGTAGTTGGATACGGTAACGACGCAACGGAACCATCAATCATTACTTCATACCGATATGTCGTTGATGGTTTTAAATCAGATAGCACAATTTTTGCTACTAGATAGCTTTCCTTGCTTGTTTTGTGCACATCAGAACGATATTTCGTTGCACCTGGAACGTCTTCCCAATATTCGATCACGATGTCAGCTGGTGATTTTGTCTGGAGCCAAATTAGCGTCTCCTGCATTTCGACATAACCTACCATTGGTCCAGACTCGAGGTTCGCATGCTGTGAGATCAGCGGGTTGTCGACTGCCGAGATCAGGAATATGAGTGCAATTACGCTGAGATAGCTTTTAAACGAGATGGTTTTCATGACATGAGAGTTTGTTTACATCAAGTGAGTGAGACTGGGTTTTTGCTTGATGCTGCAATGTAATACCCTTATTTTACCTAATCATTTCCTACAGCAAAAATTACCCCATGAATATCATCTTGTTTGGACCTCCTGGTGCCGGAAAAGGCACTCAGGCTAAAATGATTCAGTCCGAGCTAAAACATCCCCAGCTGTCGACCGGCGATATGTTTCGCAATAATATCCAGAACGGAACTCCGCTCGGCATCAAGGTGAAGTCTATTCTTGACTCTGGTCAGTTGGTAGGCGATGACGTGGTGGTAGAGCTCGTGGAAGATGCTCTCAATAAGCCAGAATTTGCCAACGGATACGTACTCGATGGATTCCCTCGCACCGTTGCGCAAGCAGAGGCTCTCGATCAGATCTTGGAAGCTCGCGGACAAAAGGTAGATGCGTTCATTACCCTCGAAGTGGGAGACGATGTTTTAATTGATCGCCTTATAAACAGGGGACAGGGTCGTGCCGACGACACCGAAGATAAAATCAGGATCCGCCTCGAGGTTTATAAAAATGAGACCGCGCCCGTAATGAATTATTACAAAGACAAGGGTGCGTATCACGCTGTTGACGGTGTGGGAACGATCGACGAGATCTTCGGCCGATTGAAGGCAATCATCGAGCCTTGATTAACCGAAGCGAAGCATCAGCCTCGGAATTACATCTACAATTGAAGTGGCATCATAGAAGGCATCCGCACCGTCGCCGTATGCTATAAGTGGTACGGCGTTTACGGTGTGTGTCTTTACACCAAGATCCTCGATATTGCCATGATCGCTGCTTATAAGTAGTAAGTCGCCTAGTTGCATACCATCGGCGATCGACATCAGGAATAGATTGATCCTATTTAGGACATTTTCTGCCATGTTTATATCCATGGCGTGACCGGCTTTGTCGGTGAGGTAGTATTCGTACATCACAATGTCCTTTGTTTTGCCAGCCTTAAGCATTCTATCGGCCGCTTCCATTTCTGTAATCGGTGGGAGGTCGATACCTAGTCGTTGCTTCCAGATTTCCTGAGTTATTTCCGCAGTTATTCCAAGCTCAGCTCGCACGTCGTCTTCGGTATGAAGCGGAATGGATTGCTGCTTGCACATGAGTGTTGTAGTACTCCATCGGTTCCTCTGCGAGCTCATGCGAAAAAAGATCGGGGGATATGCGTTCATGAACTGAAACGACAACCCCATTTTAACTGCCCGGGAGGCCAAACTGAATTCAGAAAGCATCTCTTTCGTTGAACTGTGTGGAAACGGGCCAAAATGCTTGCCCACATGCATTGGCGCATTTATTCCAGCGAATAGAGCAACCTGACCGGTGCCACTTTGGGGTAAACCTTCTACACCAAGCGTGGCATCTATGTGCTTGAACACATGCCGATTATCGGTTATTTCACCGGCATATTTGGTGAGTCTTGACCCGCCGGTCATTTTTTTAAAAAATGAATACTCCCCGGTATAAAGTGGGTTGTGCTCGTCGTTTTCGCCGATTCCAATACCGTCGATAAATACAAAAAAGACAGCCATCAGCGTTCTATGATAATGGTTACGGGTCCGCTGTTAACCAGCGAAACATCCATCATAGCGCCGAAAATACCAGTCTCGACACGCAAACCATGCGACTGGAGTTTCTCGATCATGGATTCATATATGGGGATGGCAACTTCTGGACGCGCTGCCTCAATGAAACTTGGGCGCGTTCCTTTTTTTAGATCCCCATACAGCGTGAATTGCGATACGATCAATACGGATCCGCCTACATCTAACACAGATCGATTCATTTTCCCCTCATCGTCCTCAAAAATGCGCAACTTGGTAATTTTATCAGCCATCCATTCTATTTTGTCGGCAGTATCATCCTGATGGACTCCCAAAAGGATCAAAAGCCCAATTCCTATGCTTCCGGTTACGACACCGTCGACTGTTACCGATGCTTTTGATACTCTTTGAACTACAGATTTCATGTTGATATGTGGTAATGTTATCCCAATTTCAATGTTGGTAGAATGTGGATAAAACGAAGTTGTCCACAAAGCCCAAAGAATATCTCACTTATCAACAATCTTCAAGAGTCGCGCAACCCACTTTGTGGATGGGGGATAATTTGTTGATAAAATATGTGCGATATATGTGATTGTGTGGATAACTTACTGAAAGAATATGTAAGTGGTTGTGTCCCATCATGGTAATATCCACCACTTAATCCACATTCTTTCTGAAGTGGGTTTTTCGATTTGGGATAAACTACTTATTCACATAAGCAGGCCACTGATGGTGGTGATGAATATTAATTCTTTAAATACTATTAAATACCATAAGCGGGAGTTTATGTTGGTAACTGCTCTAGGTACGAAATGGCCCTTATTCTCGGGTTAATTTATTATCTTCCTCGTCTAACAAAATCGTATATGAGCTCATCCCAATTCAGTTATAAATCCTCCGGTGTCGATGTAAAGGCAGGCGAGGCATTGGTCGATTCCATCAAAGGAATGGTAAAATCTACCCACACTCCCGGTGTCCTTGCCAATATTGGAGGATTCGGTGGATTCTTTAAACCTGATTTTGCCGCTTACAGTAATCCTGTTCTTGTAAGCAGTACCGACGGTGTCGGCACAAAGCTCAAGGTTGCTTTTAAGACCGGTATATACAACACGATTGGTCAGGATCTGGTGAACCACTGCGTGAACGACATAGCTGTATGTGGTGCGGAACCTCTTTTTTTTCTGGACTATTTTGCCACGGGCAAATTGGATCAGGATGTTGCAAAAAAGGTGATCGAAGGCATTACAATTGCATGCAAGGAGAATAGTTGCGCTCTTATTGGCGGCGAAACCGCTGAAATGCCCGACATCTATGCCAATGGGGAGTTCGACATGGCTGGAACCATCGTAGGCATTGTAGATCAACACAAAGTTTACGATGGTAGCAAAGTCGAGAAGGGTGATTTGGTTATTGGCATAGAAAGCAGCGGTCTGCACACAAACGGGTATTCACTTGCAAGAAAAGTGCTGTTCCATCACTTTGATGTCGACTATTTTGCCCCTGAGTTGGGTATGACCATAGGCGAAGCCATGCTTGCCGTGCACCGGTCTTACTTACCTCACATTAAGGAACTAAAGAAGAACGATGGGGTTCATGCTTTTTCGCACATCACTGGCGGAGGCATTGTTGGAAACACGAAGCGTGTGGTTCCTTCCGACATGAATCTTCAAATTGACTGGAATTCTTGGACCATGCCCCCCTTGTTTGAAATGATAAGGGAGCTTGGAAGCGTCGACATCGACGACATGCGCGAGGCGTTCAACCTTGGAATTGGGCTCTGTGTGATTGTGGCAAAAGATGCGGTAGACTCCGTTTTAAGTACGCTCGGCTCAATGGGTGAAAAACCAAAAATTATTGGAAAGATCAGCTGATATGGCCATTGTACACCTCTTGGATATAGCACATGGTCGCAGTGGCGACAAAGGAAGCGGCAGCAACGTTGGGATCATTGCCCGTCATCCTGACATTTATCCGTTCCTTCTCGATTATTTGACCGCAGAGCGAGTTAAAGAACATGTTGGTCCACTTTGCAACGGGGATGTGATCCGCTATGAGCTTCCTAACTTGAACGCCGTCAACTTCTTGCTGAACGACAGTCTTGACGGTGGTGGAACCGTATCTTTAAAATTGGATGCCCAGGGAAAAACGCATGCCAGCATCATCCTCAGAATGAAATTGGATGTGCCCGACCACCTGCTTGCCTTAGTAAAATAAAAAAACCCCGGACCTACAAGAAGCAAGACCGGGGTTATAAAGGCTTAAAACTAAATTTCAGAGTCGAATAGGTGCCGTAACATGCACCAAATCCCAAATTAGGTGTAAGTCTGTTCCACCCTCTGCTTCAGTGAACGATATTGTGAAGGCTTCGTACATCTTCTCGGATTTTTTAGCCGGTACATCGAAGCGAACAACGTCTTTACTTTCGTCGTACTGGAAGGCGCCCGACTGACCCAATCCGCGATTCAGGATAATTGTCCAGCTGTCCTTGTTCGGGATGGTGAACAATGAATATGTACCAGCAGAAACACGCGTACCACCAAAGGTCACGTCGCTAGTAAAGGTGATTTCGGTCGATTCGTTTGCTCCAGTACGCCATACTTTTCCGTACGGCTCAAGCTCACCAAAAATAACTCGTCCTTTTTTGAGTGGTTGGCCATACACTACTTTTACGTACGTGTCGCCCACCATGGTCCTTGCTATGGACACAGCACTTAACCTTGGTTTCGGTGCTTCGACAACTTCTTGGGCAATGACGACCATGTTGGCACCGAGTACCAACAATACAGCAAGCAATGTGCAATAGATGTTTTTCATATACAGATAAATCAGTTGATTACAGGGATACAGACAAAACTACAAATATGTAGGTCTACAAGTTCCAATAAACGTAATTTTATGGTGTTATTGTATAAAAATTACAGCTTCGTTTCTCAATGGTTCATATCCCACCCCAACCCCAATGTTAATTCTGAAGTTTGGGAAACCAGTAACAAACCTCCACTCAACCCCAAAACTAGTCCTTGACTGGTTGAATGGATCGAAGCCTGATTGACCTCCAAATGGACTCATCGTATTACTAAAGAAAACTAGCCAGCTACTTTCTAAGTACCACGGTATTAAGAAACTTCCTCTGTCGGGGTATATCAATGGTATGGAATAACGCAGCTGTAGGTTGGTCAGATTTCTCTCCCCTTGGTAAGGAGATTTCAAAAACTGGTTTCGGTGCATACTACTGCTCCCGAAGTAAAGACCACCATCCTGAGTGAGGATTTGAGTTCTAATCTGTAGCCCGTGATTTTTGCTGCTCATTACTGGGGCATAAATGTCTAAGCCCGTTCTCAGAGCACGTCCTTTCTTTGTTAAATAGGTTTTCAAATCCTGTCTTCCATCCGCAAATAGAACAATGCCTTTGCGTGGCTGCACGTCGCGTAGCGCTTGCTCTAGGGCATAGGCATATGCGAAGTACCCTCTCAGCGTTTGAATGCTTCTGGAGTCACTCAGCGACTCCCCAGACTTACTGTCCACAGCTTTGATAGACCTGAATTGGATCTCTGGGCGAAACTGTATCAACGAAGTCTCAACATTTTGCTTCAAGATCCACCTAAACGGTAATGAAAACCTTGTGTTCCTGTCGTCGATGATGGTGGGAACAATTGCACTTCCTGTGTTGAGGAACCCAAATTGTGGTTCACTTCCCGTCGATACAATAAATCCGGGATAGAACCCTGAGTATCTGTAAACAAGATCGTACCAAACCCTATTGTTTGATGTACTCACGTCTAAACTGTACGTATGCCTGCGAAGAAGCTCTGTCGATTCCAGGCTCACTCCGATGCGGGAATCGAGTAGTCCGTCTTTTTCATAAGCATATGGACTCACGATTCTTGGCTTCAGCCACGCCAAACCACTTTTATATGGCTTTGAATCCCACTCTGACGACATATCGGTAAGATGGCTCCCTAAGCGTTCACGGTCGAAGTGCCCCGCCACGTCTGCTTGCCAAATCCCATTTTGTACAGTTGACTTGACAAAAGACTCATAGGGGAGAATTCCAACCAAGTACTCGTCGCCAAAAGGATGCACATATGCAATCTTTCGGTTATCCGGACTCATCGATGGCTCAAGCATAATCGGGCGCCCAGATTGCAAGTGGGTAACCGATTCATCGGTTACATTGAATTCGTGCAACTGAACCCCTCCAGATGTGTCAACCGTGTACAGAAGTCGTGATCCGTCACGGTTCCACGATATATCCAACACAGATCCATACTGATAACGGATGTCGGGCATTGCGGTACTCAACTCAGATTCTGACCCCTTGTTTACGAACCAAATAGCCTGCAAACCGTTCTTATTGGCTATCACGGCATATTCATCTGTTCCAGGCCGAGGCTGAATCTGCACAATCATGTCGGGGTGAATGGTAAGAATCGTATCCCACCGGCTACCATTGTATCGCATCCAAACCGAGCTCTCTTTAAAGTATCCTAATGCGTCAATTTCATGGGTAGTGGCTGAAGGAGCATGCATTCGCTCGCTGTTTTCCACAATCTGTCCAATCCTGCCCTCAAGTGAATACCGGTGAATATTTGCCACCGCTCTGTTTTCATGGAAGGGATGCGGCCTGTAGACACTGTACACCAGTTCATTTAATTCTGGATGATACGTGTATACAAAATCCTCTATGGTCGACGTCTTTAGTACTTTACTAAAATCTTTAGTCCGAGTCTGATATCTATAAAACCCTGATGTTTGATTATAAGCCGATCCATAGACAAGGATCGTTTCGGTGTCCATCCACACCGGACGCCTCATTCTAGCACCACGCCAGTTCGTTTCTATAAATACCTCATCTAGGTTTGAGCTTAGCGCGTGCTTAGTTCGCGTGCTGTCGTACCATGCATTGAACGATCGCTTCATCTGAAGGGGGGAGTCGCCTGTTTTGGCCCAGTTTGCCACCCCAAACCCAAGAAACGGCCATCTTGAGTGGAAGTCGATGATGTCGCGTATCGACTTCTCACCATATTTATCGACCAACCAGGCAGAATATTGATAGCCACCCATATAATGGCGTGATCCGGGGTGTGACGAACCCGATGGTGAAAGCGCAGTGCCAAGTCCCCATCTACGACTGTTTCCTTCATTTCTCCAATTTGTGTCGAATTCATATAGAAAAGTCGACAAGTTTCCCCTTCCTCCATCAACTCCAATCGAGCTTTCGTGGTAAACAGCTATACCCTCCAGAAAGCCTGAGTGAGCAAACGTATTCAGACCGCGGCCAATGTCGGGCGATAGTAAGGAAAAGGCCCACGACATTCCGGGAGCAGGCATCACATTCATATGCTGGGCATGCACCAGTTCGTGTGGCAGCACCGTTTCGAGCCAGCCACCGGTCCTTGGACTCATACTCTTTCCTTTTATGGGGGCTACTTCTATTTCAGTTCTAAACAACAGAGGCGACACATATCCATTTGAACGGTCATTATAATCGTTCAATATCACAGGAAAGCGTTTCAGCTTCCCGCCAGTCAGCTTTGATGTGAGCAGATACTGCGACTCGAGAATCCTGCCCGTAGCCCTTGCGAGAGAATCTTGACCCTTGCTGTATAACACCCGAAAGTGAGGCGTTTCCATTTGCATCCAACGCTGGGCTGGACGGTACACCTGTGCGTGCGACTCGATGATCACTGCAAAGAGTACAAGTAATATGATGAGCAGGATTCTAGATATCATCTCGATAAATACGAAATCGCCATAAGCTCCGCAATATGTGCCGCAGATTACAGCTTATCGGTAATGCATCCCTCCGACGCACTCGAAACACTGCGGATGTACTTGAGCAAAACGCCCGACGTTGCCCGTAGAGGCGGGGTTTGCCAACGCGATCTACGCTCATCAAGCATGTTTGCATCTAGTTCCACGTCGAGCCTGTTCTGATCGGCGTCGATAGTAATGATGTCCCCATCTTCGATGAGTGCGATAGTCCCACCCGTCTGGGCCTCCGGGGTCACGTGGCCAACCACAAATCCGTGGGACCCGCCCGAAAACCTGCCGTCTGTTATCAATGCAACGGTTTTACCCAACCCAGCCCCCATAATGGCCGAGGTGATGGTCAACATCTCCCGCATGCCAGGTCCACCCTGTGGACCCTCGAACCGTATGACGACTACCATTCCATCTTTCACCCTGCCTTCTTCGATTCCAACCAACGCATCTTCCTCTGAGTCGAAGACAATGGCGGGTCCGCTAAATCGAAGACCCTCTTTCCCAGTAATTTTGGCTACCGCCCCATCAGGCGCCAGATTGCCGTACAAAATTTGAATGTGGCCGGTTGATTTCAACGGTGACGATAACGGCATCACGATAGTTTGGTTCGAGTCCAACTCGGGGAGCTCATCCAAATTTTCGGCCAACGTCTTGCCAGTTACCGTCATGCAGTCGCCATGCAACAGACCCTCACGCAAAAGTAGTTTCTGAACAGCCGGCACACCACCAGCCTCGTACAGATCTTCCATAACGTACTTACCGCTTGGCTTCAGATCGGCGATGTACGGGGTTCGATCACTAACCCGCTGAAAATCATTTATGGTTAAACTAATTCCAACACTATGAGCCATCGCAATCAAATGGAGTACGGCATTTGTCGAGCCACCGAGTGCTATGACCACAGCGATGGCATTTTCAAACGCTTTCATCGTCATGATGTCGCGGGGCTTCAAATCCAACTCGAGCAGCTTCAATATTACTTTTCCGGCATCGAGGCATTCCTCCAACTTTTTGGGATGGGTTGCCGGAATGGAACTTGAGTAAGGTAACGACATGCCCAATGTTTCGATGGCAGACGCCATGGTGTTTGCCGTGTACATTCCACCGCAAGCGCCAGCCCCTGGACAGGCGTGCATGAGCAATTCGTCGAGCGCTTTCTCGTCTATTTTCTTCGAAACGTATTCGCCGTAAGCTTCAAAGGCCGACACGATGTCAAGCTTCTTGGCTCCGAGCAGGCCAGGCTTGATGGTACCGCCATAGATCATGAGTGATGGACGGTTGAGCCTACCCATGGCAATTATGGATCCCGGCATGTTCTTGTCGCACCCAGGCAGCGATATATTGGCGTCGTACCACTGGGCTCCCATCACCGTCTCAATCGAATCTGCGATTAAATCGCGCGATGGCAACGAAAATTTCATACCTGTCGTGCCCATCGAAATACCGTCGCTAACCCCGATGGTGTGAAAAATGTAACCGACCAAACCAGCCGCCTCAACACCTTTCCTCACTTCGGTTGCGAGGTCGTTTAGGTGCATATTGCACGGGTTTCCCTGCCAACCCATGCTGGCTATGCCGACCTGTGCTTTGGCAAGGTCTTCGGGTTTGAGTCCAGTGGCGTACAGCATGGCTCTTGAGCCAGCTTGTGAACGCTTCTGGGTAAGGGTGCTGCTATAGGAATTCAATGGTTTTGACATCTTAACAAACGATCAGATATGCGGTTAACTTGCAACTACAAAACATGAAATTTGTGATAAAGTACATAGAACGTCACAAAAAACATCAACAAACACGCGATGCAATCAACGGCAAAGTCTCCGTATATTTGCACACTATTGTTCAATCTATCACAAAAGCGCTTACATGAAATTACCTTTTGCCCTAGCTAAACGGTTTGTTGCCGGAGAAACCTTTAAGGCAACCATTCCAAAAGTGAAGGAACTGAACGAGAAGGGCATCAAGGTAAGCCTGGATCTTTTGGGTGAAAACGTGAGAGACCGCAAGACGGCCGACGACACCACCAGTGAATATGTCGATCTCTTGAAGGGGATTCGCGACATGGGTCTCGATTCGAACATATCCATCAAGTTGACCATGATTGGTCTCGACATCGACGAGTCGTATTGTTACGACAACTTGTACAAGTTAATGGACGTGGCAAAACAGAACGGTCAGTTCATCCGACTGGATATGGAAGGATCGCCCTACACCCAGCGCACCATCGACATCCTCAAGAAGACACACGGCGATTACCCGGGTCACGTGGGTACCGTTATTCAGGCTATGATGCACAGGACTCGCAACGATATTCCTGAGTTGGTTTCGTTGGGTGCAGATGTCCGCCTTTGTAAAGGAGCCTACAAAGAGCCTTCGAATGTTGCCATCCAAAACATGCCCGAAATACGTGATGCTTTCAAGAGCTATGCAAAGCAGCTATTGGGAGTAACCCCATATCCGAGAATGGCAACCCACGACGACGAGCTGATCAATTTTGTGCTCGATTACACCCGAGACCAGAGCATCTCTAAAGATCGCTTTGAAATGCAGATGTTGTATGGACTTCGCCAGAGCACATGCGAAGAGATGGCATCCAATGGGTACAATGTGCGCGTTTACGTACCTTATGGTACCATGTGGGTGCCCTATTTCACTCGACGCCTGCGCGAAAGGAAAGAGAATGTCTGGTTTGTTGTATCCAACCTGTTCAAAAAGTAGACCGAAGTGAATAAGGGGAGGTTTATACCACCCCTGATCGCATTCATTGCGGGAATGGTCATGCTGCTGTTCCCGCTCCTGCGCGACTTTCACGTCGAGTCGGCATCGGTCGCCACCGCCGTCGGCACCCTCCTCGCCACCTGGCACTTCACTCGCCCATCAGACACCAGGGCTCCTTCCCCGTGGCCCATGCTGGTGCTCACGATGGCTGCCTTTGCTGCCCCGATCTTCGTGCGGGCAATCATCGCATCCTGCATATCGCTCGATGGCATCCTGTTCTGGGCTACCTATCCCACAAGCGCACTCCTGTTCGGCGCGGCTGTAGGAGCCTTCTTCCGTTCCTGGAAAATTCGACGCCCTTGGGTGCCCGCCCTTTTGCTCCTGCTGTGGATAGCCCTCGGTGTGTGGTTAATCGAGTTCTTTACCTTGCCACAGGTGAGGTTCTTCAATCATGTTTGGGGGCACTTCCCGGGACCCGTATACGACGAAGAGGTGCTTTTCACCCATGCCAGCATCCACTTCAGGTTTATGACACTTCTTTGGTCTGCTGTGCTTTGGTTGCTATCACTGCGACCCCTCAGGGAATGGGCACAATGGATCCTTTTTGCTGTCAGTGTATTGTTGGCTACTTCATATTTACGCATGCCCGACAATGCCGTCATAACACCTCGCAGCTACATTCAGCAGGTGCTTGGCGGTGAACAGCGGACAAATCACTTCACGATCTATTACGACACACAAGCGTACTCGGTTTCCGATATCGAGAAGTGGGCATATCTCCATGAGTTATACCGATCCCACATCCTCGAAACACTCGAACTGGATCCATCGGCACACATGCTCCATACCGAAAGCTACCTTTACCGCCATGTGTGGCAAAAGAAGCAACTAACCGGAGCAAAGTATACAAGCTATGTGCCGGTTTGGAACCGTACAGACCAGACTCACATTGCCAAGGAGGCGCTCGATGGAACCCTGCATCACGAACTGGTGCATGTGGCGGCGAAAGCGTTCGGAAACAAACTTATAAACGCAAGCTGGAGCTTTGGTCTGATCGAGGGATTGGCAGTTGCCGTCGTTCCCGATATATCTGACGTCTCTACCATCGACCAAATCGTGGCTGCATCGCCGAACCGACCAGATGCTGAAACCCTGGAGGCTTCACTCTCGGTAAGCGGATTCTACACGGGCAGGGGTGGGGTGAATTACACGACGGCAGGTTCTTTTGTTCGGTGGCTGATGCGAGAATACCCCGTTTCTTCTATCAAGGAAGCCTACCGATCAGGATCCTTCAGCCACTACGGTGTGCCTTTCGAAACACTGGCCGGAGGGTGGAATGCTATGCTCGATTCGATATCGGTCGATACAACAGACCGGCAAACAACCGAGAGGATCTTTGGGCGGCTTAGTCTTTTCGAACAAGACTGTCCACGACGCATAACTCCGCTGTATCGTGCTTATGACCTCTCGAAAAACCTATTAATGGAGGGCGACACGCTTTCGTCCGCCGAGTTTGCTACGAAGGCATGGCAGTACGAACCTGAAAATCTTCGCCTTTGGCAGGATGCCGCACGCTTATGGCTCATGGCGCGTAAACCGGATTTCGTTTTAGCGATGGATGCCGACTCTGTCGCTTTATCGCCAATCAAGCGAATCTACCACGCCGATGCCTTCTTCTCGAAGGGAGATACGGTTTCGGCAAGGCTGGTGTTGGCAGAGTTGTCGTCCGACAGCTTGTCTGCAGCCTTCGATAGAGCCATCCAGCGACGGATGGACCCACAATGGTGGGGATCGTGGTTGGCCATTCAATATGCCTCACCACGACTTTGGCCGTCTCTTGATACAGCCAGTCCTCAGATCATCCAAGCCGTCATCTCAAGCGGTGGCATGGTTGGACGAGTGAGCATTCCCTACCAAGTGCAGAGGTGGCTACCAACCGACGACCTCGACATGAATACCCTTGAGCGAATCAGCCTTCAGCTTCGCCTTCTGAATCGCTCAACGGAGGCACAATGGGTACTCGATCAAATTCGGCAGGAGAATCTTCGTGAGCGGGAGGCTGAGCGCTTAAAGTTGCTTCATCAGCTTGTTCGATTGTAGTCAGGTCGGGTTCAGAAACAGGGAGCACCTGAACGGGTCGGTGTCGTTTGGTAATGCCATCCATAAACCAGTTCCTGAAGTCGGGCTGTTGCTCTATGCCGAGATAGGATATACCGTACACCAGATTCTTGCCCACACTTGCAAGGGTTACGGAGTACGACCAGAGGTCGCGACGGTGCATTAGCGGATTCCACTTGAACTCGGTCGATTGCACGCGACCGCGTTTGATCAACACAGTGGTTCTACCTATCGACCGAGTACGCAGCAGCAGTTTGTTGTCCGATATCATGTAGCCAGCCGTCTGGTACTGTGCCAAACCGAGGGTGATAGACAGAGGTAAAAGCACTAAGGAAATCCATCCATAAGGAATGAGCCAAGTAGCAAGGGCTACGATTACAACGACAGGACGAATCAACCGTAGAACGTATCGCCATTTCGCACGATCTGGAGGCGACTGCAGAACCACAACATCCAATGTGAGATCAGGAAGAATTTCGTTAAGCACCCGATTGACCTCGGAAACATGGATAAACGGTGCAATAATACACGAGCTTTGCTGTCGTTCGTCGCCCTGACCCGCCGACTCTACATAAAGTGCGCCGTAACCGAACGATTGACGAAGTATTCCCTCTGAGAACCGAACGGCTTGAACTCGGTTGTACGGTATTGAAACCTGTTTCGTTTTTAGCAGCCCATACCGAACTACAAACTCCTTTTCTCGCCGAACAAGAGTGAAGTTGAAATAGGTTAAGATGGTGCCCAAAATGGCAAAAACCCAAGTACCAATAATGGCCGTAAGAGCAAACAAGAGTGTCGAGTTTGCTAAAAATGGAGCCCACTGGTCAAACGCCCTCATAATGGCATCAAAGTCGATCATGTCGTCGAACTGGCTAAAAATGGTAAAGACGACAGAGAGGATCACCCCAATTTGACCCGATGTTGCACCAGCCGCCAGCAGCCGCTTCATCGTGATCGCATATACTTCGGGTGGATTCTCGTCCGTTAGAGCACCAGATTCCATATCGCCAGATGCAATCTCACCGCGAAGAGTTTCGACGATCAGTCGGGCCTCGTCACTCTTTATTGCCGTCAGATCGACAGCGGCTGTCTCGTTACCTGCGGTCTTTATTTTCACCGAAACAAGACCAAATACTCGCTGAATGACACCAGCGGTTATGTCGACACTCTGAACACGATTTTTTGGAATGGTTACTTTCTTGCGAATAAACAGACCCTCGTTAACCTTAAGGGTGGTTCCCTCGATGAAATAGGTGAAGCGAAACCAGCGGCCGATTCCAGCGAAGAAGGGGATGATCAGAATCAGCCCAAACATCCAATCGTATTGATTGCCCCCTCTTCCGAAGAAGTAGATGAGTACCAGCGGAACGATGAACTCCTTCAATGCAGCAATCAGACCAGAGATTGCTGCAACAGGGTGCATCCTTCTGGGTTCAGACATCGACTTCATGGAGGCGTGCCTGATTAGCTATATGGTTTCTAAGAAGTTCGGCTTCGGCGTCTGGCAAAGCTGGGATGGAGTTGTCGCCGCCAGCCGTCGATATACTCAAATCCATAAGCCCATAAGACCTCATGATGGGACCATGGCTAGTATCGACTAACTGCACGCGCGAGAAGGGGATCACAATTTCGCGTTTGAAGAAGATCCCAAATTTGAGCAGGATGTAGTTCTGGTCGAGCATGTAGCTCCAATATTTCCAGCGCAGGGCTGGCAACCACCAAGCAAAGACATACAAGGCAACCACGACCAGCAGGATTGCAAGAGTTAACATCAAAAAGGGACTTTCCATCTTCCACCAGTTGAAAGCAACGATGTACGTGGGCGTCAAATACACAGGTAACCAGAAAAAGCCGTTCATTCGCCATACTTGGATGGCGTTTTCGTCGATGGGACGAAGCTCTCCAGTTAAGAGCTCGGGTTTTGGATCTAGTTTGAAGTCTTCCATTTTGGTGCTTTTGTCAGGCAAATCGGTCAGCTAGCCGGTTGATTAGGTATCCGCTCTCGTGCAGTGCTTGCGGGGCAAAATCCCCGAAGAAGTGCGTGATGTCGGAAAAGACCTTCACAAACTGCTCTTTATCGCCGCTTACGACCATTTGTGCCAAATAGTTATGGTGTTGCCTGAACGATTCGAGCAGGTCTATACGCTCGGCATTCGCAAAAACAATATCGGCATACAATTCGGGATCTTGGGCGAAGATACGGCCGGTCATCATCAGTTCGGCTCGGTAAATCGGGCTTGAGAAATCGATCATGTCCTCAGGTTTTAAATCGAATTTCTGCATAAATGATCCGTGCAAGAGAGCCACGAAGTGACGCAATCCCTGAATGAGGTGCATCGCGTGGTCGTGCTTTGCTGGATCGACATACTTGACCCTGAGACCCCAAAGCTCAAACTGTTCGATAAACCATCTGCCAGTATCTGCTTCGCGTCCCTCACACACAAGCATGAGCTGTCGCGACAGGTTGGCAACATCGGGTCCATGCATCGGGTGCAGGCCAATTACAGGGCCATCCCAAACACGCATCATATGCTGCAATACCGTGGCCTTATTACTGGTGAAATCGGTAAGCACCGTTCCTGGGCGCAGATAGGGAATCAATTTTGAGATGACGTCTTCGGTGATGTGTATCGGCACGGTGACGACAACAAGATCAACGCCATCGGTAAGCTCGGCGACTCGATCCCAGTCGTTTTTATCTAATGTCCTCACATTGTAACCCGAGGCTGCCGACATCCGCCCATAAAGCGAACCCATGCCACCCGATCCACCGACAAACAGGACAGTTTTTTCTTCTGCGGTTGCCCGCGGGAAGTTCGACATCGACTGGCTCGCGCGCGACGAGCTCATGATCATCCGCAAGAAATCTTCGGCCCATTCGGCGTCAAGACCATGCGCAGTCGCCTTTTCGCGGAAGGCATCGATCTTCTCCTGTTCACGCTTTGGCACGTAAATGGGTAGTGTATTCTTTACTTTGGTCTCGAGCACTTCGAGGGCGATTTCTTTGCGTTCTTTCAGGAGATCTAGAATCTTGTCGTCAATTGCGTCAATTTTTTCTCGATGTTCTCGCAGGAAACGTTGAATATGGGGCATTACTTTATCCGTTTTGGTGTTATTATTCAAATATCGCCATTTACGGAATGCTTTTCACATCACAATGTAGTTGGCTGGCTTCGAAATCATCCCCTATTTATGTCTTCATTTAAACTTGAGTCGCCATATCAACCGGCGGGTGACCAACCCCAGGCCATCAAAGAATTGGTGGAAGGGCTTGACTCAGGGGTTCAATTTCAGACACTACTCGGTATAACGGGATCGGGCAAAACCCGAACGATCGCATCGGTCATCGAAAAAGTTGACCGTCCAACGTTGGTGATGAGTCACAACAAGACCCTTGCTGCCCAGCTGTTTAGGGAGTTCAGCGATTTCTTCCCAAATAACTGCGTCGAGTTTTTTATTTCCTACTACGATTATTATCAACCTGAGGCTTATATGGTAAGTCAGGATAAATACATCGAGAAGGATTTGTCGATCAACGACGAAATTCAACGTTTGCGCCTGCGGGCGACATCTTCGCTGCTGTCGGGTCGCCGCGATGTAATCATCGTTTCGTCGGTGAGCTGCATCTACGGCATTGGGTCGCCACTTGAATACGCGCAGATGATCATTCCACTCAAGGTAGGTCAGGCTATTTCAAGGAATTCATTGCTCTACGATTTTGTGGAGCTGCATTATTCCCGTAACGATGTTGAATTCACCCGATCCAAGTTCCGGGTGCGCGGCGACGTGGTTGACGTTATTCCCGCTTACGAGGACAACGCACTTAGAATTACGTTTTGGGGTGACGAAATTGAGAAGCTCGAAATCATCGAACCGATAAGCGGAAGCCTAATCCAAGCAGTGGATGAGTACACCATATATCCGGCAAGTCACTATGTGACCACAAAAGATCGCCTTACCGAATCGGTGAACAAGATACGCGATGAACTGGATTGGAGAATCAAGGTGCTAGAGGAAGACGAAAAGTACCTTGAGGCGAAGCGGCTTGAGCAGCGGACCTTGTTTGACATCGAGATGATTCAGGAAATCGGCTATTGTTCGGGCATCGAGAACTACTCAAGATATCTTGCCAACAGGGAGCCCGGTCAGCGGCCATACTGCCTTTTAGATTACTTCCCCGAAGATTTCCTCATCGTCGTAGACGAGAGCCATCAGACCATTCCTCAGATCAATGCCATGTACGGCGGTGATCGTTCTCGGAAAATAGCGCTAGTTGAGCACGGGTTCAGACTTCCTTCTGCCCTCGATAACCGGCCACTTACCTTCCCTGAATGGGAGTCGATGGCAACCCAGTGCATCTTTGTGTCGGCCACTCCCTCCGATTATGAGCTTGAGAAGAGTCAGGGTGTAGTTGTTGAGCAGATCATTCGTCCAACCGGTCTCATGGAGCCCGAAATTGAGATTCGTCCCATTAAGAATCAGATCGACGATCTCATCGAGGAGATTCGGATCCGTGTACCACGCAAGGAGCGCGTTTTAGTGATGGCGCTAACCAAGCGACTGAGCGAAGAGATTTCGGAGTATCTAAAGAATCTCGGCATTCGAGCGGCATACATGCACAGCGAGCTCGACGCCATCGAACGTATTGAGGTATTATATCGATTCAGGAGGGGTGACTTCGACGTATTGGTCGGTATCAACCTGCTTCGAGAGGGGATCGATATACCCGAGTTGAGTCTGGTTGCCATCTTGGATGCCGACAAGGAAGGGTTCCTGCGGTCGGTTACGTCCTTATTCCAGATTGCTGGACGAGCAGCCCGAAACGTCGGCGGCAAAGTCATTTTTTATGCCGACAAGCACACCGAGAGCATTAAGAAGGTGATAGCTGAAACGGAACGTAGGCGGGCAATTCAGCGCGAGTACAACGAGAAGCACGGAATCACTCCACAGACGATTATCAAGGAGTTGAAAATGATGGTAGACCCATCGTTGATATCAAACAAGACGATCGATCTTGATGCTCCATTCTCCTACGATTCAATACCGATCGATGAGATTAAGGTTGCCGACGGTGTGATACACTACAAACCGTCGCCTGCCATGAAGGAAGTTGTATTTCACGACAAGACCGACTTCATCGATTTCCTGCGCGAGTCGATGCGTACGGCTGCAAAGAATCTTGAGTATGAGGAAGCGGCACGTATTCGCGACCAAATTGCCACCCTTGAAAAGGAAATGGGATAAAAGGTTAATGTCATGATCGAACAGAGCATCGCCTATATCAAGAATCTCATTAAAGATCCACGTGTTGCGTCTGTTTCGCCCACATCGGCACATTCTATCGAAAAGATGCTGAGAGGCATCGATTTCAGCGACATCGATACCATAGTGGAATATGGACCGGGCGATGGAGTCATTACCCGTGAGCTGTTGAAGAGGCTCAAATCGAATGCAAAGCTGTTCGCAATAGAAATTAATGAGCCTTTTGCTGCCGATTTGGCGAAAACGAACGATGAAAGACTCGTTGTGATTCACGGATCAGCCGAAGATGTTCGAGAGATGCTATCATCGCATGGAACCAGCGAGGTCGACCTAGTGCTTTCTGGTATCCCTTTTTCGTTGATACGATACAGAACCAGGGTGAAGATATTGTCAGTTACTCGGTCAATACTCAAGCCAAGCGGAACCTTCTTGGTTTACCAAGCTAGCATACAACTCAACGGACTTCTCAAAAAGTTCTTCAAGGATGTTGATATCAAATACACGTGGAAGAACATACCACCACTTGTCATATTTCGGGCGACGGGTCGTCCTCTTCGTCAAGATCCTCGACCGAGACGGAAGGCGAAATAGATGCGCATAGCTTGATCAAGCGCTTCTGATCCTTACCTGCTAAGGACTTAAATACATGGACATATGTGTCTATAAAAGATGGATAGATCGACATAAAAAGATCATATCCCTCGGAGGTCATACTGATTTTACGCTGCCTGCCATCTGATCCAGATCGCTCTTGTCGCACGTATCCAGCCTTTACGAGGTTTCGTATCACCATAGTAATATTTCCACCAGAACGGCCGATATGAGTACCGATGGTTTTTTGGTTCATTGGTCCGTTATGAGCCAGCGACTCCATCACTAAAAACTGGCTCAACGTTAGCCCCGACTTGCTCAATAGCGGGAGTGTGGCAGCCTCAAGTTGGTCTGCCGTCGAGCGGATCGTGTGGAATAGCCGTATTACGCGGCCCTCTTTTTTTTGTGGATTTCCAGATTTAGCCATAACGACTTTAATAAAGCGTTTAGCGGGCTAATCTGCAATATGATTTCATATTAAATATTAGGGCAAATCGTACGAACAGGTAACGGGTGCGTGGTCTGATATAACGAGATCGGTTTCTATGTGAGCACCTTGGATGACGGATTCAAGCGACTTGCTCGCAAGGTGATAATCAATCCGCCAGCCCTTGTTGTTGCCCCTAGCGCCAGCTCTAAAACTCCACCAACTATACACATCTTTAACATCGGGGTTAGCATGGCGGTACACATCTATGAAACCCGAGTCGAGGAACTTGGTGAACCACTCACGTTCCTCCGGCAGAAAACCGGATGTATTCTTGTTGGAGACGGGGTTGTGGATGTCGATCGCACAGTGAGCGATATTGATGTCGCCAGTAAAGATTACGTGCTTCCCTTTTTGTGCAAAGGTTTGCGCGAAATCTAAGAAAACATCCAGAAATCGGTATTTGACCTCTTGCCGAACATCACCGGTTGTTCCGCTTGGAGCATACACGGAGCAAAGGCACCATGAGCCAAAATCCAACGTAAGAATTCGACCTTCACGGTCAACCCAGTCGACCCCCATGCCGTACTTGACCGACTCCGGTTTGATCTTCGACAGAACCCCAACACCAGAGTATCCTTTTTTTTCTGCAGGATGATAATACTGATGGTAGTCTAAAGATCGAATTTCGGCGGGGATATCTACCTCCATGGCCTTAAGCTCCTGAAAGCAGATGATGTCATGATCTTTGGCGCGAATCCAATCAGCAAGGCCTTTTGTCGTTGCTGACCGGATTCCGTTTACGTTAACCGTCGAAATTACAATATTAGGCATCAGCTTACGATACGAGCGTAGCGGCGCTTGCCAACTTTCAGGATAATGGATTCGCCCCCATTAACTACGATTTCTAAGCTGGGGTCAGTCACCGTTTCGCCGTCTATGCTCACGCCACCCTGTTGAACGAGGCGCCGAGCCTCTCCGCCACTCGGTGCTAAACCGTGGTCACGTATCAGTCCAACCAGACCGTATGATCCCTCAGCCAGTTTGATTTCTGGAATGTCGTCTGGAATCTCTTTCTTAATTACGGTTTGTTCAAAATGGGCTCGGGCTGCATCGGCTGCATCCGATCCGTGGTACATGCGGGTAAGCTCCCAGGCTAGTTCATGTTTTGTATTGCGCGGATCGGTCGGGATACGCGTCTTCAGATCGGCAAGTCGCTCGATAGAAACATCGGTCACCAGCTCAAACCAAGAATAGATCATGTTGTCTGGTATAGACAACGCTTTGCCATACATGTTGTTCGGGTGCTCGTCGATACCGATGTAGTTGTCGTAGCTCTTCGACATCTTCATTGTTCCGTCGGTGCCCACAAGCAAGGGCATCATGAGGCAGACCTGCGGTTCAAGGTCGAATTCCTTCTGTAACTGGCGTCCAACAAGCAGGTTGAACTTTTGATCGGTGCCACCAAGCTCGACGTCCGACTTCAGGTGGACAGAGTCCATACCTTGAGCAAGTGGGTACAGAAATTCGTGAAGCAGGATCGGTTCGTTGTTGTTGTAACGATTGGTGAAATCGTCCCGCTCAAGCATACGGGCAACGGTGTATTTCGAGCTGAGGCGGATGACGTCGGCGAAACTCATTGGACTCAGCCACTCAGAGTTGTAAACGATCTCCGTCTTCTCGGGATCCAGAATTTTCGAAGCCTGCTCGAAGTAGGATTTACCGTTCTCCTTCACATCTTCGATGGTCAACGATGGGCGTGTCTTGTTTTGACCCGATGGATCGCCGATCATTCCGGTGAAATCGCCAATGATTAAGATGGCATGGTGTCCGAGATCCTGAAACTGACGAAGCTTTCGAAGAATAACGGAGTGACCTAGATGCAAGTCAGGCCTAGTAGGATCGCAACCCAACTTGATGCGGAGGGGTTTGCCCTTTTCTATAGACCGCTTCAGTTTATCGATTAGTTCTGGTTCGGGTACAATTTCGATCGTACCACGGCGAATCACCGCGAGTTGTTCTTCGAGGGGGAGAAAGTTCATGTAGGGGTTGAAATGATTTAGCGAGACGGGGTGGCTTTACCGTTGAGTTCTTCGATGGTGTTGGCAACCTTCTGTGTAAATGTTTTTGCTTCGGGTACTACAGCCATGAAGGTGTTATAAGTAGCGGGTCCGGCGTTGAGTACGATAGGATATAAGAATGATGCGTTTTGCGACTGGCTGTCAACGGTTCCAAATGGTTTCAGAAGTTGAAGGAGGATGCTCACAATGACGGCACCCTTCACTAATCCAAAAAGTAGGCCCAATATTCTGTTCGGTACACTCAATATGGAGTTTTCGACCATTCTCACAAAGGCATAGATGAAAAAAGCACCGGTACCCAAAATTAGTAGGAAAAGGACGGTACCGCACACGATGCCGAAGCCCAGTGTTTCGGGTTCCATGAACAGCGACATGGGGGTTGCAATGAGTGTCCAGCTGCTGATGGCGAATAGCAGTGCAAACAGTGTAAGGGCAATGGACAAGGCTTCTTTCGCAAACCCACGCTGAAAGCCAAGGAAGGCGAATAAGGCAAGGGGTACAAGTAAAACCAGGTCCAGGCTGTTCATTGTTGTAGCTTAGATTTAACTATTCTGCTTATTTCAGATCCATCTGCCCTGCCTTTCAGGCGCGGCGTAAGATAGCCCATCACCTTGCCCATATCGGACGGTGCTGCGGCTCCGAGCGCGGCGATAGCAGCCACGATTTCGGCTTCGAGTTCATCTGGCGTCAATTTCTTTGGAAGGTACCCATCGATGATGACAAGTTCCTCACGTTCGATAGAGGCGAGATCTTCTCTGCCGGCATTTTCGAATTGCTCGAGGGAGTCCTTGCGTTGCTTGGTGGCTTTGATGAACACGTCCATGACCTGTTCTTCGGTAAGCGTTGCTTCACCGCCGGTTCTGATGCTCACTTCCTTCTCAAGAAGGGCGGCTTTTAGTGACCGCAGCACACGGGTTGTCTTCTCGTCGCGGGCGAGCATTGCTTTTTTGAGGTCGGCAAGTAGTGTATCGTAGGTTGACATTGGGTTAAAATATGAACAATTAAACAAAAAAAGGGTTGCCGCACAATGAGACAACCCTGAATAGGAGAACCGGAGAATCCGGCAAACAAATTTCAGCCTAAATACCGGCTGATCTAGACCTGAATATAGGGTCGTAATCAGCCGGACGGTTGAGGCTGATTACTTACTGTCGATAAATTCTTTGGCTTTTTCCAGCTCTACGATAGACTCACGGTAATTGTATGTACCGGCTTTTGCCTTTACAGCCACGATGACTTTGGCCATTTTGCGGCTGGACATCTTGGTGGCAAGTGCCTTGTCACCGAATGATTGCTTCTTTGCCATGGGTTAACCTCTAAGGGGTCTTATTTAATTTCTTTGTGCACCGTGTGCTTGCGCAGCACAGGGTTGTACTTTTTGAGCTCAAGGCGGTTTGTCGTGTTACGACGGTTTTTCATCGTAACGTAGCGAGACGTGCCCGGAGATTCGGTGCACTCAAGGATTACTTGAATGCGGATGCCTTTTGCTTTGGCCATATCAGCTCCTTGGTATCGGCTTAAATGTCTTTCTTAAGCAAGCCGGCTGCACGCGATTTAGCAATAGTCGCGGTGATGCCGTTCTTGTTGATGGTGCGAAGCGTCTTTGCAGTCACTTTGAGCTCTACCCAGCGGTCTTCCTCTGGGATGTAGAACTTACGCTTCTGCAGATTCGGATAGAACTTGCGCTTCGTCTTGTTGTTAGCCTTCGACGAGTTGAACCCGTTTAGTGGCTTGACTCCGGAAATGTCGTCTCTGCGTGCCATGTCGGTTGCAAAGTGGATGTGCAAATTTTGATTAGAAACCAAAGATAAGCAACCTTGGGGATAATGCAAAAAAGATATGCACATGTTATCAACAAAAACGGATCTTTTTAAACAGCCAGATTTTGTCTTAGAACCGCTATCCCATTTCTCTTCAGTATTTCACTCGTCTCCTTTGAAAATAGGCTCTTTTAGCGTATTTTATAGCGTCCTGAGAGGGTATTTATATATTTTTGCCACCCGTCAAGTTTCTATGACACAGAATAACCCCGCCGAATACAAGGCGTCGAACATCCAGGTCCTCGAAGGCCTGGAAGCTGTCCGTAAACGTCCATCCATGTATATCGGCGACACAGGCCAAAGGGGCCTGCATCACCTCATCAATGAGGTAGTCGATAACTCCATCGACGAAGCCCTTGGTGGACACTGCGATTACATCATTGTTAATATCAATAAAGATGGATCGCTCTCAGTAGAAGATAACGGTAGGGGCATCCCGGTCGACATCCACGAGAAAGAAGGCATACCAGCCCTTGAGGTCGTGCTCACCAAGCTCCACGCTGGAGGCAAGTTCGACAAGAGCAGCTACAAGGTGTCGGGCGGTTTGCACGGTGTAGGTGTATCATGCGTTAACGCGCTATCCACCCTTTTTATAGCAGAAGTGCACCGTGATGGCAAGATTCACACCATGCAGTTCTCAGAGGGTATCACCAAGCAACAACTCAAGGTTATTGGCGACACAACTAAGCGTGGAACAATCATCACGTTCTATCCGGATGCTTCGATTTTCACGCAATCGATTGAGTTTAAGTTTGAATTGATTGCCCAGCGCATGCGCGAACTGGCCTTCCTGAATTCGCAGATTACTATCGAAGTCAACGATCTGCGCGAAGAGGAGCCTATTAAAGAGCTTTTCCATTATGAAGGTGGTGTAAAGGATTTTGTAAGGTACCTTGACGAAAACCGTGATGCGCTCATTCCTACACCAGTTTATATTACTGGCGAAATGGATGGTGTACCTGTCGAGCTGGCCCTTCAGTACAATAAGTCGTACTCCGAGAATGTGCACACCTATGTGAACAACATCAACACGCACGAGGGCGGTACCCACGTCTCCGGCTTCCGTCGTGCATTAACGCGCGCTCTTAAGAGCTATGCCGAAAAGAACAATTTGATTAAAGGAAAGCTTGCCCTCAGTGGCGAAGATTTCCGTGAGGGTCTAACTGCAGTGCTTTCGATTAAAGTCGCCGAGCCACAGTTTGAAGGACAGACCAAGACGAAATTGGGTAACTCTGAGGTACAGAGTGCTGTTGAGGTTGTGGTCTATGAAAAACTCGTCGAGTTCCTCGAGCAGAATCCCAAATTGGCTCGCGGTATTCTCGACAAAGTGATACTAGCCGCCGAAGCCCGCGAAGCAGCCCGCAAGGCACGCCAGCTCGTGCAGCGCAAGAGCGTCATGTTTGGCGAAGGACTCCCAGGCAAGCTTGCCGACTGCTCGATCAATGATCCGGAGCACTGCGAGATTTACATAGTCGAGGGTGACTCGGCCGGTGGATCCGCGAAGATGGGACGCAACCGTAGCTTCCAAGCCATCTTGCCGTTGCGCGGAAAGATCCTCAACGTGGAGAAGTCGCGTCTGAGCAAGATTCTGGAAAACAAAGAGATACGTGCAATCATTACGGCTTTGGGTACGGGTGTTGGACACGGCGAGGATTTCGACATTACGGCGCTTCGCTACCACAAGATCATCATCATGACTGATGCCGACGTCGATGGCTCGCACATCCGAACATTGCTGCTGACGTTCTTCTACCGCTATATGCACGCGCTCATCGAAAACGGACACATTTATATCGCCACTCCGCCTCTTTACAAGATTACACAGGGTAAGAATGTGGAGTACGCTTGGGACGACGCAAACCGTGACCAGATCATCGGCCGTATCCGCAAGGACGGCAAAAAAGCAGATATATCGCGCTATAAAGGTCTTGGTGAAATGAATCCAGAGCAGCTTTGGGACACCACCATGGATCCCGACACCCGCACATTGCAAAAAGTGTCCATCGAAAGTGCTGCAGCGACCGATCGACTGTTCTCCATCCTTATGGGGGATGCCGTTGAGCCTCGTCGCGAGTTCATCGAGCGTAACGCCAAGTACGCGAAGCTCGACATTTGATCCGTCCCTTTTCGAAATCTGTAACTAATTAAATATGTCACGAGATAAAATCGTACAGGTAACTCTCGAAGATGAAATGCAATCGTCCTACATCGATTATTCGATGTCAGTCATTGTTTCTCGAGCCCTCCCCGATGTGCGCGACGGATTGAAGCCTGTTCACCGCCGAGCCCTATTTGGAATGAGCGAGCTTGGCATGCTCCACAATCGTGGGTACAAGAAAAGTGCACGTATTGTGGGTGACGTTCTCGGTAAGTATCACCCACACGGCGACTCGGCCGTTTACGATACCATTGTTCGTATGGTGCAGGACTTCAGCCTCCGGTATCCGTTAGTTGACGGCCAGGGCAACTTTGGTTCCATCGACGGCGACTCTGCGGCGGCCATGCGTTATACCGAATGTCGTATGAAGCGAATCGCTGAAGAGCTCTTGTCGGATATTGATAAGAATACAGTCGATTACCAGCCCAACTACGACGACACAACGGTTGAGCCGACCGTTATGCCAGGCAAGGTTCCTAACCTTCTAATTAACGGTTCGTCCGGTATTGCGGTCGGTATGGCTACAAATATGCCGCCGCATAACTTGAACGAGATAGTTGATGCCATCACGGCGTTCATCGACGCGCCCGATATCACCGTTTACGAACTCATGAAGTTCGTGACCGCACCAGATTTTCCAACCGGCGGTATCATCTACGGCTACGAAGGCGTTAAGGATGCCTATACAACAGGTCGTGGTAAGATCACTATCCGTGCACGTGCCAATACGGAGGAGCTTCGGGGCAATCGTGAGCAGATCGTCGTAACCGAGATTCCTTACCAGGTTAACAAGTCGCTGCTCATCCAAAAGATTGCTGAGCTAACCCAAGATGGCAAGCTGGCCGATGTTGCTGACGTTCGCGACGAGTCGGACCGCGAAGGCATGCGTATCGTTATCATCCTTAAGCGTAACGCTAACGCATCGGTGGTTCTGAATCAGCTGTACAACTACACGCAAATGCAGCAGACCTTTGGAGTGATCAACTTGGCACTCGTGAAAGGTCGTCCGAAGGTTATGACCCTCAAGGAGCTGATCAAGCATTACGTTGATCACAGGGTAGAGGTTATCATTCGTCGCACCTTGCACGACCTCGACCAAGCAGAAGCACGCGCCCACATTCTCGAGGGACTCAAGATTGCCATCGACAACCTCGACGAGGTTATCAAGACGATCCGCGCTTCCAAGAATGTAGCAGAAGCAAATGAGTCGCTTCGTCGCAGATTCGGACTGTCCGACCTGCAGGCCAAGGCTATCCTCGACATGCGTCTTCAGAAGCTTACGGCACTCGAGCGCGACAAGATCGACATCGAGTATCGTGAGATTCTCGACGAAATCAAGGATTACCGACGCATCCTCTCTAGCCGTGAAGCCCAGCTTACCATTATCAAGGAAGAACTGGCTGATATTAAGAATAGATACGGCGACAAACGTCGCACACAGATTGTTTACTCGGCCGACGATTTCACTGTCGAAGACATGATCGCCGACGAGGATGTTGTTGTCACCATTTCGAACACGGGCTACATCAAGCGTACACTTGTGAGCGGTTACCGTCGCCAGAAGAGGGGCGGGGTAGGCATGAAGGGAACAACCGTCAAAGAAGAGGAATATGTAGAACACCTTTTCGTGGCCACAAATCATAATTACATCCTGTTCTTCACAGAAAAAGGGAAATGTTACTGGCTCAAGGTGTATGAAATTCCGGAGGGCACACGCCTCAGCCGTGGACGCGCAATTGTGAACCTCATCGAAATAGACAAAGACGACAGAGTCAAGACCTTCGTGCCTGTCAAGAGCTTGCTCGACGAAGAGTACATCAACAATCATTTCATTGTGATGGCAACACGCAAGGGCATCGTCAAGAAGACGAAGCTTGAAGCTTACAGCCGTCCACGTCGCGATGGCATTATTGCCATCAACATCAACGATGAAGATACCTTGTTGGGCGCCAACCTCACCGATGGCAACAGCACCATTATCCTAGGTACCAAAGATGGACGCGCCATCCGATTCAGCGAAACGGATGTACGCGAAATGGGACGCAACACCACGGGTGTTCGCGGTATCAACATCGAAGATGA
The DNA here is from genome assembly GCA_964629885.1 of uncultured Chitinophagales bacterium. GTDB lineage: Bacteria > Bacteroidota > Rhodothermia > Balneolales > CAYWCV01 > CAYWCV01. The sequence goes on along the minus strand of CAZVRJ010000001.1, from coordinate 90,744 downwards.
AGACAACGAGGTGATCGACGTTGTTGTGGTACGTAACATCCACGAGGCAACCGTATTGGCCATGAGCGAGAGCGGATATGGCAAGCGAAGCTTGGTCGACGATTACCGTCACCAGACCCGCGGGGGCAAGGGCGTGATCACAATGAAGATTACTCCGAAGACGGGTAAGCTCATCGCGCTCAAGGAAGTATCCGACAAAGACGATCTCATGGTTATTACCGTGAACGGCAAGATCATTCGCATGCACTGCGATGATATACGCTCCATGGGTCGAAATACCCAAGGCGTACGCATCATGCGACTGAACAACGACGATACGATTGCCGCTGTTACGAAAGTCGTTCGTGAAGATGAAGAAGAGGAAGAAAATGGAATAGCAGGCGAAGCACCTACGGGGGGAACAGAGACCCCAGGTGATACTGACGCGCCTCAGACCGGAGAGCTCTTCGAAGAATAAGAGTCTTCATCGTGAAAATTCAAAGGGCATGTCGTTTTACGGCATGCCCTTTTTTATTTTCAGAATGGGATCAATCGCTGTTATCGCTTTTAAAGCTACGTTAGCAATTCTTTCAGCAGTAGTTTGCGATCTTCGATCATTTCTTTTGGTTCAACGATAGTGACAGATTTTCCAAATTGCAGCAACCATTGGTTCATCCATCGCAGATTGTCGAACTCAAAGACGAGTTCTGTAGTTTCGCCACTAGCTTCAATAGATGTAATAATCGCTGGCAACCTCCTCGAAAGATGATCGATCTCCTTGTTATCTACTAGAATCCTAATAGACCGGTTGCTTACTGTTTCGCGATGTATGATTTGATCATTGCTCAAACCATCGCGCGTAAAATAGGATTTAGTATCAACCTCAAGGTTTGAAATACGCTTTAACACAAAGGTGCGCAATGAGTTAGACTCATGGCACTTACCTATCAGATCCCAGTGATCAGTGTAATAAACCAGCAAGTACGGATCTATTTTACGCTCACTCACTTTGTTTTGTAACAGGCTGTGATACATACACGAAATTGACGAACGGTCGTTAATCGCAGCGAGAATCTCATACCAATTCTCGTCAGCCTTTTCCCATATTTCTTCATGGTAGTAGGGGTAGAGCACCACCACTTTCGAAATAGTACGAGTAAAGTCTTGCAATTCCTTAGGAAGAATACTTTGAATTTTTATCTCAACATCGCGAGCACTCTGAGACAACCCTTGATCAACCTGTCCTTTCAGATATCCTAGTCCAACCATTAGTGTAGATAGTTCTTTCTTGGTGAACATCATCGGTGGAACGCTGTAGTTCCGATCAAGACTATACCCTCGATCACGATCGGATAGAACAGGCACCCCCAATTCGCCGAGCGCATTTATGTATCTGAATACGGTGCGCCTACTTACACCGAGCTCCTCAGCGATTTCATTAACGGTAAGATGCCGTTTAGATTGAAGGAGCGTGTAGAGCTTTAAGCGACGTGTGGTGCTTTTTATGGCGTCGGACATATGCGTATGAGATATTTTCCATTGAAAAATGTGTGTGGATGTGCTGCTGCAATCGATGTCGCCTCAACAGTGACGGGTACATCGTAAACCCCAAGAAGTTCGTTTGAATAATCCGAACCTTTTAACATAAGAAGTTCTTTCCAAGGTTTTCCTTCCAACCTACCGAGCAGATCAGCAATTTTAAATGCATGCTTCGAAATCACCCCAAAAGGTTCGGCCATCTCGACCTTGCCCACGTCTTTAATCTGGACGCTGGCATTATCTATACCAAGGTTAGCAACGATGTCTTTGAGCACCACTCCTTTTTTCTCAACCACATCGTTTAATATGAAATGAACATCATTACAGAGTATAGCCAATGGTATTCCGGGCAGTCCACCACCCGTTCCGGTATCTAACCATAACCTCGTTGGGGACTGTCGAATACTGGGAAGAAGAAATAAGGAGTGCTTTACATGAAGCATGACATCTTCGCGTGTGAGGTCACGACTCATAAGATTCACTTTGCGATTCCACCATAGGAGCCTATCGACGTAAGTCGACAATGCTGCCTCATTAGACCTCATCATGTCGTCAATCAGCACTAATGTTTCACGTGAAACATCGTGTAACTGTATATTATTCAATAAGTTAGGCAATTTGATCGCGATTATTTGTTACATATAGGTCAATATCCACACGACAGTACTAAAACGCAAGGCGCTTCGTAGGATTCACAAGATCAGACATCCACAAAAACGATAAGGGAACGATCGTATGTTGTTGTGGGACATGCAGATGGAATCCAATGTTTCACGTGAAACATTGGTGATAGGATATTCTATCCTTTAAGGTAGACCATCAATACGGCAACGTCGGAGGGAGAGACTCCGCTAATGCGAGATGCTTGTCCAATTGTCTCGGGCTGAACCTTCGACAGCTTGTGTACCGCTTCGTTCGACAGACTACGGATGTTGCTGTAGTTGATGCTAGCGGGAATCCGCAAATTCTCCTGCTTGTTCATCTCTTCTGCGAGCTCAAACTCTTTATGAATGTATCCTTCATATTTGAGCTGAATCTCAACCTGTTCTATAACAAAAGAGTCGGACGTGATCAACGCTATCTTGTCGCGAAGCTCGGTGTCTATGCCAATTAGGTCGTTTAGGGTTACCTGTGGTCTATTTATGATCGAGGGCAGTTTTATTCCGTGTTTAAGCGGAGCGGTGCCAAGCGATTCTAGCAGTGGATCGTAGATGGCGGGTTGTGCTGTGTGTTGCTCCACTATTTTGCGGATCTTTGTAATGGCATCCCTCTTTATGGTGTATCGCTCGTATCTCGCATCGTCCACAAGACCAATTTCATGACCAATTGGAGTCAATCGTAGATCGGCATTGTCTTGGCGCAATAGGATGCGGTGCTCTGCTCTAGATGTGAACATGCGATAGGGTTCGTCGGTGCCTTTCCCAACGAGATCATCGATTAGTACGCCGATATAAGCATCGGATCTTTTTAATACTAGAGGATTCTTACCTTGGACACGTAGAGCTGCGTTGATACCTGCCATTAGCCCTTGACAAGCAGCTTCCTCATACCCAGTGGTGCCGTTAATTTGTCCTGCAAAGAATAACCCAGATACTAATTTTGTCTCGAGGCTTCTGCGGATCTGGTGCGGAGGGAAGTAGTCATACTCGATGGCATAACCAGGACGAAGCATAACGGCGTTTTCGAATCCGGGGATGGTGCGCAGGGCATGGTATTGCACATCCTCGGGTAGACTCGTAGAAAAGCCGTTGAGGTACATTTCGTAGGTATTCCAGCCTTCGGGCTCGAGGAATAGCTGATGACGGTCGCGTTCAGCGAAACGGCTGATCTTATCTTCTATGCTCGGACAATAGCGGGGTCCGGTGCCCTGGATCCGACCATTGAACATGGGACTCCTGTCGAATCCTGTGCGAAGAACGTCGTGCACTTGGTCGTTGGTGTATCCGATCCAGCAGGTAAGCTGCTTATCGCGTGGCAGTACACCATCGTTCATAAAGGAAAAGGGAGCGGCATCGTCGTCACCGTACTGAATTTCTAACTTAGAATAGTCGATGCTTCGTCCATCGAGTCTCGGAGGAGTGCCCGTCTTTAGTCGTCCACTTTCAAAACCCAACGCTTCGAGGCAGGCCGTAATCCCAACAGATGCCTTCTCGCCTGAGCGTCCACCACCGAATTTAGTCTCACCAATGTGGATCACACCGTTGAGGAAAGTACCACTTGTAAGAATGACCGAATTCGCGTAAATCCTTTGGCCCGTTTGGGTTACGACTCCTCGTACAATTGTATCGGGTGCATTTCCCTCAGTAATAATCTCGATAACATTATCCTGACGGAAAAAGAGATTAGGCTTGGACTCAAGTAACTCGCGCATGACCGTTGCATACATCATTCGGTCGCACTGAGCGCGCGGACTCCACATTGCAGGACCCTTGCTGCGATTGAGCATTCGAAACTGCACGCCAGACTTGTCGGTCACAATGCCGGAGAGTCCACCGAGGGCGTCGATCTCACGAACAATTTGTCCCTTTGCCACACCACCCATGGCTGGGTTACAGCTCATCTGAGCAATGGCGTTCAAGTTCATCGATATGAGCAGGGTGCGATGACCCATCTGGGCCGCGGCACCGGCTGCTTCCGAGCCGGCATGTCCGCCACCAACGACGATTACGTCATAGTTCGGATAAATGGATTGCACCGCTGTGCTCATGGATTCGCAAGTGACAGATATAAAAAAAGCCCGACAGATGATAACCTGTCGGGCCTTGCGATCCGGAAGGGACTCGAACCCTCGACCTCCTGCGTGACAGGCAGGCGTTCTAACCAACTGAACTACCGGACCAGCTTAGATCATAAATATAACTACTCTATAACCATCATGTCAATAGCTAAAGACCGAAAGCTGCTAAACATTGGGGATATCGTGTGGATAAGACAGAACCTTTGCCCAATATTCCGTATTTTGGGCAGTCGTATGAATAATCTAGAAATCACCTCCGATATCATTGTGAAGGCCGTGCCCGTGTACCTCGAGAAGGAATCTTCATCGATGGAACCCAAGCATGTGTTTGTCTATCACATCGAAATTATCAATAATGGTAGCGATACGGTTCAGCTCATTAAGAGACACTGGGAAATCTGCGATGATGGTGGTGAAGATTATACCGTTGAGGGTCAAGGTGTTATTGGTAAGAAACCTCACATCGCACCAGGACAGAGCCACCGCTACCAAAGCTTTTGCGTTCTGAAGGGGATGACTGGATCCATGAAGGGATGGTTTGAATTCGAACGAGCCGACGGTGTTCCGGTCAAAGCTATGATCCCCCAATTCAACTTAGTTTCACATCTACTCAATTAAATGAATATGAAATGGTTTACTCCCGTTCTGCTCACAGCCGTGGTGCTAGTGAGTGGAGCTTGCAATCAACCTGAGTCGACTGTCCAAACGTCTACCGAATCAGTGTATGATCCTTCCACCGACTCGCTTCGTTTTGAGGGTGAAGTCCACATTCGTAATATTCGTCAGCTTACCTTTGGTGGTAACAACGCAGAGGCTTATTGGAGCTTCGACGACAACGAGCTCGTATTTCAAAGCGATTGGTCCGAAATCAACACAGCGGGATGCGACCAAATATTTCGCATGAGGGCAGATGGTCAACCCATCGATGGGCAGCAGTATGTACCCATCTCTAATGGCAAAGGGCGCACGACCTGTTCATACTTCATGCCAGATGGACGCATCATCTTCGGCTCTACCCATGGCCGAATGGAAACCTGCCCAGCTCCGGTTATGTTTGCAGGAAACCGCTACGTTTGGCCGATTTATCCAGAATATGACATCTACATCGCCAATGCTGATGGTTCAGATGCACAGATGCTCATTGGCGGTGATTCCTACGATGCCGAAGCTACTGTGTCTCCCGATGGCAAGTACATCCTCTTTACAAGCACTCGATCGGGCGACCTCGACCTATGGCGCTACGAGGTGGCAACAGGCGAGTTGCTTCAGCTCACGAGCGAAATCGGTTATGACGGAGGTGCGTTCTTCTCTCGCGACTCGAAGAAGATTGTATGGCGTGCGAGCCGACCAACTGGCGACGACAAAACAAATTACCAAGATCTTCTCACCAAGAACATGGTGGAGCCTGGCGACCTCGACATCTACGTTGCCGACATTGACGGCAGCAACGTCGTAAAAGTTACAGATCTGCCAGGTGCCAACTGGGCACCGTTTTTCCATCCAGATGGCAAGCGTGTCTTGTTTTCATCTAACCACCATACGCTGGAAGAGGGTGGACGAGTTTTTGACATCTTTATGGTGAATTTGGATGGCACGGGTTTAACGCAGATCACGCACTCGGGCACATTCGACGCTTTCCCAATGTTTTCGTTCGATGGCACCAAGCTAGTGTTCTCATCGAACCGGAATGCATCGCGCACACCAACGCGCGATACCAACGTATTTGTTGCAGACTGGGTAGAATAGTCTAGCAGGCATATCAATCGCGGACACAAAAAAAGCCCGACTCGTTATTGAGTCGGGCTTTTTTTATAATCCTTGCTTACGATAAATCGTAGAGCTAGATCAAAGAAGTTTATTTATTGCAGATAGAAGATCTTCGCTCAGAGGCTCCGTTTTGCTGCGGAAGCGGTGAACCAACTTGCCGTTTCTGTCTACCAGGAATTTTTCAAAATTCCAGTTGATGTCGCCCGTGAAATTTGGATTCTCGGTTTTGGTCAACTCTGCGAACAGTGGGTGAATGTCGGCGCCTTTAACGGAGACCTTGGAAAACATCGGGAACTGCACATCGTATTTCTCCGAGCAAAACAATTTGATCTCCTCGTTGCTGCCAGGCTCTTGTCCGCCGAAGTTATTGGCCGGAAAGCCCAAAACGACTACCCCTTTATCCTTGTACTGGTCGTACAGCTTCTGGAGGTCGGCATATTGCTTTGTGTATCCGCAGTTGGAGGCCACGTTTACAATCAAAACAACTTTTCCTTTATAGGATTCAAGTTTCGTATCCTTGCCGTCAATATCTTTGACGGTGAAACTATGTATACTGGTGTTTCCGTTATAGGTCAACATCATCACTGTTAAAATGAATAGGATAGATAAGAATTTCATTCAGAATGCGATTATAGATTCGTAAGGATATACCCCTAAATATGAAAAATACTCAAAAGCGTTCCAACATCAAGCTTATTGCTCAAATAACATTTGTGATGGGCATCCTACTTTCACTCGCAATACCGACATCGGCGCAAATGTTCAGTGTTGGCGACGATACCGACCGTGTGGCACGTCCAACGCTCAACAGCTTGATGATAGGGGTTGCACCAACCAATTTTAGTTACCGGGGTGGTAGTCAAGCCGACGTACTTCGTCTCGATTACAACGACGTGGTTTTTCGTGCCGCTCTAGAAACGCCAACCCTAAATATTTACACCTCGTATGGAGTGAACCTAGGAGATAGCGACGATATCACAGCGTTCAATCTAGGTGCTGCCGCTACCAATAGGATTTCATTGAATCGGAGCCCACGAACAAATCAAAGTGCGTTCGCTTATATACCGCTTCGACTCATGACCGACTGGCGAACAGCTCGGAACACACGTACCGGCACCACTAACGACGAATTTCAACAAAGCTCGGTGATGGTGGGTTCTGGATTTGGCACCATCTTTCGTACGAGCGGCAAGTCGTTCATCGACCTTTCGGCCAACGGCAACTACGGTTATGCGGTGCGATCATTTGGTGCAGATGGCGGCCAGACGTTTTTGCTCGAGGGCAAAGCACGTTACATCGCTAATAACCTCACCAAATCGCTGGGGTTAAGCTTTGGCTACGATTATAGTTTTCAAGAGTATTATATTGGAGGCGACCAGTTTGATTACAGGCTGAGTGGACACAGTTTCTTTGTTGGCATACGTTTTTAATGAAAGCGGATAAACTACTTTTAGAGTTGGAGGATCTCCTTATTGCAAAGGGGTACCGTATACGGCGGGAGCGAGGAAATTTCCGCAACGGAAACTGTTTGCTCGAAGGCGAGAGGCTCATCATGCTCAATAAAATGCTTCCCCCAGAGACGCAAATTGCCAGTATTTGTGCCTTGTTCAATCAGAACGATTTTGACGATCAGTTTGTGAAACCCGCAGTTCGAAAGGAACTCGATAAGTATTGGGATCGCCTCACACGCATGAAAACCCCCGAACTGTGGGACAACCCTACTGAAGAGGAACAGGCATGAAAGTCACCTTCCTTGGAACGGGTACTTCCATGGGAGTTCCAGTAGCAGGAGGATTTGGTCACACGAGCAACGATCCGAGGGATTTCAGATACCGATGTTCGGTCTGGGTGCGAACAGACAACATATCAATCCTGATAGACATAGGACCAGAGTTTCGGCTTCAAACACTCAGGTCGGGTATCAAGCAGATCGACGTGTTGCTCATCACCCACGAGCATAATGACCATGTGGCCGGCTTGGATGATCTTCGCCCATTCAACTATCATCAAAGCCAAGCCATACCTGCCTATACCACGCAGACCTGTATCGAAAGCATTCGTCATAGGTTTCACTATATGTTCGAGCCTGGTAAAGTACCGGGGTCGGTCGACATTGATCTACAGCTGATGGAAAGACCGATTACTTTAGCGGATGTACGCATCACCCCATTGCCGGCAAAACATGGCGATCTCGACATACTCGGATTCCGAATAAACGATTTCAGCTATTTGACCGATGTGAGCAATGTTCCAGAGCAAACACAACAGCTTATGAAGGGCTCGAAAGTGGTCGTTTTGAGTGGCTTGAGATGGGGACCTCCGCACCCAACACACATGACCATACCAGAATCGGTTGAGGTAGCAAAACAGATCGGAGCACCACAGACCTATTTCGTGCACATGTCATCGTATGTCGTGCATCAAGAGTCTGACGATAGGCTTCCCAAAGGGATTAACCTTGCCTACGACGAGCTGACCATCACGGTATAATTACAGATATTTGTCGCCGTGCTCGGGAAGGTGCTTATCCATCAAGTCGCGGATTTGTTGGCTTTTTTCACGGGGCATAATGAGGATGGCATCGTCGGTATCGACCACGATCACGTCATCCATTCCGACCAGTGCAATCAGTTTATCGCCCGTGTTGCGCACATAGCTATTCTTGGTGCCGACCATCTCAACCAAGCTTCCATTGATGCTATTGCCGTCGTCATCCTTTTCGGCGAGTTGCCATGCTGCATGCCAACTTCCAACATCCGACCAGCCAATGGTAGCAGGTATAACACGAACATCGCCCGCTTTCTCCATAATGCCGTAGTCTATCGATATCGATACTACCGACCGATAAAACGCATCGATGGCTGCTTGGCGGGAAGTGGAATCGATCGAGACGATCATATCTGAACAAAGAAGTGACACTGCTGGGAGATGCGTGTCGAACTCCTTCATGATGGCGTCGGCTCTCCATACGAACATCCCACTGTTCCACAAAAAATCGCCCGATTTCAAAAAAGACTTTGCCGTGTCGAGGTCTGGTTTCTCAGCAAAGGTTTTTACAGCAAAAACTGGAGAGGTCACTGTCGACACCCTGTCGTATTGTATGTACCCGTAGCCTGTTTCCGGACGGTCTGGCTGGATGCCTATGGTGAACAACGCACCGGTAGTTGATGCCTTATTCATTGACAGTTGCAGTATCTCACGGAATGAATCATCGTCCGCAATCGAGTGATCGGAGGGCAGAACAGCCATCACGGCGTCAGGATCCGCCTGCCGAATAATAGATGCGGCCATAGCAACACAGGGGGCCGTGTTTTTGGCTGCAACTTCTCCGATTATATTATCCGCTTGGAGTTCAGGGAGTTGGGCCTGCACTAGGTTGAGGTATTGCGAATTCGTGACCACAATGATTCGCTCGTCGGGAAATAGCGGACGGATTCGTTCGTAGGTTTGTCTAAGCAGGCTTGACCCACCGAAAAGGCTCAGAAATTGCTTGGGTAACGCTTTGCGACTAAGTGGCCAAAAGCGTGTGCCGGATCCACCGGCCATGATGATTGCGTAGTTCATAGTAAGGGATGATTCGTGTCTTAACTCTAAAGGTAACGAACAAGTGCATCATCCCGAAACGGAAGCGGCATTTTGTAAAGTAAACGAGAATGTGGAGCCCACGTTTGGCGTGCTTTCGACCGTAAGCTGTTCATGATGAGCTTCAATAATGTGCTTTACAATCGCCAGACCCAAGCCGGTTCCACCTTTATCGCGCGATCGCGACTTGTCGATGCGGTAGAATCGCTCGGTAACACGAGGCAGATGCTTGGCCTCGATACCAATGCCAGTATCCTGAACAAATAAGGTGATTTTTTTGGCGGTCTGCGGTGTGGGACGAATCCCAATTACAACGGCACCACCCGGACGGTTGTACTTTATGGCGTTCTCGACCAAGTTGAGCATTACTTGCCGTATTTGATTCCTATCGGCAAAAACGGCCATCGATGGGTCGATATCTTGAATTTCGATGGAAATCTGCTCGCGCTCAGCCTTGTAGTACAATGTTTCCACAATCTCGGTGATCATGGTTCGCAGCGTAACCACAACGGGGTTAACCTTGAGCTCGCCGGTTTCTAGCTTGGCAATCTCCATTAGGTCGTTGGTGAGGGTTATGAGACGGTTTACGTTCCGCATCGCCTTCTGCAGAAATTCTCTGTTAACTTCCGGATCCTCGAGTGCCCCGTTTAACAATGTCTCAATAAACCCTTGGATGGCAAAAATGGGAGTCTTCAACTCGTGCGATAAGTCGCCGATGAACTCCTTGCGGTAGTTTTCCATCCGCTTCAGGCGCTGGATTTCGCGCTCGATGGTGTCTGATGTGTCGTTGAGCCGGTTCAAGATGAAATCCAACTCATCTCGCTTCTTCACTTCGAGATATTCGTGGTCGAAGAAGCGCTTGTTAGCCAGATTGTCGAGTTCATTGATGACCAACTGCACCCTGCTTTGTAAGATCAGGTGTGACACGATGTAGGTCACAAACAGAATCATCAAACTCCCAGCCGCAGCATATGGGAGCACGACCTGCCATGTAGATTGCGTCATACCCCAAGCACTCGACATCACAAAAATGATGACAGCAATCGTGCCTGCTATACGAAGCGCCAAGACCGAGAAGACGGAGTTTTGCACCTTATCTTATTCCTTGAAACGGTAACCTACACCTTTAACCGTCTCAATATAATTATCGCCAAGCTTCTCGCGAATTTTTCGGATGTGAACGTCGATGGTGCGATCTATAACATAGATGTTGTTACCCCAAACCTCGTTGAGCAATGTTTGGCGGTCGAGAACTTTACCCTTGCGGGATGCAAGAAAATAGAGCAGTTCAAATTCTTTTTTCGGCAGATGGTGCTCAACTCCGTTTCGGATCACAATGAAACGGTCGCGGTCGATGGTGAGATCGTGGCGCGTAATCACCTTTTCTTCAGACTCTTCTTCGGAGTAGCGTCTCAATACCGCCTTTATACGCGAGACCAATTTCGTTGTTGATATGGGCTTGGTCAGGAAATCATCGGCACCACGGTCTAGGCCCTTCACCTCGGTCTTCTCGTCGCTTCTTGCTGTCAGGAATATTACCGGGATGTCTTTGAGGGCGGAATCCTGTCGCATCATGTCGACCACCTCCAAGCCGTCCATCTTGGGCATCATAATGTCGAGCAGCACGAGGTCGGGTTTCACTTGACGAGCACGCATTATTCCTTCTTCTCCGTCTTCGGCCGTCACTACCACAAACCCCTCTTTTTTTAGGTTGTACTCGATCAGATCGAGAATGTCTCTCTCGTCGTCGACGATCAGGATGGTGCTTTTCGTCACGGTATCAGAATCCTTTTGAACGTTCTGAGTACTTGATTGATTTGCCATGTATCCTCCCAAATTATAGGTTCTACATCACCGAATCGTTAATTCATGATTACTAAATCATTACTATTGCACGGCCTTCAGTGCTAGGCGGATCACGTCAGATGCGGTAGGAGGTGCATCAGGAGAACGTAATATCGTTGCTACGACTTGATCCATAGATCCGCGGCGATATCCAAGAGCCTCAAGGGCCGCAATGGCTTCGCGTGCTATATCGGCATCTGGGGTTCCATTAGGTACCGATATATCGTTTCTTTTCTTGTCAACGCGGTCGCGCAATTCAAGGATGATTCGCTCGGCTGTTTTTTTACCTATGCCCGGTACACGCGAAAGCGCGGCCACATCCTGCCGTACGATGGCCTCCATTAGTTCGGAGGTCCCCATGCCCGACAATATGCCCAAGGCAAGCTTTGGACCAATACTCTTAACGGTGATAAGCTCTTCGAACAGAGCCATATCTTCTCGTTTGAGAAATCCGTACAACGACTGACCCGCCTCGGTTATATGATGGTGAATGAATAGCGTCACATGCTCGTCACCTTCGGGCAGCGACTGGCTCGTATGGCGCGATACTCCCACCGAGTATCCCACTCCATTTACGTCGATGATGATGCTGTCCGGATTCTTTTCGAACAGTGTGCCCCTCAGTAGCGCTATCATAATCTTAATGTTTGGTAACTCGTCCGGGGTTGCTATCTAAAAAGTCTGTCCAGGCCGATTTTTTGTCTTGGCCTCGTCTCTTGACGACCGGTATTGGTGCCGCTGCCGATCGGCTCTGATGCACATGGCACCAGGCAACGGCTAGGGCGTCGGTAGCATCGGCCGGGAGCTTTACGTCGGCGAGGTGCACCGTCTTGCTAAGCATGTAGGCCACCTGCGACTTGCTGGCGTTTCCGTTTCCGGTCACGCTCTTCTTTACCATCTTTGGATAATACTCACAAATCTCGGTCAAGCGGAGTCTGGCTGCCAAAATGCAGGCCGCCTGAGCGCGGCCGAGTTTGAGCATGGCAAGCGGATCCTTGCCGTAAACCGGTGTCTCTACTGCAACAGCAATCGGTGCATATTCTGCGATAAGGGAGGTGACCAAATCAAAGATGCGTTCGAGTCTGTCGGGGTGTGCTTGTGTCTCGTGGAGACGAAGCACCCCGATGTCGACCGCCTTCATGCTCTTCCCTTCGCAGAGGAGTATTGCGTATCCCATCACCCTAGATCCAGGATCCAGCCCGAGTACGTGGTACGATGATGGGAGATCGCTCATCTTGTCATTTTATTCACCCTGCTTCAAAGCCCATACAGCAGCTAGGTCGTTGAGCATCTCTTCGCTGACGCCGTTCGATGAAAACCCACCGTCATGGAAGAGATTCTGCATGGTCACTTTGCGGGTAAGGTCTGAGAACAAGGTTACGCAGTAGTCGGCACATTCGTCGGCCGTGGGATTCCCCATCGGCGCCAGCTTATCAGCGAAAGTGAACAAACCGTCGAAGCCTTGAATACCCGAGCCCGCCGATGTTAAAGTCGGCGCCTGAGAGACGGAATTCACACGGATGCCGCGCTTGCCCAGACGACTTCCGTAGTTGCGGGCGATGCTTTCGAGAAGCGCCTTTGCATCATTCATGTCGCTGTACTTCGAAAAGATGCGTTGAGCACCGATGTAACTCAGGGCGACAACGCTTCCACCGTCGCGCAGTACGTCGACGCCTTCGGTGGCATAGTGCATGATTCGGTGCAGCGAAATGGCGGAGATGTCCAGCGTCTGGTGCATCCATTCGTAGTTCAGGCCGGTGTACTCTTTGGCCTTGCGAATGTTGGGCGACATGCCGATTGCATGAAGGATGAAGTCGATGCCACCTAGTTGCTCTTTCACCTGCTCCATGAGCGAATGAACTTCTCCGTTCTTGCTCACGTCGCAGCCAATAATTGGTGCGCCAGTTGCCTCTGAGAGGGCATTCAGCTGACCCAAACGAAGCGCGATGGGCGCATTCGATAGAACGAACTCGGCTCCTTCGCGATGGCAGGCGAGAGCAACTCTCCATGCGAGACTACGTTCGTCGAGGGCTCCGAATATGATGCCCTTCTTTCCTTTAAGCAAACCGTAACCTTGAGATGTCGACATTCTGAGAAAAAATTTTGTGCTGGAATCTGTTATCGAGAATATAAGCGAAAATTAATTTCATTGGACATTGGACATTGGACATTGGACAAATGCCACCACCCCCGTCCCCTCCAGAGTTTACCCTGAGCGCAGCGAAGAGCCGCAGTGGAGGGGACGGGGGTGGTGGCATTAGAACAGGATATTTTTATTGTTCGTAAGAATCCCGTATCTTTCTGTTCTCTGCATCGCAGCATTCGTGCTACACCGCATAACCTAAGGCATATTGCCATGTTTGACGATCTCTCCTCAAAGTTTACTGACGCTTTTAAATCCCTATCGGGAAAAAACCGGATCAGCGAAGTCAATATCGCCGAGACCGTACGGGAGATCAGAAGGGCGCTTCTCGACGCCGACGTCAACTACGACGTAGCCCGCGAATTCACACGCCGAATCAAGGAAGCCGCTGAAGGCGAGGGTGTGATCACGAATGTTTCGCCGGGTCAGATGTTCACCAAGATCGTTTACGACGAATTGGTTCGAATCCTCGGCAAGGAGAAAGAAGACATCCGCATGGCGGCAAATCCGCCTACCGTCATCCTAATTGCGGGTCTTCAAGGTTCGGGTAAAACGACATTTACGGCCAAATTGGCCAATCTCCTCAAGAGCCAGGGACGCAAGCCCATGCTCGCCGCGGCCGATGTTTATCGTCCCGCCGCCGTTGAGCAGCTCAAAACACTAGCTGCACAGATTAATGTGCCGGTGTACTCCATCGAGGAAAAGAACGCCGTTCGCGTTGCCACCGAGGCACTCGATGCCTGCAAGAAGGCCATGTGCGATGTGCTTATCGTCGATACCGCCGGGCGCTTGCATGTCGACGAGGAGATGATGAGCGAGGTTGCCAAGATCAAGAGCATCCTCAAACCGCACGAGACGCTTTTTGTAGTCGACGCCATGACCGGTCAGGATGCTGTGAATACGGCACGTGAGTTCAACCAGCGCATCGACTTCGACGGTGTAGTGCTATCAAAGCTCGATGGCGACACCCGGGGCGGTGCGGCACTCTCGGTGACCTACGTGGTCGAGAAGCCGATCAAGTTTATGAGCACCGGCGAGAAGATGGATGCCATCTCCGTGTTCTATCCCGATCGTATGGCCCAGCGCATCTTGGGCATGGGTGATGTGATCTCCCTTGTTGAGCGCGCGCAGCAGCAGATCGACGAAGAGCAGGCCAAGAAGCTCAACTCGAAAATCCGTTCCAACACCTTCAATCTCGAAGACTTCCTCGATCAACTGCAGCAGATCAAGCGCATGGGATCGATGAAGGACTTGTTGGCAATGATTCCCGGCATGGGAAATGCCATGAAGGACCTACCCATCGACGACGACGCCTTCAAACCCATTGAAGCCATCATTCGCTCTATGACGCTCGACGAGCGTCGCAATCCCGACAAAATAAACGGTAGCCGTCGTAAGCGCATCGCCTCCGGATCGGGCACAACGGTTCGCGACGTGAACGATCTGATCAAGCAGTTCGAGCAGATGCGCAAGATGATGAAGCAAATGTCGGGTATGGGCAAGATGGGCAAAGCCATGCAAGGCCTAGCCGGCATGGGCTTACCGAGTCCAAGACGATAATCCACTAAACAACCAGAAACAACACTTAACCAGAGGAGCTAACATTGGTTAAAATCCGCCTCCAACGGCATGGTCGCAAGAAGAAGCCGTACTATCATATCGTGGTAGCCGACGTGCGTTCCAAGCGCGACGGTCGTATCATCGAAGATCTCGGCCGTTATAACCCGATCAACGCCGTGACCAAAGTAACTATCAACACCGACCGAGTCATTCACTGGCTCAAGACTGGTGCCCAACCTACCGACACGGTACGTTCCATCCTCAAGAAGGAAGGTATCCTGTTCCGCATGCACCTAATTGGTTGGGGCAAGTCGGAAGAAGAGATCAATACAACGCTCGACGCTTGGAAAGCTTCGAAGGGCGATACTACTGTCAAGTCTGGCACCGACGCAATGCGTGCACGACTGAAGGCAGAAGAAGAAGCCTACAAGAAAGCACAGGTAGACAAGGTTAAAGCCGCAGAAGCAGCAGCCATTACAGCTGCTGAGGAAGCCAAAGCTGCCGCTATAGCTGCAGCCGACAAAGCCGAAGCCGCCGAAGCCGCCGAAGCTGCTGGAGCCACTGAAGTCGCCGAAGAGGCACCAGTAGCCGAAGCCGCCGCAGAGGTAGCAGAAGCTGTTGAGGAAGTTGCAACTGAGGCACCTGCCGAAGAAGCTGCTGCCGAAGAAGCTGCTGCCGAAGAGGCTCCAGCCGAAGAAGCTACCGAAAGCGCCGAAGGCGAAGAGAATAAAGAAGCCTAATCCTCCAGGTAGAGAGGATGGGTACCGACATGAAACCTGACAACAATCCAAACTCGGCATTCGACGCCATTGGCACGGTGACCAAAGTTCATGGATTGAAGGGCGAAATCGGCATCCGTATCGATCTGCCATTGCCAAACCAGCTTCTTAACGTCGAAACCGTCTATATGTCGGGCGATTTTGGGATGCTGCAGCCTTGGCGCGTACAGTCGGCGAGACTGTCGGTTCAGGGCGAAAAGCAAATGTTCTTTGTGATTTTGGAAATGGTTGCTGACCGCAACGCCGCAACAGCATTCATCGGACGCCAAGTACTTGTGGAAACGGGATCAGTTGACCTCTTCGATGAAGAAGATGGCGACGACCTAGCAGGATACTCGGTGCTCGACACCAATGGCAACACCATTGGCAACGTGATCGAAATCGTCGACAACCCGGCACACCCCATCCTTAGATTACATATCAAAGGAAAAGGGGAAGTTCTCATCCCATTCGTCGACGTATATGTCGATGATGTGGACGATGACGCACAAACCGTGACCGTTGTTGACATTGACGACCTGTTGGATCTGTGATGCGTTTCGATCTGATAAGTGCTGTACCCGACCTGCTGCGTTCCCCATTGGAGCACAGCATCGTGAAGAAAGCCCGCGATAAAGGGCTGTTGGATGTTCACATCCATGATCTTCGCGACTACTCGGTAGACAAGCACCGAAAGGTTGACGACACCCCGTATGGAGGTGGACCCGGAATGGTCCTCACACCGCAGCCCATCTACTCTTGCATAGAGTCGCTGAAAGCTGCGGGGGACTACGACGAAATCCTCTTCATGGCACCAGATGGTATCCCGTTTACACAGACCGAGGCTAACAAGCTGTCTGGGTTAAACAGGGTTGTCATTTTGTGCGGACACTACAAGGGGGTCGACCAGCGGATACGCGACCATGTGGTTACCAAAGAATACAGCCTAGGCGACTTTGTACTATCGGGAGGTGAGCTTCCCGCACTAGTTATTGTCGATGCCGTGGCGAGGTTACTACCAGGAGTGCTCGGAGATGCGGTAAGCGCATTGAACGACTCATTCCAAGATGGGCTCCTCGACTGCGAAGCGTACTCAAGGCCTGCTGAATTCAACGGATGGAGGGTTCCCGATATCCTGTTGGGTGGCGACCACGCCAAAATCGAAGCATGGAGGCATGACAATGCTCTGGAAAGGACGAAGCGACTTCGTCCGGATCTCTACGACAAATTTTTGAATGAACACTAAACAGCCCAGCCAGTTAAGGAAGAAACGATGAACATCATCAAACTTATCGACAATACCCAGGCACGCGAATTGCCTGAATTCAATCCTGGCGATACCGTAAATATCCACTACCGTGTGCGTGAAGGCGAAAAAGAGCGTATTCAGCAGTACGAAGGTGTTGTGATCTCAATCCGTGGCGCAGGCGCAAGCCGCACATTCACGGTTCGTAAGATCTCCAACAACGTGGGTGTTGAGCGTATCTTCCCAATAGTTTCGCCCTACATTGCTCAGATCGACATCAAGAAGCGTGGACGCGTTCGTCGTGCCAAGTTGTTCTATCTGCGTAGTCTCAAGGGTAAAGCAGCTCGTATCCGCGAAAAGGGTCAGAAGCGCTAAGAGCGATTGCCCAAATCTCGGGTCAGAAATAGACAAGGGGACAGAAGATGCCTACTGGTATCGCCTGTCCCCTTTTTCTGTTCTCTTTAGCGGAAGAGGATTTCGATCTTCTTAGTGGCAGGAAGAGACGCGTTTCGTATTGAAATCGATTGGGCAGCCTTTTCCGAAATTTCGACCAAGGCCTTTGCGCCAGCCGACTCCGGATTGCGCAACACCACCGGAACGCCCTCGTCGCCACCCTCGCGCACGCTCTGCTCGAGAGGAACTTCGCCTAAGAATGGAATCTCAAGTTTTTCTGCTAGCTTTCTGGCACCGTCCTTACCGAAGATGTGATGCTTGTTGCCGGCAGGATCCATGAACCACGCCATGTTTTCGACGATGCCCAAAATGGGTACGTTCACTTTCTTGAACATCGCGACCCCTTTGCGGGCATCTTCGAGAGCCACGTCTTGTGGAGTCGACACAACGATGGCACCCGTAAGAGGTACATTTTGCACAATGGTGAGTTGGATGTCGCCTGTGCCCGGTGGAAGGTCTAATAGCAGGTAATCTAAATCGCCCCACTCCGCATCGCTCAGAAATTGGCGAACGGCACTCGAAACCATCGGTCCACGCCAAATAACGGCTTGGTCGGGATCGACCATGAAACCCATCGACAGAATTTTTACACCATACTTCTCAAGGGGCACGATCTTGCGGCGGACACTTATATCGGGACGCTCGTTTATGCCGAACATCATAGGGATGCTGGGTCCGTAGATATCGGTATCGACAAGGCCAACCTTCGCACCAGCCTGTGCCAGTGCAATGGCTAAATTCACGGCCACGGTCGACTTCCCAACGCCACCTTTACCAGAAGCAACCGCGATAATGTTTGCCACCTCGCTCACCAAGGTCTGGTCTCCCTGACCCTCAATGCGAGCCTTCTGTACGTTCGCCGTCATATTGACGGTCACGTTGGCATCGATATCAACAAGGTGTTTCACAGCATTGATACAAGCGCGCTCAATCTCTGCTTTGAGGGGGCAGGCAGGTGTTGTGAGGTTGACGGTAAAGGACACGTCCTTCCCACTTACCTCAATGTCGAAGACCATGTTAAGCGTGATGAGATCTTGCCCCAAGTCTGGTTCGATAACATTGCTAAGAGCATCACGAACACTTTCTACAGATAATGACATAATTGGTATTCTGCGTTTATAATTACTGTCAAAGATACAAACCTTTACTCCTCCATATTCATTCAAATCGAGCCAATCAATAAACGGAATGGCGATTTTACTCATAGAGAATCGCCCGATAGGTCGTAAATTTGTGCTCATTCATCGTCATTCCGAACTATTCTAATGAATTACACGATCCAGGAAAAGCCTACTGTAATACCAGTACCAGGGAACAAATTGATAGAAGAGCATGTAGGTATAGCGTCGACAGGTCACACACATGTGTCTGTTGCGCACATGATTGCTCCTCCCCGTTGGACTGAGCCAACTCAGACGCCACTATTCGACGAGGTGACGATTATCGTAAGAGGACGAATGAGAATTACAATTGACGAATCTAACGCAGTAGAAATAGGTGCTGGGCAGTCTATATACATCAACAAGGGGGTTAGGGTGCAATATGCCAACCCCTTCGACGATGAATGTGAGTATTGGGCAATATGCACACCAGCTTTTTCGGTAAGTGAAGCTGGACGAGACGAAAATTAACTATCAATCATACGAACGTAACATGTTAAAAAGAACTCCCTTCTACGAGATGCACAAAAACGCCGGTGCCAAACTCATCGACTTCGGTGGATTCGAAATGCCAGTCCAATACGAAGGAATCAAGGTTGAGCATGCCGCTGTAAGGGAAAATGCCGGGATATTTGATGTGAGCCACATGGGTGAAGTTTTTGTGAGCGGCTCGGGTGCGCTGCGATACCTGCAGTACATCACCATTAACGATGTATCGAAACTCGTGCCGGGTAAGGCGCAGTACTCGGCGATGTGCTATCCAAACGGAGGCATCGTCGACGATCTCATCATCTACATGCTTGCCGATGATAGTTACATGGTGGTCGTAAACGCCTCCAACCGCGATAAAGACGTTGCCTGGATGAAGCAGCACCAAGCTGACGACGTTGTGATTGACGACAAATCGGATGATTACGCCCTTTTGGCACTTCAGGGACCAAAGTCAGAAGAGATCTTGTCTAAGATCACAGACATCGATCTTGCCTCAATCGCTTATTACCACTTTGCGGTCGGCAATGTTGCCGGTTTCGACAATGTGATAGTCTCTGCTACAGGTTATACTGGAGAGCCTGGATTTGAAATTTATTTTGACGTGAATCAAACGGATCCCGCTGCGATTTGGAGCGCCATTATGGGTGCTGGTACCAGCACTGGGCTTAAGCCGTGTGGGCTTGGCGCGCGCGACACCCTTCGCCTCGAAATGGGATATGCACTCTACGGAAACGATATATCGGACACAACCTCTCCACTTGAAGCAGGTTTAGCTTGGATAACCAAGCTAGAAAAAGGAGATTTTGTCGGACGGGAAGCCCTTTTATCGCAGAAAGAAGCAGGAATATCCCGAAAACTGACCGGCTTCCTGATGGAAGATGAGAAAGCCATCCCAAGATCCCATTATATTGTACGTAATCCGGAAGGCGAACAAATCGGAGAAGTGACCAGCGGCACCCAGTCTGTAACCCTCTCGAAAGGCGTCGGAATGGCCTATGTTGATCTTTCTTGGTCAAAACCCGGACAACCCATAGCTATCGATATACGTGGCAAGCTAATGCCCGCCACGACTCAAAAACCACCATTTGTCAAGAAATCATGAGAGATTATCAGATTGATGTATTCTCGACGGCTCTGTCGTTTCAAGAAGAAGAGGTCCGCAATAAGACCGTTGTAGTCATCGATGTGTTACGTGCCTGTTCTAGTATGGTCACGGCGTTGATCAACGGTGCCAAAGGCATCATCGCCGTCGAGGATATGTCAGCAGCTAGCAAAATTGCCGCAAACCTAGATCCCAAGAGCGTTCTCTTGTGTGGCGAAAAGGATGGTCGCAAAATTGATGGCTACCAACTTGGGAATTCCCCCATGGAGTATTCGAGGGGAGTGGTAGACGGCAAAACAATGATCATGAACACGACCAATGGTACCAAGGCCGTAACGAGGGCATCGCTTGCCCGCAAGATTTTGATAGGATGCTTCTTGAACGCCGCCGCTGTGGTCGATGAATTGCGTAACGGCGAAGGCGATATCATCATAATTTGCGCTGGGTGGAAATCGCGGTTTTCGCTCGAAGATATGCTGTGTGCCGGACTAATCATCGACAGACTGAGCGAGGGAGTGCTCCGTGAGGATGCAACCGATGGGGCAAAACTTGCCCATGTATTGTACCAAAAGTACTCAAGCGATATTGAGGCAGCCGTTTCGCAAAGCAACCATGCCATCCGCTTGAAAGATATTGCAGACCCGAACGACATCTCATACTGTAGCCAACTCGACAGTATAACGATAGTGCCATACATGAAAGACGGTATTATCGTACCTTAGTCTTGCTATGGAGAAGCGCAAGAACAGAAAAACGGTCAAAGACCAAGCATTATCAGGACTATCGCACCAGCGAAAGCTGGAGATACTCGGTATTGTCATCATTGGTATATCGATACTAATTTCCGTAAGCATCGTGACTTACAGCGATGGGGACCAGGCACATATCGAAGCCCTGGGTTTTGGTGGATTAACATCCGGTGCTGAAGAATCGCAGCGTGTAAAGAACGGTCTCGGTGTTTTGGGTGCTTGGATATCGCATGGATTCGTCAGAAATGGCTTTGGCTACTTCAGCCTCATAATCCCCATGCTCGGTTTACTTTACGGATGGTACGTTTTCAGAAGCAAGCCGTTGTTACACCTGAACGGTATAACCATGCTTGGTACCTATCTGTTGTTCTTATTCTCTACGATTGCTGGGTATATTATTAATTGGTTTGAGGCCGGCGAGGCACTAAGCTTGAAATGGGCCGGTGCCGTTGGCGCGTCGATATCGAAATTGCTGCAGCAATTTACCGGTGATGTTGGAACACCAATCATATTGGGATTGCTGGTACTAGTTACAGGTCTTTTTGTTATTGACAAGGATGTTCAAGGCATGATCGACCGAATCAAGGCGTGGAATATAAATCGCAAAGAGAAAGCCAAGGCCAAGGCCGAGCTGGCCGAAATGGAAAAGAAGGACAAAGTGCGATCAGCCACCTTCGAGGACGAGCCCGTTTCAAAACCGACACGACGCCAAGTAAGTCCCGACGAACCGGATGTCGCAATCAACGGTGCAAACGGTAAAAAACCGAGCATAGAAGAAGAGAGGGAAGCTGCTATTCAGGCTAGGATTGCCGACTCGAAGCGCAGAGCCGAAGAGCGCAGAGTAGCCGAACTGGCGGCACAAGCCGAATTAGATGCACAACCCCCACGAGCGATACTCGACAAGCCGGAACGCGAAATTGTGACCAAAACGGACGGAGTCGAGGTTAAAGTTTTTATTGGTGAAGGCGATGAGCAAGCCTCCGACGATGAGCTGTCGCGTCGCCAAAAAGATCTCGAGCGCACTGTTCCCGATATCAAATACAGCTTTCCAACCATCGATTTGCTCGACACGCCGCCGAATGAGGGTAAGTCGGTCGATTACGCCGAAATTGACGAAAAAAAGCAGATCATTCTCGATAAGCTGGGTAGGCACGGCATTGATATTATCAGCATCGACGCCATTGTGGGTCCGACGGTCACCCTTTACGAGCTTACACCTGCCCCCGATGTGAAGATCAGCCGTATTGAGAGCTATGCCGACGACCTGAAGATGGCAATGGCAGTGCACGGCCTGAGGATCATTGCCCCGATACCAGGAAAGGCTATGGTTGGCATCGAGGTGCCAAATCATAAACGAGAGGTTGTCTTTGCCCGGTCGGTAATCAATACGCGCAAGTTTGTGGAAACCGACATGGATTTACCGGTCGCCTTCGGAAAGACCATCGAGAACGAGGTCTTCATGATCGACCTCACCAAAATGCCCCACCTTCTCATTGCAGGTGCAACAGGTTCTGGTAAGTCGGTAGGTATCAACACCATCTTGGCATGTCTTCTTTTCAAGTGCCACCCCGAGACCTTGAAGTTCGTCCTCGTCGACCCTAAGAAAATCGAGCTGTCGCTGTATCAGAACATCCAGAATCATTTCTTGGCCACGTTGCCGCATTTTGAAGAGGCCATCATAACCGATACTTCTCAGGTCCTCGAAATCTTGAACAGTGTCTGTAAAGAGATGGATGAGCGCTACGACTTGCTTAAAATGGCGATGGTACGCGACCTTAAAGCCTATAATATCAAATACAAGGCAGGTCAACTTGAACCCGACTTAGGCCACAAGTTCCTTCCGTACATCGTTGTGATAATTGATGAATTGGCCGATCTCATGATCACTGCTGGGAAGCAGATCGAGGAACCGATTGCCCGAATTGCACAGCTTGCCCGTGCAGTTGGCATCCACCTTGTGGTTGCCACACAGCGTCCGTCGGTAAACGTGATTACGGGCACCATCAAGGCCAATTTTCCGGCCCGTATTGCTTACAAGGTTGCATCTAAAGTTGACTCGCGCACTATCCTAGATACTATGGGTGCCGACCAACTCGTTGGACGTGGAGACATGCTGTTCTCGGCTGGTGGTCCCATGATCCGCATCCAGAACGCATTCGTTTCAACTGAGGAGGTCGAGCGCATCACTTCATTCATCGGAAACCAACGCGGTTACGACCGTAGGTACATGTTACCAGTGGTGGAAGATCCGAATGGAGAGTCGAGCAATCAATCTGTCTTGGAAGATCGGGATGCGTTATTTGAGGAAGCGGCAAAAGTTGTGGTACTACATCAGCAGGGGTCAGTATCCTTACTTCAACGAAAGCTAAAGGTAGGCTATGGACGTGCAGGCCGTATTATTGATCAACTCTTCAACGCCGGAATTGTCGGCAAGTACCAAGGTAGCTCAGCTAGGCAGGTACTTATTGCCGACGAAGAGGAACTGGAGCAACATCTTCGCGACCTCGATGAGATGTAAATTAATTGCCATTTTGGTGGTAGTTTCTGTATTCATGCCACTTCAGGTACTTGCTCAAGGCGAGTCGACAGGAAACAAAATGTTCGACACGCTGCGCTCACGTTTTGCCAGTGGTGAATTGTTTCACTCGCAGTTGAATCATTCATTCATCGATTCGTACACCGGCGACACACTCACAACACTTGGCGAGGTATGGATTGATAAAGACCGCTACAAGCTGTCGATGAGATCCGGATTGGTAATCGTAGATGGCAACTCCTCGCATGTGTATAATTCGGAAAAAAACCAGGTAATCATCAGTCCATACAATTCGGATGAGGACGATTACTCACCATCGCGGTTTCTGCATGGATCATTAAAAGAGTATACCATCAAGAACGGCCCAAACAACGGCAGAAACAGCGTTGTGGTAATGACGTCGCAGGACCCATTTGCCCTATTCAGTGCTATAGAAATTGAGTTGGACGACAAGGCATTGCCTATCCGAATCACTGCCGTGGATCAAAGCGGAAACGTTATCATCTCAAGGTTTTCGTTCGGAACGTTTCTGAAGCCAGATGCACAGGTGTTCACGTTAAATTATCCGAAATCGGCAGAAATTATCGACCTTAGGAATTAAGTTTGCACTAATTCCTGATAGTTGAATACCG
This sequence comes from uncultured Chitinophagales bacterium, assembly GCA_964629885.1. Classification (GTDB taxonomy): domain Bacteria; phylum Bacteroidota; class Rhodothermia; order Balneolales; family CAYWCV01; genus CAYWCV01. Next base: position 66,464 of record CAZVRJ010000001.1, on the reverse strand, counting down.
TAACGAAGAACATCGTCAAGATCTCCATCAGTATACTTATTGGTGGAGCTTTCTTGTGGTTGGCCATTCGCAGCATAGATATTGGTGAGGTCGGCGAAACGTGGTCGCAGATCCAGACAGGCTGGGTTGTGTATTTCGTGGGTCTCACGTTAGCCAGTTTCTGGCTTCGCATGGAGAGATGGAAGCTATTGGCTGAGCATGACCGAATTCCATCGAGTCGACGTGTGCTGCTTGCAGGAGTGATGAACGGTTATGCCGTGAATTACGCCGTCCCGCGATTGGGCGAGATTACCAGATGCTATTACGTTGCAAAGAAGGAAGACAAGCCTGTCGCGGCCATAATGGGTACAGTGGTGCTCGAACGAATTATTGACATGATGGTGCTAGTGGCTCTGTTGTTGGTTGTCTTTTTCTTTGTATTCACAGATTCAAAACTGATTGTTGACTTGCTTGGACTAGACGCCAGCGATGAACTGAGCGGCTTATATCTGCGATTGGCGGTTATGGCAATTTCAGGCATAGTTATTGCAACAGTAGCTTGGTGGGCACTTGGCAAACTGGCTGAAAAGCACGACAAAATTAGGTCGTTTCGAGAGCGGTTGATCACTTTTGGTACCCACTTCAAGGATGGTTTGTTATCAATCAGAAATATTCAGCACCCAGTCAGGTTTTTGCTTTTGACGGTTGGACTTTGGGGCTGTTACGTCGCTATGGCTGGTGTATCTTTCTCGATGTTGCCTGGCAGTGGTATGGAATATTTAGGGCTTATCGAGGCTTTGGTGATCACGGTTGTTTCGTCGGTGGGTGTCGTTATTCCATCGCCTGGTGGAATCGGAACCTACCACCTTTTTGTCCAAAAAAGCCTTTATATACTATACGGCATACCGGAAATTGCTGGCTTCACGTATGCCCTTGCCTCACACGCACTGGTGTTTGTGACGGTCATGCTTACGACCCCTGTCGTGCTTCTTTATGTCAGCCGAACCAGAAAACGAGCTTAAGGGCAAGTGAGCCTTGGATTTCGTATCTTATCTGGTTAAGAAAGTATCATTCTAAATGTAAGGGCCATGTTGTCTTCGGCTGAGCGTAGACTTACTGCCATCATGTTCACCGACGTAGTCGGATACGGTGCCATGACACAGCGTAACGAAGAGTTGGCTCTCGAACTGTTGCAGCTGCACCGCGAAATGCTTCGACCCATCTTCAGGTCGCTTGGGGGCAATGAAATTAAGACCATGGGCGATGCCTTTTTGGTGGAGTTTCAAAGTGCCCTTCAGGCTGCGAGATGTGCTATTGCAATCCAGCGTGAGCTCCGTCAGTACAATGGATCTGTTGCCAACGAGCGAAAGATTCAAGTCAGAATTGGACTCCATATTGGCGACGTGGTATTTGAGTCGAACGACGTTTATGGTGATGGTGTAAACCTTGCATCCCGAATATACACTCAGGCTCAGCCCGGCGAAATTGTCATCACCAGATCGGTTTACGACCAGATTTATAACAAGATCGACCTTACGATCCGCAGATTGGGTCCACAGAGGTTAAAGAGTATCCAAAAACCCGTCGAGCTGTTCTGCATCGATCTTGACGAGAAGCCGAGGTATCACTTTAGTCCAACATCAGCTACAGGTGTCGCAACTCTTGGCGTAATTGCTGTTTTTGTTGCAGCATATTTCATGTGGGGTGGCAGAGTGTTCGATTTGTCAAACACAAATGGGTCAACCGATTCCCTCACAGTACAAATGCCCGATACCACTGGCGCTGCTCCCGACACATCTGTCTCTGAACCATCGCAGCCCGACACCACAGCTGTAAACGATAGAAACGATTCCGAACAAACACCTGTTCGCCAGGTGCCTCCCCAAAACCAGGGTTCGTCTGATGCCCTCAACAGGTTCAGACTACAATACGCTTCCGTAACCTCATCGGGAAATTGGCAAGAGTTGCAGCGGGCGCTTCGGCGCGAAACCGACAGGGGGGCCATGGCGATATATGCTACCAGAGACAGCCTTTCAAGCATTGAGGGTGTATTGGTGGCGGTTATTGACCCAACGGCAACCGATTCCTCTCCAGTCGATGCATTCTTGGTTTACACAAACTCAAGGTTTGTAAACCTAGATACAAACGAGGAAATAAGCACACTTGCCCAGCGTTATTCTGGAAAGAGAGCTATATGGGTACGATCTCTACAATGATGTCCACACGATTTTTGCAGCCACACTTCATGATTCGATTTTTATTCGTTGCTCTAATAACAATCACTTTTGCACAGGTACAAGCTTTTGCACAAGCTACCCAAGAGGTTAGGGTTATCCTCACCGATGGGCCAGGCAGAGATGTCGTCTCCATGTTGGAGCGCAATGCCGGGGCCGTAATGACGGCCATCAACCGTTATGATCCCAACAAAGGCAGAGTCGAACTACCCGCCAACATCGGCACGGGCGAAGGGGCGTACGGAGCTGAACGTCTCACCGATCTTGTCAAGACTTCAGGGATCCGCGCCAATGCCGGGGAGCTTCGGTCGCAGGTGATCATGCTGAACCAGAACACCTACGAAATCAGGAGGATGTATGTCACGTCCGGACCCAGCGACGGAAATAGGTCGCTTGAGCTGATCCTCAATTTCGATGCAGATGGCAAACTGACCGATGCCCGTTTTGCCATTGAAGAGCATCAGTTCAATATGATTATTCAAAACGCCGAGAGTCTTGAGGACGATTATCGCTTGCGTACCATCATCACATACCTTGAGCAGATAAAAACCGCCTACAACCGCAAAGATGCCGATTATATTGAGCTGCAGTTCAGTGACAAGGCGCTGATCATAACCGGAACCAGGATTACGGAGTATGGCGACAGTGGAAGTATGGTTAGAACTCGTGACAACGAGGTGACACGCGAGCGATTCCGATTGAATCGTCAGACCAAGACCGAGTACATCGACCGACTACGTAGTGTGATATTTCGCAACAATGCCTTTGTGAACGTGGACTTCAGCGGTATTAACATCCTCAAACATCCCGATTACGAAGAAATTTATTGGGTGCAGGTATTCCAAAAATGGTCGTCATCCACCTATTCCGACGAAGGTTACTTATCGTTCATGATCGACTTCAGCAACGAAGATCAGCCTCTCATTTATGTAAGAGCTTGGCAATCCGAACCATTTGAGGATGGCACGCTCATCGACCTCAATATGTTCGAAATTATTAGATAGACTTAGAGATAATGACCCGTCACTCAATCATTCTCTTATCGATAGTGCTTTTGTGCATGCCGAACGCAATGTTTGCCAGCGATCGATTTGCACCATCTTTTCCCAAAGTTGTGTATGAATCGTGGGTTGATAGGGTGAATGCGCAACTTATGGCTGACGACGAAGTACGAGGAAGCACCCTTTTGGGCAAGAGCATCATCAGAACGTACAACACGTCGGAGGGCGAGCGCAAGTTGGAGCTGCATCTCACACACGATGGCCAAATTTATGACGTTGGGGAATTTTTGGATTTGGGTTCGGTTGCCGATGCATACATATCTAAACCTGCTCAAATCATTGCCGCACGAATTATATGGTCTGCATTGGTAAAGGACGAAGCATACCTCAGGGGTGTAGTTGCCTCGAACTATATTCGAGTCGAAACATCGTTTCTAGGCAGCAAAGAATCGCAACTGCTGCAATATGTGAGAGCCAACCCTGGACTCAACCCAAGCAGTTTCTATTTGACGATCGACGAAGATGGCCCACTGTTGGCGTCAGATGCCGGAAATTCGAGACTTCGTGTAAGGATTACACCCACATTGGATCTTTTGCTTCAGGGGCAAAGCGTGCTCTATCGTGATTACTTGGTTAGCATGCTCACAACATCAGAGGGAAACTCTTTACCGATAGAATACGAGCCAAGTGTGTTTTACGGGCTATCGCAAAAGGCGAACTCCTACTCATACAGGCTTCCTGAAATCGATTACTACACAAACGAACGTTCATTCACCCGAAGGTCCAATACCGGGCATTGGGTACCTGCCAGCCGCGAACAACTTGCTGTTCCCGAAGGACGAATTGCCTCACTAGTTGCACATCGCTGGGCTACGCTATCACTTCCATCCGAATTGAGATACCGAGATCTGCTTACCGACCCATCGTTTGTCATCGAGCTTGCCATCGAGGGCAAAGAAGTCGAAAAGTACACCATAGGTGGCGAGAATGTCATCGACTTGTTGGGGACAGTAGTGGGTCATGGGTTGCCTGCATATTATAACACGATCAGTGCCAGAAAAGGTGAAGACGACGAAGTAGTGGTTAGGGGTATATGGATGGTGCGACACCCTGAACTGGCTTTTGAGCATATATTCAGAATTACAGATACCTTTGTTATCACACCTCAAGGACGGTATGCCTGGAAAAAGTCAGATATTCGAGCAGTACTAGCCGTTAGAATGGATCATATCCTACAACTGAAGGCTCCTGCACCGCCAAGCTCGGGACAGCCGCCAATTTTTCGTGTGCAAATCAATCGCTGACCTTCAACATTAATAAATTACATGCTCGGGATCAATTATTGGTATCTTTTTCTATCTGCAGCATTCCAATGCAAGGAACTGAGGGGATTGTCAACTTTCAGGGGGGTCAACTTTAAGTGAACCGCACAGTAGCTCAAGGCTGTACCAAGAGCGCCATTTTGTTATGGTTGGTATTGTTGTGCTTTGCTGGGCTAACGCAAAGTGCCTTTGCACAGGTCAATGGTGGGCAAAGGTTGCTAAAACCAGGCAAGTTTGTGCTTGAGCTCGTCGACATTCAGAATGTAGATAATATCATTCCACCCGTTACCGACGACGAAGGTATCGTAAGACTCGTGCTCGACCCTACTGTTCAACGTTATTTCTCTGCCGAAGAGGTCCTGAATTGGTTCCGTAACGAGCAGTTGCGCATTCAGAACATTAGGTTTGAATCACGAAATGTGAATATTCGTCCCGATGGCAGTATAAGTTTTCGGTTTGTGTTTTTGTTCATTCCGAACATCACTAGAATAGACCGCCACATTCAGATTCGGAACGTCAAAGATTTCGATATCTACTATAAGGTTCACGAGCTGCATCAGAAGAAGATGGTCACCTACAGGTTAAAAGTTGTTGAAGAGCCGGTATACGATACTCCAAGAACGGGCAGGCTTTCGTTCGAAGCAAATCACCCAGGTTTCACGGTCGAGTTCCTCGACATGAATAACTTAGTGCGTCGTCACCCGGTTATAGGCAACCGAGATACGATCAGTTTTGCACCAGGTGTGTACATCATCTCCGTATCTAAAGAAGGCTATAGAGAAGTCATCCTGAATCAGGAGGTTAAAGCTGACTCCCTATATACATTCCCAATCCAATTTAGACCAATCGAGGTAGCAGCCATCCCACAGGTGGTTCCCGCAAGACGGTCGAGATGGTGGTTGTGGACACTAGTTGGGATCGCTAGCACATCTACTACAGCTTGGTTTATGCTGCGGCCTGACGCCCAATTACCTGGACCTCCAACACCGCCATCAAACTGATTCAAAATTTGCATTCGACTCGCAAACATAGCATTCCTGCGGTGATCAGAACGGTAATGGTAGCATGGTTTCCGTGCTTATTGATGATGCTCATGGTGCTAGGTAGGGGAGGTGCAACGTATGCGCAACAGTCGCCAGTTACTGCACAACCCCAGTCTTTATTAGAGTTCGGATCTGGACTCAACGGACCTGTGAATGCACTCATATATAACAATGATACATGGTTTGCTGGTGGAGAATTTACTTCTGCCGATGGTATTCTTGTAAACAACATTGCAAGGTGGACCAATAACGAATGGAGATCCTTGCAATCTGGGTTAAACGGGCCGGTTTTTGCGCTAGGAGTTCAGAACAACTTCGTATACGTCGGCGGTGATTTTACGGAGGTTGGCAGCCAGACTGTGAACCACGTTGTTCGGTGGGATGGCGTTTCTTGGCAGGCACTCGGAGCTGGGGTAAACGGAATTGTGAGGGCGATACAAGTTCACAATGGCAGCGTTTACATAGGCGGAGATTTCACATCGTCGGGTGGAACGGGTTTGAATAATATTGCGCGTTGGACGGGCACTCAATGGGAGTCGCTCGGAAGTGGCTTGAATGCCCCAGTACATGCCCTTTATTCGGTGGGTAATGATTTAATTGTAGGCGGTGTATTCACTACGGCTGGAGGGGCAGCTGTGAACAGGATTGCACGCTGGAATGGTACCAATTGGAGTGCAATTGGTGAAGGTTTAGGTGGATCTGTACACGCCATTACTCAACATGCAGGCGAACTTGTTGTAGGCGGGGCTTTTAGCGGAGCTGTATCCTCTTGGAATGGCACAGTTTGGTCAAATGTAGGTGTCGGAATAAACGGCACTGTTTACACCATTTCCAGCGATGGTGATGACCTTGTTATCGGAGGCGCGTTCACATCGAGCTCTGCGCCCGGGATTCTGAATGTTGCTAACCTTGAAAATGGAGTATGGAGCAATCCTGGGAGCGCCAACAACAAGGTGAATACCGTAGTGATTCGGAACGAGGTAATCCACATGGGTGGATTGTTTACTAGCCTAGCAGGCCGTAATTATGACTATATGGGAAGATTGGCTTTAGACTTGCCCGACATGCCCAACCTACAGTTCCCAGCTAATAATTCAATCGAAGTAACAACAAGTCCGACATTTCAATGGTCACTTGTTCCGAATGCCTTCTCATTTCAAATTCAAGTCTCCACTAGTTCGGGCTTTGAGTCGCCAGAGTATGACGTTTTGGTACCAGATCTAAATAAGCTGCAGCTAATTCTCGAGAATGGGCTTACCAACTATTACTACCGCGTACGGGCAATCAACAACTTAGGCGAGAGCAGTTGGTCGAGTGTTGTTTCATTTCGTACACGTTTGGCTTTCCCAAAAACGGTGAGCCCAACTCAACTTGAAAATGGTTTAGGTTCTAATGTGGTGTTCAATTGGAGTTCAGTTCCTCAGGCACAGTCATATTGGTTTCAACTATCGAATTCCCAAAATTTTGAAAATACACTCATAGCAGATGAAAGCGGGTTAAGCCAGACCACATTCACCGTGTCAGGATTGTCGGATAACAACACATACTATTGGCGGCTAAAGGCCGAACGAGTTGGGTCAGAAAGCGATTGGTCGCCAATATCCCAGTTTACTGTAAATCTGCCACCTGCGGCACCTCTGCCGATTTCACCTGAAAATGGTCTAGTGAACAGTGATACGTTGATGGTGAAATTTCAGTGGGGTCCCGTACTGAATGCCAATGACTTTCAGATTCAGATATCGAAATCAGAACTATTCCAAGATCTTGAATTTGACCAGATTACAACAGCAACCGATTTAACGATACCACGCCTACAATCGCATACTACCTATTATTGGCGTGTGAGAGCAAGAAATATTGGTGGGGAGTCGGCTTGGTCGAACACCCGCAGCCTGACTACAATCATATCGCCACCCTCACAAGTGCTGTTAGCATCGCCAAGCAATAATCAAAATGGTGTGTCTCTATCACCATATATGAAATGGCAAAAATCACTACGAGCCGATAAGTACAGAATTCAGATTTCGACCACACAGTCATTTGCGTCCTTTGTGGTTAACACCGAAACGACCGACACAACCTTTCAAGCGAGAGATCTAATCCCGAATCGCACCTATTACTGGCGTGTGAGATCGTCGAATTCTGGCGGCGATGGCAATTGGTCCACAACGTTCTTATTTGTGACAATTAACGCGAGCGCAACAACAGCTCCAATACTGAGTCTTCCGGGGAATGATGCGATTGATTTGGAATCACCCATCCAGCTCGTTTGGCAGCCTACTTCGGGCGCATCAGCTTATAGGGTGCAGCTCTCGCTTTCTGCTGATTTCACCAATAAATTAGTTGACTCTATCGGTGTTCAATCCACGTTCTACATTTTACCACAGCTTCTCACATCTGAGAGGTATTACTGGCGAGTTTCGGCCCTGAACCTTGCCGGCGAAAGCGCATGGTCAGAGACTAGAACATTCAGGACTGTAGTTGTGACTCCTGCCGTTCCAGTTTTGTTGACCCCTATTAACAATTTGGAAAATGCAAAAACACCCCTCTTATTAGATTGGTCAAACGTGCAGGGAGCGACGTCGTACTCCGTAGAGGTTTCGACAGATTCCTCGTTTGAAACGATCGTATTCTCATCGAACGGCCAAGCAGCTTCGGCGTATCTGCTTACAGCACTTCTGCCACAGACTACTTACTACTGGAGGGTGAGAGCAAGAAATCTTGCTGGTCTTGGCGACTGGTCTGAGGTTTGGTCGTTTACCACCGTAGTTCAAGTTCCGGATCAGGTAACGCTTGTTTCTCCGGCAAATCAGTTGATTAACGCGCCGATACCGGTGCTTCTGCGGTGGAATCCGTCACCACGCAGTGAGGGATATCGCATCCAATTTTCCAATATTCCCGACTTGAACTCAGCCGTATTGGCCGACATAAACGTGACAAACACATTTTACAGTGTCCTGAACTTGAACAAAGGCCAGACCTACTACTGGCGAGTCGCTGCATTCAACTCGGGTGGACAAGGTGCATGGTCGCAGGTTCGATCGTTCACGACGGTTCCAGAACCGCCGTTAGCACCCGAGCTGCTGCAGCCGCTAAATAGTTTGGACTACATCCAGCAGCCTATTTTGATGAAGTGGCAGACCAGTTCGTTTGTGGAGCGATATCAGTTGCAGTTGTCTTTGAGTATCGATTTTGAGTCGCAACTTGTAATCGATGACCCGAATATTACTGATACAAAACTCGACCTTACCGGAACCGCGCCTCTACCATTTAACACCATCCACTACTGGCGAGTAAAGGCTTTCAACAGCTCAGGCGAAAGTGCTTGGTCTGAAGTATGGACGTTTCGCACGTTGCCCGAACTACCCGCACCCACCCGTATTCTAAACCCGCTTGATGGTGCCCAGATGGTTTTCATGCCGCTTGCTCTGCAATGGATGCCGGCTGCTAGGGCACAGGGATATGATATTCAGATATCTGAGACCAGCAGATTCGACGGCGAATTAGTTGTAGATGCGCAGAATTACAATGACGTTACACTCATCCTCAGCAATCTGAAGCCTGAACAATCCTACTGGGCACGGGTAGCATCCCGAAATGTGAGCGGATTGAGTGCATGGTCTGATACGACCCAGTTCAGAACGGCACCCAAGGTTCCCGAACCACCTAAATTGGTATCGCCGATTGCCAATATAACGAACGCAAATCGAACGCAGACATTTGTATGGAGAAGCCAAACAGATGCAGATAGATATCAATTTCAGATATCTACTCTGTCAGATTTTAGCACCGTACTACTAACATCAGAAGAGCGAACCGACACCACCTATACGATGTTCTTGAGTAGCTTCAATCAAGAATATTTCTGGAGAGTGCGCGCACTGAATGTAAGTGGTCCAGGATTGTGGTCTGGCGTAAACCAGCTGCGTACGTTTTTGTACCCCAACCAGGTAACGATACAGAAATCAATTCCTTTTGCAAATACTAGACAGTCATCATACCGATTGGTTGCGATTGGTGGCGATGCAAATTTGCCTATTGTGTTCACTTTCGAAGACTACGGAAAACAGGGCTCCGACTGGAATGCCTATGCCGAAATTGGTAGCAATTCGGATGGTTTGAGCAATACCATCGAAGTAACACGCAACAGCTCTGGATTCAATTTGCGACCCGGAAGAGGATTCTGGATACTGGCTAAGCGAGATTGGATTATTAACCAAACGCTTCCCTCGGTAACCCTTACAAATCAGGATACCTATCGCATTCCGCTAAATTCAGGTTGGAACATTATTGGCAACCCATTCGGACTCCCGGTAACATGGTCTGCCGTTCAGCAGCTAAACAGCATTACCGACCCCATATTTGCCTTTGAGGGTCTATGGGTACAATCGGGCACGCTGCAGGCGAACACGGGATATTACTTCTTCAATAGGGCGAATCTAGCTGAATTAGAAATCCCCTATCAACCACAATCGCAGGTGGCTGCAGTCGCAAGTATTGAGTTGGGTAGTCGTGGTGATGTTAGAGATCAAGTTATTTCATTAGGATTGCATCGGAATCAATCACCTCTTGGATCCATTTCGATTCGTCTAGCTGATGATGCAACCATAGGGTTCGACGATCACGATCATGTGGCGCCTCCAGGTAGGTTCAGTAGTGCCAACATAGCACTATATAAGGATGATATACACAGCCATATCAAAAACTGGTCAAGCCTCTCATTTCCATCTAGCACCACCCTTATTTCTGAAAAACTAGTTGTGGATATTTCAGAATCAGGTGAGTATGAGCTTCGTATTGGCGACTTACCCAATGCGATGGACACGTACTTATTTGATGCAAAATCTGGCAGGACGCTTCGTTTTGGCAGTGATGGAAGCTTAGAGATGTACCTACAGAAGGGATCGCACACCTTCGATTGGGTAGTTGGGGTTAATGGCTCCATAGATCAACACGCATCATCGCAGCTTCCTCAGGAGTTTCGATTGTACGATGCGTATCCGAATCCATTCAATCCAACAACGAACCTAAGTTTCGCACTGCCCACAGACTCACCCGTTCGCATCCAAATCTTTGATATTACCGGACGCCTAGTCGCTGTAGTGTTGGATCGAAATTTCACGGCGGGTTATCACCAAATTACATGGGATGCTTCCCGATTGGCAAGTGGTGTTTACATTATTGAAATGCGCGCAGGGTCATTTCGCTCAACCGGAAAAGTTGCATTGGTGAAGTAACAATAAATGCCTCACTAATTGGTTAATCTGAGGTAATGGTGATTGCATGCGCACCATTCGTATAGGTGCTCAAGCCTCAAATTGGTATATTCAACCCAATAATCGGGATCCTTTCCAAAGACGATCGGTACATTTGATCTATGATGAAGAAAACCTTTTTTTCACTGTTACTATTGCTAATGTGCGGGTCTATTTCGCATGGCCAGACACAAACTGGAACGCTTCTTCCCGAAATCGATCCACAAGACATCGAGATTAGAGGTGATTTTAGGGTGCGATTTGCCAATTTGATCCGGCAGCCGATCCTAGGATTCACCAACAACCAACGGCTATATGCCCTCGATCCCAATAGGCTTCCGTTTATGGAAACTGAGGCGCAGATCAGAGCCAACATGCCGATCGACGATCTTGAGAGACCCGTAGCACCGACTCGGCGCAGAATTATCTATCCGCAGCGCACTAGTCTGTATGCAAAAGGCGGATATGGGCGATTTAACAGCCCGGAAGCGAGTGCATCTATTGAGGCACCAATTAACTCACAGACATCATTTATCGGTGGATTCACCTATGATGCCGGTGGTGGCCACCTCGATGTGAATAGTGCTTACAGGCTTATGAATTTTCAGGGTGGAATCTCAACCAAGATGGGAAACCGGGGCAACCTGAGGGTATTGGGTACAGTTCACGACGACTTCAACGATACCAATAACCCGGACGTCCAAAAAGATTATATGGGTGCTGGTTTCAAAGCGCAGTATAGGCATGTTACCAATACGTTGACTCACACCGACGTTATTGCAGGTTACGATTATTTCAAAGTTGGTGCCAACATTTCGGAATTCACCAACGAAGAACACCGCCTTACGGCGCGTTCAACCACCCAATGGGCCGGTAACCGCATCAATGACATCTTTCTTGTGCATGGGCGTTTAGACGTCTCACAATATCAGCGGACCGACGGGACGTCTCAATCTTGGGCACTAGCCGGCGTTATGCCGAGTTATCAATCACGACAAAATTACAACAGCAGGATCACCCTCGGTGGGCGGCTATACTATGGATCTGACGCCTCCGGCAGCAAGCCATACATCTATCCGGACGCAAAAATTGAATATTTCGGCCTTCAGAACATCATCGTTACAGGTCATCTTTATGGTGAGGCCACCAATATGGGTCTCGAAGGTGTTCACAATGCCAATCGTTTCTCTGGGTTAGATATTAATCCTGAAAATGAGAGTAAATGGGTTGCCGACGGACGACTCGATCTCAATCTTTTAAATGCAATCACGGTGTCGGGTGGAGTACAATACAGGTTATCTCCTAAGTACGGCTATTTCCAAAAGAGGCCACTTTTAGTTCCGGGTGCTCTATACGATGTAATGTACGACGACAATATGCGCCAGCTCCGCATTCAAGCCGGCGCGCAGGTTACGATCATCCCATCGTTATTAACATTGCATGGCACTATCTATAATCAGAACCACAAGCTGGATGATGGATCAAAAGTCCCATTCTTGGAGAATACTGGCCTCATAGCTGAGACACAGATTACCCCATTTCGTAGAATTGCCATCAAAAGCTGGGTTCACTACATCGGCGACCGTGAAACCGGTGTAGAGGGTGAGTTTCTTGACGGTTATATGCTTTTAAATGCACAAGCAGAGATCATGGTAGCTCAGCAAGTGGGCTTTTATGTAAAAGGATTAAACCTACTTGGTAGTGAATATCAAATGTGGAAAGGTTACACCGAACGCCCGCTTCAAGTTTACGGAGGGGTGGTAATCAGATTTTAGTATGAATGAAGACCTCAAGATTGAATTGGCAAACATCATTCGTGAAGAACTCATGAAACGGGGTGTCGTTTCTATCCCATCGCTCGGTACCTTCAAGGTTGAACACCATACCCAGGAGCGAAGATCGCAAGCAGACGGAACCGTAGTGATGACGCCTCCAGCCGATCGATTGAACTTCAGTCCGGATTCATGATTATGATCGATCACTACAAGCTCATAGATCTGCTATCAGATAGGCTAAGAATCGAGATCAAGACAGCAGGTAGCGATTTGCTCGACGTCTTAGAGAGTTTGCACCGAACTCTTAAGGAGCACGGAAAAGCGGATCTACCGGGTTTAGGTACTTTTTATATGGATGGAAATAATGTGATGTTCGAACCAGATCCGCAGCTGGTGATGGACATCAATTTCCGGTACCACGGTATGCAGCCAATCATGCTTGAAGGGGCCGATAGGGAGATGGTAACCTCCGACACAGAGGAGTTCGAAATGCCAGAGACTGCGGTCTTCGTGATCAACGAACCAGAGGCACCCCCAATCGTCATCGAGACCGACGAGGCAGTGGAGACCGATAGCCCCGTTGCCTTCGAAGAACTGATTCCCGAAGTTGAATCCCATGACGCCGAGATTGAAACAACTCTCCACGATCAACTGATTAACCAGCTGGAACCCGAGCCTGTCATGGCTGAGTCCCTGCCAGAGCCACCTCCGATATCTATTGGACTCAAAACGCCGCCACTCAAATGGCAAGATCCCCATACGGTTCCGATCAACATACGTATCGACGACGCCTACGTGCACAAAGGCGACCGTTTGCGAAAGCTATTTGGTGTTGTGGCGTTAACTTTGACCCTACTCGCAGGGGCCGGCTTCTCATGGTACAATGGCTGGCTCGATGGAGCCGGGGTACCGTCGTTCCATGATGTATTTCCCGAGTATGTAACCCGGAACGACCCGGGAAGCATTACGCTTGACTCGCCGACGATTGACGAGACACGAGACACGAGAAGCGAGACGCAAGAGCAAGAACAGCAACAAGAGCAAGGACAAGAGCAAGAGCAAGAGCTAGAACAAGGGCTAGAGCAAGAGCAAGTTGAGGCTTTGGTTGGGTCGTTTGGACTTGTGGGTCCTTGGCAGACAGACATGCCCAGCTATTTCACGATCGTTTCTGCCACCATGTTCACCGAGCGTGTTGCCAACGAAATATTTGAGGAAGTCGTCGCTGCTAACACACGAGCCCGCTTGTTCCGGGTACGTGTGCAGGGCGAAATTGCGTGGGAACTGCATCTGGGACAATTCGATACCCGCGAAGCAGCGCGTCAGGCTAACCTCACTCTTGATAGAAAATTTCAATCAGAAGTGGTCCGACAGTATGGACTGCAATAATTTGAGCTAACAAAAAGCGTTATATTCTAAAATTCATACCCTCTAATGCCTGTTTTCATGATCAGCACCTTGTTATTGGCCTTTCAGATCGATCCAGCCATGATGGACACACTCAGCATGGCATATGCGGAACCAGAACGCATGACTCTGCTCGACATGCTCGTACAGGGCGGCTTATTGATGGTTCCCATCGCAGTGCTGTCTGTAATTGCCATTATTGTGGTCGTTGAGCGATGGAGAGTGATCTCAAAGTCATCCATGAAAATGGATGGCTTCCTTGCAGATGTTCACGATATGCTCACCGAAGGCAATGTGCGTCAAGCCATTCGCTACTGCGAGCAGACCGACAAACCACTGGCTAGGATCTTGGTTAAAGGTCTTCAACGATTAGGACGCCCGATTAAAGAAATTGAGGATGCTATCATGTCGGCAGGCAAGGCTGAAGCATATCGTCTCGAAAGCAAGATGGATTGGCTTGCGACCATCGCTGGTGTAGCGCCCCTTTTGGGCTTCTTGGGTACAGTTACTGGTATGATCGAGGCCTTCCAACAGATCCAGACTATGGAGGGACAGGTTAACCCAAGCATGCTGGCAGGCGGTATTTGGGAGGCACTCATCACCACTGCCTTTGGATTGTTGGTAGGTATTATCGCCTATGGGTTCTACAACTTCCTGCTCACTAAAATCAATCGTAAGATTTTTGAATTGGAAGCAGCTTCGACCGATTTCATCGATCTACTGCAGACACCTGCTCCAAAGAAAACGACCACAACCCCGCCAGTACGATGAATTTCCGCGACGACAGTACCCGCCCCAAGGTCCTATCGATGTTCTCACATTCGTCGCTTACCGACATTGTGATGCTCTTGCTCATCTTCTTTTTGCTTACATCATCGTTTGTGACCAACTTCGGTATCAAGGTTGAAATTCCACAAGCTGAAAGTGGCGCACCAGCTGAAACGAAGATCCTTGAAGTGGCCATCACTAAAGACGGAAAGTACTATGTGATGGGACGAGAGGCATCCGACTTGCAGACGATGCGGGCCAGGATACGCGAAGAACATACGAAAAATCCTACGGCTACGTTAGTAGTTAGAGCCGACAAGCAGGCTGACATCCAAAAATTGGTGGACGTTCTCACCATGGGCCAAGTCTTAGAGATGAGATCGGTAATTGCCACCGAACAGGAGTAATGAATGAGTCGTATCAATTTTAGCAAGGAAGAGCGCGAGGGCGTCATCTATTCGCTGGCGATACATGGCCTTGTATTCTTACTTGCGCTGTTCATTATTGTGGGTACCGAACCCCAACGCTACGCTTACCTTGAGGTGACCATCGGCGATTTCAAAGATGGCATGCAGAGCCAGTTTTCGATCGATAAGCCCGAGCTTGTTGCCACAAACCCGAATCCATCGCCAATAGATCCGATTGATCCTAAGCCGGTCGAAGAGGTTAAGCCGGTTCCTGAGACGCGTAATAACGAAGTCAGCAAACCCGTAGAGGCCCCTAAACAGACGCAGCCTGTCGAAAACGACATCATCCGCACCCCTGAAACACCTCGAGTGAATCCCGACCGTACCACCGATCGTCAGCGCCAAGAGGTTACCGTTCCACCCCGAACACAACAAGCTCCAACGCAGCAGGAAGGCGCCCAGCGTAGCGGCGATATCCGTGGCACAACGGGTGCAGCGGCCGACCAGGGCACCGCCAACGATCCGACCAAAGCGGCTCCATTCTCGCTTGAATGGGAAGGCGATATTGTGAGGGCCCCGCTTCAGCAGCCCATGCCGAATTACAACGAAGAGGTTGAGGCGGTTATATCGGTACGATTCCAGGTGATGCCCGATGGTCGCGTGAATCAGATCGTACCACTTCGTAAGATGAGTCCGTCGCTCGAGAAAGAGGTTCTTTCCACTATCCGCAGCTGGCGTTTCGCACGCCTACCAAGCGGTGTGCCGCAAGAGCCCCAATGGGGCACTATCACGTTCCGTTTCGTGCTGCGTTAATAGATTCCCCCAAAAGATTTTTCGGCAAAATCACACGGGCTTTGTGTTCCAGATTTCGCGGGCGTAGTCGCTAATAGTGCGATCTGAACTGAATTTGCCCACACGAGCCACATTCAAGATGGCCATCTTGTTCCACTTCTCGGTATCGGCATATAGCTTCTCGACATCGGCTTGAGCACGTAGATAGTCATCAAAATCGGCCATTACCAAAAAGTAGTCGCCCTCGCTCATCAGTGCATGGACAATAGCATGGTACAAATCCGTCTTGTCAGGATTGAAGTAACCACTTTGTAGTTGGTCGATCACAAGCTTGAGCTCTGCGTTCGAGTTGTATACATCATGCGGATTGTACCCACTCTGACGTAAATTGGCTACCCCATCGACGTTTAAGCCGAAGATGAACATATTCTCCTCGCCTATTTCCTCGCTCATTTCTACGTTGGCACCGTCCATCGTTCCAATAGTTAGTGCACCGTTGAGGGCAAACTTCATATTGCCTGTACCCGATGCTTCCATACCAGCAGTGGAGATCTGCTCGCTGAGTTCTGCGGCTGGAATTAACATCTCGGCCAGAGTAACACTGTAATTGGCCATGAAGACCACCTTCAATTTGTTGCCCACCACCGGATCATTGTTGATCACTTCTGCCACATCATTAATAAGTTTAATATGCAGCTTGGCCATGGCATAGCCTGGAGCCGCTTTTCCACCAAAAATGATGGTTCGTGGTTGGAATGGAGCATTTGGGCTCGCTTTGATCCTATTGTACAAGGTGATGGCGTGAAAGATGGCCATCAATTGGCGCTTGTACTCGTGCATACGCTTAATTTGAATGTCGAAGATCGAGTCCAAATTTAAATCGATGTTGTATTTCTCTTTTATATAACTAGCGAGTACTACCTTGTTCGCGTGTTTTACAGAGGCAAACTTTTTACGGAATGCAGCCTTGTTTGCATGAGGTTCAAGCTGCACCAACGTGCTGAGGTCATAATACCATTCTGAACCAACGGTTTCGTTGATTAATGACGACAACTTTGGATTGCACTGGTTAAGCCATCTTCTCTGGGTGATTCCGTTCGTCATGTTCACGAACTTGTTGGGCCACATTTCGTGGAAATCCTTGAAAATGGTCTTTTTCAACAGATCGGTGTGCAAAGCGGAAACACCGTTTACCTTATGCGAGCCCACAATGCCAAGGTTCGCCATCTGAACCATAGGTTTCTCACCTTCGCCGATAATACTCATGCGACGAATGCGATTCACATCTTCACCAAAGTGGTTGCGCACATTTCCAAGGAAACGGTTGTTGATTTCGAAGATGATTTGCAGGTGTCGAGGCAATAGTGTGCGCAACAGGGTGACAGGCCACTTCTCAAGAGCCTCAGGAAGGATGGTATGGTTGGTATAGGCAATAGTGCGCGTTGTAATGTCCCAGCTGGTGTCCCAGTCGAGTCCCTCGATGTCGACGAGAATGCGCATCAACTCTGGAATTGCCAAATTCGGGTGCGTATCGTTGCACTGGATGGCCACTTTATCGGGAAGTAGCCTGAAGTCGCTGTACTGCTTTTTGAATCGGCGGATAATATCCTGTAATGTGGCTGAAACGAGGAAATACTCCTGCTTCAAGCGTAGTTCCATACCCACGAACACTTTGTCGTTTGGATATAGAACACGCGAAATATTCTCCTGAAGTTCGATGTCACGAATAGCGTTCACGTAGTCGCCTTGGTTGAACACGTGCAGATCGATCGACTTTGAGGCACTGGCCTTCCAAAGGCGCAAGTTGTTGACAACATCGTTGTTAAAACCAGGCACAGGGGTGTCGTAGGCAACAGCAATTACCTTTTCCGTGTTTCTCCACTCGAATTGTAGTTTGCCGCTTGCGGTGGTCTTTGATACAACTTCACCATAAAAGTTAATTGGATAGGTCAATTTAGGGCGCACGATGTCCCAAGGATTTCCGAATCGCAACCACATATCGGGCGACTCAACCTGGAAGCCATCAATAATTTTCTGGTAGAAGATGCCATAGTCGTATCGGATACCGTAGCCGTAGCCGGGTAGCCCCATGGTGGCCATTGAGTCGAGGAAGCAGGCTGCTAAGCGGCCGAGACCACCGTTACCTAGACCCGCATCCCATTCAGCGTCGCGGAGTTCATCATAATTAAATCCGACCTCTTCAAGGGCTTTTTTGACCTCTTCTTTGATCCCCAAATTCAACAGTGCGTTGTCGAGCTGACGTCCGATAAGGAACTCCATCGATATATAGTAAACCCTCTTGACATCCTTTTCGTAATACTTCTGCTGCGTCAGTATCCACTTGTCATGTAGACGATCGAGTACTGAGAGAACAAGGCTTCTGTAACGATCCCAGTCGTTGGCAGAAAAGTTGTCCTTTGCTAAGGTATACCGCATGTGGTTGCGGATATCCATGGCTAGACTTTCGACGTCCATGCCGGTTCTTGGGGAGATCGTTTTCGTTTCCATAAATAGGGGAATGGTGCAGATGATAGAATCAGTATGTCGCAAATGGCGACATATAACCTTTAAAATACTGATTTCTGCAGAAAGTGCCGGCTAAATCGCTGGAAGCGGTTTCAAGACTCATCCACATAGATACCCGGATCGGGTTTGAACATCGGTCTAGTCAGGTTCCCACGCATCCCTAAATCTATAAATCCGTGCCAAGCATTGAGAGCGACAAAGTCTTGCGTGAACAGGCCATAGACAGAGGACCCGCTACCCGACATCGCAGCATAAATGGCGCCGAAATCCATCATTTGGTCTTTGATATCGCCAATCATGGGGTGCTGCACCATCACTGACGGTTCAAGATCGTTGGTGAGAAGATAAGACCACTCTTCGATATCAGTGTCTAACAGAATCGATGCAATTGTAAGCTCATGGTCGGTATTCGGTTCGCAATATCGGTATGCCTCTGTGGTGCTGCTCTCGAAATTGGGGTATACTGTCAAAATCCAAGCGTCGGGTTGGATGGATGCTGATTTCAAGTTTACTCCTCTGCCGGTGCCAATTGCCGTGTCGCCACTCAAGAAAAAAGGCACATCTGAACCGACGAGAGCCCCAGTGTCGGCCAATCGGTCGAGTGGGATGTTTCGGTTTTCGAGCTTGCTCAAGATGCGAAGCATGGTGGCAGCGTTGCTGCTACCTCCGCCGAGACCAGCACCCATTGGAATGGATTTTTCCACCATGATATCGTAGTTACGAGACAACCCGAACTCGTGCATGAACAGGCGGTATGCCTTCACTACGGTGTTGGTTTCATCTGGACGAATGTCTGGATCTGAAAAACGAATACGCGATTGTGGGGCCACTTTTACTCGAAACGTATCACTCCAGTCGATGTAAGCAAAGCCTGTCTCGATATCATGATATCCGTCGGGCATACGCCCATGCACAAAAAGTCCAAGATTGATTTTGGCATACGATCGAGTTACCCAACGGTCAGCCTGCTCCATGGTTCCCCTCGAGGATTTGGTCTTTGTGTTTCATCATAAATTCGAAAGCGGCGTCGTGCTCGTTCGGAATATCGCCATTCAGGATGGCCTCTTCGATAGCTTTTTTTATGAGTCCGACTTTCTTACCTGGCTCTAAACCAAGCGTCTCCATGATTTCATTCCCATCGACCGGTGGTTGCCAGTTACGCAAACGGTCTTTTTCCTCAACCTCAATTATTTTATCGGCTACTCGGTCAAAATTTCGCAAGTACCTATTCACCTTTTCGTGGTTCTTGCTGGTGATATCGGCACGGCAGAGCGTCATCAAATCGTCGATATCGTCGCCTGCGTCGAAAATGAGTCTGCGCACCGCGCTGTCGGTCACGACTTCGCTTGCCAACGCAATGGGACGAAGATGTAGCCTCACCAACTTGGCCACATACTTCATGCGGTCGTCCATCGGTAGGCCGAATCTGCGGAAGATGTTCTTCACCCAACGTGCGCCGAGAGCGTCGTGTCCGTGAAAGGTCCAACCCTCTCGTGGGTCAAACTTTTTAGTCGGTGGTTTGGCGATGTCATGGAGTAGTGCCGCCCAACGCAGCCAAAGGTTGTCGGTGTGTGGAACAATGTTGTCGACCACTTCCAAGGTGTGCCAGAAGTTGTCTTTATGGCGGTGCCCATTCACCTCGTCTACTCCGTGCAATGCCAATAATTCCGGGAAGATGTACTTGAGCAGCCCGGTCTTAAAGAGCAGGGCTAGTGGAATCGACGGCTTGCTGCAGGCGAGCATCTTGTTGAGCTCTTCGGTGATGCGTTCCTGCGAAATGATCGTGATGCGGTCGGCACACTCTACGATACCGTTGAAGGTGGTCTCTTCAATGTAGAAGTTAAGTTGACCGGCAAAGCGGATTGCCCGCAACATACGTAAGGGATCGTCATTAAACGTGACCACAGGATCGATGGGAGTGCGGATGATCCCGTTCTGAAGATCTTGAATACCACCGTAGGGGTCGAGCAACAAGCCATACTCATCTTTGTTCAACGACCACGACAGTGCATTGATGGTGAAATCGCGTCGTTGTTGGTCATCTCCGAGAGATCCGTCTTCGACTATGGGCTTTCGCGATTCGCGACGGTAACTCTCCCTGCGGGCGCCGACGAACTCAACCGACATGTTCTTGTAGCTGAAGTGTGCCGTTCCAAACTGTTTAAATTCATTTACCGATCTCACCTTAAGCTTCTTAGCGACATCACTCGCAAGCTTTAAGCCAGATCCGATGGTCATGATGTCGATATCGGCAACACCATCTTTTTCGATCCGGTTCAAGTAGTAGTCTCTTACAAAGCCACCGACCACGTACACCTTGAAGCCTAGCTCTTCACCAACATCTGAAATGGTGCTGAATAGGCTACTATAAGAGGGATTTAGATCGCCGAACATGATTCGGATTTGGGGTAAAAAAAAAATAGGTATAACTTAGATAACGATCGGGTATCCCTACATGGTAATGAGTCTCAAATATACCGTAAGGGCCGTAAAATAGGAACTATTCGGACAAAACAGAGTTATATATGGTATTGCGTTGTGATAACATGGCTCTGATCAGTCGTATTTTGCAATTAAGCAGTGTTAGTAACAGAACAATAGGAGAACTATGAAATCAATAAAGAGCTACTATGGCACTACGCTGATTATGACAGCTATTCTTGCTGCCATCATCGCATTTCCCGGACTGGTGTCTGCTCAAGTAAGGGGAGTGAGTTACAGTTTGAGTCCAACTGGAAGCGCCATGTCTTGGAACAAGCAATCGGGTTTAGATGGTGGCTACATGTACGGCGGTCAACTAGGCTTCGGCTTTGGTCGCTACGTAGAACTCAGCGGTTTGTACATGATTAGCACAGATGTTAAATCTAATATTGGTAGAATCGACTTTTTAGACGAAGTCGCTTTTCCCAGATCATCTGCTAACGCAGCTATTTTTCAGCGTCGCGAAGTTGACATAACTCGCTATGGTGGAAATTTGACGTTTAACATTGGTTCTGGAATTGCCATACCATATATCTCGGCTGGAACCGGAATTATTGCTATTGATCCTGAGAATCGACCCAAAAGTGAGCATATCTATCTATCGGGTGGTGCAGGTCTCAAGTTCAGCATAGACGACAGATTGACTCTTAATGTTGGGGTCGACAATATTTGGTACCGCTACAATCCTGCAAAAACATTTTTGAGCGATGCCAATATGACTTATCTAGGCATTAACAGGTCGGTGGTGCAGGATAAAGAAATCGGGAACTGGGCACTTACTGCAGGCATTACGGGATATCTTGGTGGAAGGAATCCAGCCAATATGTCTGACCTAGACAAAGATCTGCAACGACAGTTCAGTGGTGGCTTCAGGGGTATCAGCCTTATCGTCGAGCCTACAGTAGGCGTAATTCAGTTTAACGACAAATTAGCATATCGTGACAACCAAAGGGTTGCCGGTGGAAGTGCTGGATTTGACTTTGGGCCATTTGTAGGCATACGGGGATTCTATCTCAGAGGTCTTGAAGAAGACGAGTGGACAAAATTCGACAAGTTTGCTATGTATGGTGGTGAGATGAAATTCCGTCTCAACGACGCATCGACAGGTATTGTGCCTTACTTAAGCATAGGTGGCGGATACATCGATGTGAACAATCAGTATGAAGGTCGCAGGGTTGCATCAGACAAACCATTCGCTTTAGGCGGTGGTGGGGTTGAGCTCAAACTCAACGATAACTTTAAGTTGTTCGGCTCTGCAAAAGCTATCTTAGTAAGCAGTGATGATATAAGTGACATCAACTCTACGGAAAACATCTCAAACAGTTGGATGTTCAGTGGTGGTATGTCTTTCGCCCTTGGTGCAAAACGTAAGACCCGAGTAGTACGATTTGTAGATTTAGAAGGTCAAATCAAAGAAGTTACTGTAGAACACGACCGCGAAGTAATCGATCTGCGTGAGCAGATAGCCCACGAACAGTCAAAATCTACAACGACTACAAAAACGGATTCAAAGACCGATTCAAAGACCGATGCACCGAAGTTTATCACGATCCCAATTCTTGAAGACGGTGAAGTTTACATCCGCTTTGGAAAAACGAGCACGATGAAGGTGGTGTCTGAAGAGTCAGCCCGCAGTTCGAGTTTGAACTCCATGGACATAGAACAATTAAGATCAATGATCCAATCCATACTGCGCGAAACGCTTAGGGAAAACGGCATCATTTCTTCTAATACTCGCGCTTCCCGCATCGACACAGTGGTAGTTTATAGAGAAATACAACAGCGTCAAGAAGCTGGACGTAATGAACTGCAAATCAAAGTTGAAGGTGCTGAGGTGCAAAAAGTTGACGAGAAGGCCATCGAAGATCGGGTATTGCAGAAAATTGCTGATCAGCAAAATGACACCGTGAAATCGCTAGAACGACAAGTTGCTGACCTTCAAAAGCGCCTAGACAGCCAGAGTACTACAGTGGGTGGCAGCCAACAAGTTGTCACATCTAATACCTCATCGACACAGAATGAATCACGCGATCCCAACACCATCGAGAAATTAAATCTCGAGGGCTTGAGTGCAACTGCCGGCTTCAATTTGGCAGGTAAGCCTTTCCAGTTCCTTCTTGGTGTTCGCGCCGATTACGGTGATGTGTTTGGTGGACGTTTCACTCTTGCACCCGATGCAACACTTGGCTTCTTCAACACGATATCTTACAACATGAACTTAAACCTCATCACTGACATACGAGTCGACTCTTTCGACCCATGGCGTCCATACGCTGGTTTTGGTTTGGGCATATTGGGATTCAGTGAGCCACCATCAGGAGTTAAAGGCGTTCAAGGCACATTTAACCTTTTGGTTGGAGCCGAGAAGTCTATTGGCGAGAAGAACGCCGTATTTGTTGAGTACATGAACATGAACCTGTTCAGGTTCAACCGCGTACAAGCCGGTTATAGGTTTGCATTCAAATAAACCTTGATCCAAGGCAACCAAGGCATCCAAATCCAAGGCATCCAAGTGATCAGGGGCATCAAGGGCATCGAATGAATTACCTGATGCAACTGATGCCCTTGTTGCCCTGGATGCCTTGGATGTTCGTGCTTTGGTTTTTCTTATATTTCCACACCATTTAGACCTCGCAATGTAACCTGCCCCGCTTTTGATTCCGCTCAACTGGTATTACTTCGCCATCGACCTGCTATCTGTGCTATTTATATATATAATGGCAAGACATATGGTCTCTCGAGGTTTATTTTTTCTGCAAATATTTCAGCAAAAAGGTTACAAGAGAAATGAATATTTCGGCTGGATAAAGCACAATTACAGTACATACGTACACTCGACAACAAAGACGCTCATGAACTTTGTCGTCATTGTGATGATATGGCAAAGGGAAGCGATTACCCCCACTTCAGCAACAATCGTTCTCTTCTTCCTCGCGCTTTTCTGGTATGCGTTCGACAACAGATACCGACGCACTCAGTCTAAAAAGCCGCTTACGTTCACCCCGAGGATGGTTCGTTTGACTACAGCAACATTGTTGCTAATTATGATACCCCCTGTTTTTGGGACCTGGGTATCATTCATGCCGTCCGAGTTTTTATTCGATATCTACTTTGTCGCACTAATCTGGGTTTTTGCAGACATCTTGGTGCCATACTGGGTCTTTCCAGCTTCTTTAATCCTTCAGCCTGTCGAAGATCACATCCAGAAGAGTTTCATACGGTCGGCAATAGATAAGCTTGGCAGATTGAAACACATCAAAGTGATTGCAATAACGGGGAGCTATGGCAAAACCAGCACCAAATTCATCTTGCGCGACATCCTCAAGCAACGATTCAACGTTTGCTTTACTCCTGGCAGCTATAACACGCCGATGGGCATCACAAAGGTGATCAACGAAGACCTAGATGCTTCCCACGAGCTTTTGATCCTTGAAATGGGTGCCCGTTATCCGGGTAACATCGAAGAGTTATGCGATATCGCTACTCCCGATATCAGTGTTGTGACTAACGTTGGTGTTGCCCATCTCGAAACGTTTGGGTCTGTCGATGTTATCCGCGAAACCAAGGGAGCACTGGTACGACGCGTACGGCCCGACGGCCTTGTTGTGCTGAATGCCGACGACGAGAATGTGATGCGTATGAAAGGTCGCAATGACGTGATCTATTCCACAACTGGACTCAAATCGGGCGATATACAGGCTAAGAATATTCGGTATGACGAGCACGGCTGCACATTTACCGTAATTATGCCTGACGGCACAACAGGCGAGGCACAATCTCGTATGTTGGGGGCCCACAATGTGGCCAATATCCTACAGGGCATTGCAGTCGGGTTGCATTTGGGAATGCGCTTGCCAACCATGCTACTGGCCATCAGCGAAATTGAGCCTGTCGAACACCGGCTTGAATTAAAGCGACAAGGCTCAATTCTCGTAATCGACGACGCCTTCAACTCCAATCCCGTTGGGGCTGCAAATGCTGTCGAAATTCTATCTCAGTTTGAGGGTGGACGCCGTGTTATCATCACACCAGGGATGGTGGAACTTGGCGACCTAGAGGAGATGGCGAACTACGAATTTGGCACGGCAATTGGTAGGGCGAATTTAGATCGAATTTACCTCGTTGGACCCGAACGGAGTCGGCCAATACGTGATGGCATCATTAGTGGTGGTGGAGACGTGGACAAAATCTTTACCGTCCGTACGCTCTTTGAGGCGAATAACGACCTAAAGAATTGGTTGCAGCCCGGAGATATTATACTGTACGAAAACGATTTGCCCGACACCTACAACGAGTAAGTTACTCGTACCTGATCGCTGCCGATGGCTCGACTGTTGCGGCCCGACGTGCCGGATACAACGCAGCCAAGAGGCATAGCGCCATCGTTACCGTCAATACAGCTGCTATATCCGCCCAACTCATAAGCACTGGATAGGAATCGATGAGGAATGCTGCCGAACCCGAGAGTTTCACTATACCATAGGTATCCTGCAGATAGCACACCAAGAATCCGAGTGTGCCTCCAACCAAGCTACCGATCAATCCGATGTAAAATCCCTGGTACATGAAAATAGATCTGATGTGTTGAGGCGTAAACCCCATGCTCATTAGAATCCCGATATCCCGTTGTTTCTGAATCACGATCATGGTTAGTGATCCGAGGATATTCAGCACAGCTACAGCGATAATCAGGCTTAAAATCACGTAAGCAGCCCATTTTTCGATGTACATGATGTCGTATAATGGCTTTTGCAGATCATACCATGTCTTGACATCGAACTCCGCACCAAGACGCTTTTCAAGTACTGACTTCACAGCGTTTGCCTGATCGGGTGATTGAAGGCGAATATCTACGCCACTTATCGTGTTGCGCAGGTTGAAGAGGCGCTGAGCGGCCTCCAGCTCCACAAATACTATCGAGCCGTCGTACACTGAGGCAAGCTGGTAGGTCCCCCTTACTTGGAAACTATAAAACCGCGGTCCCGAAAATTGCGTCAGCGACCGTCGCATACCTTCGGGGCTCAGTAGCGCCAACCTATCGCCAGGCACCACATTCAACTGGGAACGTAGGTCGTTTCCTATCAGTATACCGGGTTGCCTGTCTACAACCGACAAGCGCGGTATAATAACGTTTCCGGCCTTCTCCTGTTCAACTAGCGGAAAATAGGATTTTGTCTCTATCCCTTTTACAATCACCACCTTGTCTCGAGTCCCCTCGTAAGCAATCAAACCTTTGCCCTCAACGTATCGGGTAATGCCACTGATTTCTTTGATGTCTTGGAACCCAGAAAGCCAGGTACTATCGGCCGCGAAGGCTGGAGCGGTGGCAGATTGGATGCGGATGTCGGGATCGTAGTTCCTCAACAACGATTGTATCACATCAAAAAAACCATTAAAAACCGACAGTATAATGATCAACAAAGCGGTTCCAACGGTTACACCAGCTATGCTGATGAGTGTCAGCACCGATATCAGTGACACCCGTTTTTTTGAAAAAAGGTACCGTTTGGCTATGTTTCTAGTAACGTCCACATTCAAAGATACACAATTGAAAACACCACTGTTGGGCAAATGGGACATCGAAGCGCTTGAGCGTGGAAGTCACCCCGATCCGTTCTCTGTATTGGGTTGTCAGCCTGCCCACAAGGGCGAGGTTGTGTTTCGCGCCTTTCTGCCCAATGCTACAACAGTAGTAGTCGAAACAAGCGGCAAAAAGTACACATTAAACCCCGTCGGGGATAATGGGCTGTTTGAACTTGTGGTCAAGGGTGGACGGTCTACAGATTACATTCTCGAAACCACATATGCCGATGGGCATGTGCATCGCAGCCGTGACCCCTATTCATTTGGGTTGTTAGTATCAGAATTTGACCTGCATTTGTGGGGCGAGGGTAGGCATTACAAGGCTTGGAAGTTTATGGGCGCCCACCGCAAAACGGTGGATGGAGTTGACGGCACCCATTTTGTTGTAGCTGCACCTAGTGCATCACGCGTCAGCGTTGTTGGCTCCTTCAATAACTGGGATGGACGTACCCATTGCATGCGACGATATTTCGACCAAGGTGTCTGGGAAATCTTTATTCCAGGTGTAACCGAGGGCGACATTTATAAATTTGAAATTGCATCACCATTCACAGGATCTCCCTTTGTTAAGGCGGATCCGTTCGGATTTGAATCGGAACTTAGACCTCAGACAGCGTCTGTTGTAACATCTGCCGATGCATACGTTTGGGCAGATGATCATTGGATGGAGCATCGCAAGTCGCATCAGGCACTCGATGCAGCCATCTCGGTGTATGAAGTACACCTTGGTTCATGGAAGCGCACCCTCGAAGAACCACCCTATTTAAGCTATCGGGAACTTGCCGACCAGCTCATACCGTACGTCGTGGATTTAGGCTATACCCACATTGAGCTGTTGCCAATTGCCGAGCATCCATATGACCCATCTTGGGGGTATCAAACAACGGGTTATTTCGCCCCCACTAGCCGTTTTGGAAGCCCCGATGATTTTAAGTATTTCGTCGATCGATGTCATCAGGCAGGCGTCGGCATCATACTGGATTGGGTGCCTGCCCATTTCGCCAAAGACGCTCATGGCCTTCGTATGTTCGACGGAACGCATTTGTATGAACATGCCGACCCAAGGCAGGGCGAGCATCGCGACTGGGGCACCATGATTTTTAATTTTGGGCGCAACGAGGTCATCAATTTCCTCATTTCCAATGCCAATTATTGGTGTGAGGAGTTTCACATCGACGGACTTCGGGTCGACGCCGTGGCCTCGATGCTCTATCTCGACTACTCCAGACAGGAAGGCGAATGGCTTCCCAACAAGTATGGTGGTCGCGAGAACCTGGAGGCCATCCAGTTTCTGAAGCGATTCAACGAAGTAGTTCACGAGGAATACCCCGGCGTTGTGACGATGGCCGAAGAGTCGACTTCATGGCCAATGGTTTCGAAGCCAACCTACATCGGAGGGCTCGGCTTCGACTTCAAATGGAATATGGGATGGATGAACGACACACTCGAGTACATCCAAAGGGATCCGATTTATCGGAAGTTCCACCATAACAAGCTCACCTTTTCGATGATGTATGCTTTCAGTGAGAACTTTGTGCTACCGTTCTCACACGACGAGGTTGTTCACTTGAAGAAGGCCATGCTGACCAAGATGCCAGGCGACGATTGGCAGCGGTATGCAAATCTGCGGTTGTTGTATGCCTATAAGTATGCACATCCTGGAAAAAAGCTGCTTTTCATGGGCTCTGAATTTGGTCAGTGGTCGGAATGGAACGCCGAGGCCAACCTCGACTGGGTATTGTTGGAACACCCACCACATCGCCAGATGTATAATCTTGTAAAGGAGTTGAACCATCTGTACAAGACTTGTCCAAGTCTGCATGAGGTCGACTTCGACTGGACTGGGTTTCAATGGATCAACCTTCACGATGCCGACCACAGCATTCTCTCGTTTGCCCGATTTTCGAGGGAGCGGAGGAAATATGTTATCTGCATCTTCAACTTCACGCCTGTTGTGCACCAGAATTATAAATTTGGAGTGCCCGAAACAGGCATATATCGAACTATTCTTAACACGGATGATAGTAGGTTTGGCGGAAGTGGCGTAACTTCGGAGTCATACCAAAGCTATGACGGAGAAATGCACGGTCAGCCATCCCACATCAGTATCACATTACCTCCATTGGCTGGCATTTATCTTGAGTTTGATCAGATTGATTAATTAAAACCCCGCCTCATCTACACTACGAGAGTATAACCCAGACGTCTACTAGCATGAAGTTTAAACGATCGGCCGGAACGCTCATTCACCCAACCTCATTCCCGACCAAGTATGGTATCGGCGACCTTGGGAGCTCGGCCCGCGAATTTATCGATTTCTTGGTCGAAACAGACCAAAACTCCTGGCAGGTGTTACCACTCTGCCCAACCGGTTACGGTAACAGCCCCTATGCAAGTTATTCGGCTTTTGCAGGCAACCACTACCTGATTGATCCCGACATATTGGTTGAGAAGGGTCTTTTGGGTTCCGACGAAACAGACATTTTCCACATTGAAGAAGGCACCAAAGTGCCCTACGATGCCGCGTTTACAGCTAAAGATGCACTTCTCAAGACGGCCTTCGAACGGTTTGGCAAACAGGCGAAGCCGGGCGACAAAAAGGGATTTCAGGCTTTTAAAAAGGAGAATGATTTTTGGCTTCAAGATTACGCTCTGTTTATGGCCGCATTTGAGCACCACGGCAAGAAAGTTTGGAATCAGTGGGATCAAGAACTCAGCCGACGTGTTCCGGCAGCCATGAAAAAGTGGCATAAGATGCTTGCCGATGTGGTTTCGTACCATGAGTGGCTACAATACGAATTCTATTCACAGTGGAAGTCGCTAAGAACGTACGCTAACGAGCGTGGCGTGCAAATTATCGGCGACATACCCATTTTTGTTGACCATAATAGTGCAGACGTATGGGCAAACACCCACCTTTTCGAGATCGACGAACAAGGCAACAGGGTGCTGGTTGCTGGTGTGCCCCCCGACTATTTCAGCGAAACGGGTCAGCTCTGGGGCAACCCTCTGTACAAGTGGTCGGTAATGGAGAAAGAGGGCTACACTTGGTGGATCAACCGTTTCCGTCAGACGCTGACGCTCTATGATGCCATACGCGTTGATCACTTTCGTGGTTTTGATGCCTACTGGGAGATCAAAGCGACAGAAAAAACAGCTATCAATGGTCGTTGGGTAAAGGGTCCTGGCAAGAAATTGTTCAAAGCCATCATTGCTGCGTTGGGCACTCTGCCGATCATCGCCGAAGATCTTGGCGTTTTGACTAAAGAAGTGGTCGACCTGCGCGACAGCTTCAATTTTCCAGGCATGAAAATCCTCCAGTTTGCCTTCAGCGACAACGCTGCCAATGGGTTTCTTCCCCACAATTACACGACAGCGAACTGTGTAGTCTATACAGGGACGCACGACAACGACACCAGCATTGGCTGGTACGATCAAGGGTCTGACCTCGAGCGTCACAGAGCGAGGGAGTATACCCGTAGCGATGGATCACGCATCAATTGGGAGCTCATTCGTTTAGGCATGCTATCGGTGGCAGACCAGTGCATTGTTCCGATGCAGGATTTCATGAACTTGGATACATCGCACCGCATGAACTTCCCCGGTTTTGCTTCGGGATGGTGGGAGTGGCGATATACCGACGAGATGTTCAAATCTGTTGACAGGGGGTATATCAAATATTTGGTGAATCTGTCGAACCGAAACACGCGTGTATCGAACGATGACACCATTTTGATGGACATCATGGCAGAATAGGCCTCATTTTCGGTTCACGTATGATTTTTGTATATTGTTCTCTTGGGCAGTCCAATAATCAATCGTATGCCGTTTGAAATTTCGCATCTTCCGAAGCGATCTGCAAAGCCACGCCATAATGGTATAAGCCTTGTCTTGGACAAAGGTTTCAGCTTGCGAGAGACGGAAGATTTTCTCGAGTCATCGTCTGAATACACCGATATCGTGAAGTTGGGATGGGGCACTGCGTGTGTCACCCCAAAGCTTCAGGAAAAGCTTGCTATATATAAAAATGCCGGTATCCCGGTCTATTTTGGCGGCACTCTCTTTGAGGCGTATGTACTTCGCAACGAGTTGGATAATTACCTTAGGGTACTTGATAAGTATGGCCTTGAATTTGTCGAGGTATCGAACGGCACCATTTGGCTCAGCGAAGAGAAGAAAATCAACATCATCCGGGAGTTGAAGAAAAACTTCACGGTTTTGTCGGAAGTTGGCAGCAAGAATCCCAACGAAATCATACCGCCCTACAAGTGGGTGAAATCTATCCAAGCCGAAATCGAAGCTGGCGCTTGGAAAATCATCTGCGAGGCTCGAGAGTCGGGCACAGTTGGGGTATTCAGGCCAAATGGTGAAGTTCGTTCTGGTTTGATCGACGAAATTGCCGACCAAATCGATGTGGATCTGCTTCTCTTTGAAGCTCCACAAAAAGAACAACAGGTTTGGTTCATCCGTAAGTTTGGCAGCAATGTCAACCTCGGCAATATAGCACCGAACGAAATCATCCCTCTTGAGACGCTACGACTTGGGCTGCGCAGCGACACGTTGTTCGATTTTTACACACTCGACGACGAGACTAGCACATTCCTGCACGGATCGACCGGGCAGATTGAATCCAACGAATCATAAAGCAGATTAGCTGAATGAACGTTTTATACGCGGCCGCCGAAATCTCCCCATTTGCCAAAATGACCAATACGGCAGACCTTCTGAGGTTTCTGCCGGCATCACTGCAGGACAAAGGGTTTCAGATTCGCATTCTGCTACCTAAGTACGGCAGCATCAACGACCGTCGTAACCGTCTGCACGAAGTAATTCGCCTGTCTAACATCGATGTACCCGATGGAGACAACACCGAGAACATGAAGATCAAGGTGGCAAGCATCCCCAATGCTAAATTGCAGGTCTATTTCCTCGACAATGACACGCACTTCGGGCGTAAGGGTATGTTCATCGATCCAAAGACTGAGAAGGCATATCCCGACAACGGACGCCGCACGGCTTTTTACAACCGCGGCATCATGGAGACGGTGATCAAGCTGAATTGGAAACCTGATCTGATTCACTGTCACGATTGGGCATCAGGTTTCGTACCAGTGTTCCTGAAGACTCTCTATCGCGACCATCCCATGTTTAAGGACGCTAAAGTGGTGTACAACATCCACAGTCCTGTGAATGAGGGAATTTTTGATGAAGAAATTTTTAAATACCTTGATTTGCCAGACGATTTCGACAAATCGTCCGTTATGAGCAACGGTAAAGTAGATTTCCTGCGTGCCGGACTAAAGTATGCAGATTACGTAGTGACCGGAAATGAACTTGGCAGCCAACTCGACCCAATTTTTGACGAACTTGGGATCAAGCCGCACAAAATTCAGGGGTCACCACAGGACGTATCGCAGAAATTTGCAGATTATTACCGTGAGCTAGTGCCCTGATTCCACTGATTTACCATTTATTGTGCCCGAACCGAACTCTTTGATGAAACGCAACCTCTGGAATATCCTTTTGGTTGCAGTCATAACCATTGCATGGACATCCTGCGACGACTCTAGCAATGTAGGCGGTGGGTTGATACCCGACCGTAATGTTGTCACGACCGACACCTTTGTGGTTCCCACAACCGAAAGGCTGGTCCTTAACCCCTATACGGGCGATTTGACCCACTTATCGACAGGTTCGTACAACGATCCTTGGTTTGGGCCGATTACCGCAGAGACGTATTTCATTCCCTCATTGTTGCTAAAAGGCTTGGTCGACACGCTTAGCGACAGCACCCGCGTAATTCTGAACCTGCGCACCAGTAGTTTTTACGGCGACACCTTAAACGCTACGCAATATGGCGTGTTTGGAGTACGAAATCTATGGCGACCATCCACGTTCAGGGCTACAACGAGACCAATGACCGATGCACTGCCATTTGCAACCTTTGAGGTAACACGCGACTCTCTCATCCAGGTTCAAATGCCGCAATCATGGCTCAACGAGTACAAGCAATACGTTTATAGTACAGAGCCAAACGCTGATTCTGCCTACGTACGAAACTACTTCGGACTGGCAATCAAGCCCATCGGTGGTGGCAAGATCATTTCGATGTTGAAAGATTCTGTTCAGATGACCTTCTACAATCCACGAGACACAAATATCGTCTACGTTCGAGCATCAGCACATAATTTTACCAGAACACAGCCGCCGTCTTTTGCCTCTGGCGTGCACATCTCCTCAAATTTGGAGAATCTACCCAGCATCAGCATTAAATTGGATTTGAATCGTCTAAGCGGTAGCAATATTTCAAGAGCTGTATTACTCATTCAAGAAGATGAGACCTTTTTGGCTGCAGGCTTGCCAACTGGGCACGTGCGACCACAGAGCATCACCTTGAATGCTTATAATCCTAGCGGTCTGCTCTCACCCGACGACATTATCGTGCTCTCACCATCGATCACCTTCATCCGCCAGACCGACAACAGCTATCAAGCTGTAGTGACCAATCTGATTAGAACGATGTTGTTGGCAGGAGAGTCTGAGCGGACATTCTATCTTTCCGTTCAGCCCAGGTCTGGAATATTTCACAACACGATGTTAGACAAAGGACAATTCCGTCAACCGCGTCTGTTGTTAACACTTGTGAAGCGGGAGGGTCTATGAGATACCTACTAGTTGGTTTGCTAATGCTTGCATTTGCTGGCACAAGCTCAGCCCAGTTCAACTTCGATATGGATCAAAGTAAGTGGGGAGGCGGTTCGGTCTATTCCTATTACGGAATAGGCGTTCCAAATACTTTCTTTTCGGGTCAAGCTACTGGTATGGGTCTTCAGGGTGTTTCGATTTACAACGCCTACGCAAATAATGGAGCGAACCCAGCGCTATGGGGATACCCAGTATTCACAACAGGACTCGGCAGCTTTTATGTAAGCAACTTCGCGGGCGAAGACGGTTCACAAAGCGGTAGTTACACTCAAGCAGGTATCGGTACCGTGCAGGTGATGTTCCCCATCGAGCGTAGCCGGCTTGGTTTGAATGTTTCTTTGAGACCATACTCTACAGTCAAATACTCAATTCAGTCGCAGAAGACACTGCCGGCTGGTGTGCTGATAAGTGATCGTCCGGTCTCCTACGCCACACAACAGGTAGGTACTGGTGGATTGAATAGGCTTGAGGCTGGTTTGGGCTTTGGCATAACTGAGAATATTTCCATCGGCGTTGCCCCTTCGGTCACATTTGGTTTGATTGAACGCATTTCTGAGATAGCGTTCGACACGCTCCTGTTTCAGGGTGTCGAGTTCAGGAATAGGGAGTTGATGAGTGGATTTGGACTACGTACGGGTATGTTTGCGAACAAATCTCACCTGATTAGAAAAGATGACAACCTGAGCTTTGGCCTAACATGGGATCTGGAATCCGAGCTGGATGTGAAAGAGCGGCTCTACACACGCTACACAAGTGATGAAGTTGAACTACCTGCTAGAAGCAACGATACATCTATACTACCGCAAAAAATTTCGGGTGGATTGACCTATCGTCCAAGCCCATACCTAATGATCGCAGTTGAGGCTTCACAGCAAGCTTGGAGCAAGTACAAGGATGTCGGCACCATTGAGAACGTGGAATTTACTGACCAGTTCAGCCTAGGTATCGGTGGTGAATTTAGCTTTAAAAACAGACGCGCAAGTAAGTTTTTCCGAAATTTAATTTATCGGGGTGGCTTGTCTCATGACTCAGGATATCTTAAATTCGAAGGCCAAGCCATACCAACCACTCTTATGCACGCCGGCTTTGGCATCCCATCTCGATTTACCAGTTCATCAATCGACCTCAACTTCAGTTATGGCGTTCGGGGTTCAGGAACTACTGATTTCGTAAAGGAGAAAATATTTCTTACACGAGTATCGTTCAACCTATCAGAGCCAATGTTTCTTCGCAGGAAGATCCAATAGACTAAACCCTGTTTGTCCCTTCATCATCACGCAGTATCGCCATGAAAAAACTCCTCTTCATCCTAGTAATGTCCCTTGCAATGGGCAGTGCCGCAAAAGCACAAGAGATACCGTCTCGGCCGCTTGAGGCGTTCTCGCTTTTCAGCACCAACTTCCAGATGAAGGATTACGCTTTCGCACTACCATACGGCAAGCACCTCATCAAGAATTACCCAAAAGAGCTGCCTGAGCACCCAGCCTACAGAGGCCACATCGTGTTCTTGCGCATGATCCGCATCTACTCTGCCATGTCGGAAGAGGCTATGGATCCTGCGATCAAAGCTGCTTACCTCGACTCCGCATCGACATTGTTCACCCAAGTGTTCAACATCTTCACACCAGAAGAAATCGACATGTACGACTGGACACTTGAGCGCGGTAAGTTTTACCAGAATAACTCCGACTATATCGAAAGCGGCATGGATAACGCTTTGATCCAGTACAAAAAACTTCTTGAATTGGATGAAAATCGTACGATTGAACTAGGCGACGGTTACTATATAAGTCTGATCGTCCAAAATTTGGTATCTAACGGCGATCGTGACGCTGCTGTTACAATGATTGAGAAGTCGAAAGGCAAAGTGGACTCCACTACAGCTGAATACTTCGACCGCATCTTGAACTCATTATTTAGCAATCCAGTTGAGCGCATCACGTTCCTTGAGGGCAAACTAGCCGACGACAAAGAGAATCTCCAGCTCATCGGCGAATTGTTTGACCTATATGTACGTGTAGATAACCGCGAGAAAATCAACGAGTTTGGTAAAGTTCTCTATGAGAAGGCTCCCGACATGCGTAACACCATGCGTATGGCCGACATGGCTCGCAAGAATGGTGATTACCGCGGTGCCAACGGCTACCTTGAAGTAGCAATTAAGATGGCAGAAACAAACGACGAGAAGTCTACCATCTGGTTACTGATCGCCGACAACCGCATGAATATCAACGACCTTCGTGGTTCGCGTGATGCTGCTAAGCAGTCTATCCAGTTCAACCCTAACAATGGTAACGCCTACTTTAAGGTTGCCGAGGCTTACGCAAACGCTGTATCGGCATGTGCCGGTGGAAGAATGGAACGCGAAGACAAAGTTGTTTACTGGTTGGTTCTCGATTATCTCGACCGTGCAAAGCGTGCCGACCCAGCGTTGGCCAACTCAGTGAACCGTCAAGCGAGTACTTATGCTCAAGTTGCTCCTAGCGCAGAAGACAAGTTCTTCAAAGGCTGGAACAATGGCGACAACATTCGTGTCGACTCTTCACTTCGCGATTGCTACAGCTGGATTAACGAATCAACGACCGTTCGCTAATCGTTAGAGACATTTTATCAGGTTTACGGATTCCTTTCAAAATCCGAGTGTATTGTGTATTTTATTAAAGCCGGAAGAGATTAAGACTCTTCCGGCTTTCTCTCTCCCCCAATAGATATTCGACGCTTGATTCATTCCGTGGGGAACCGGTACTACTAATAAAACCGGTACTAGACCAAGATTCTCAACATGGTGCAGTGAACGGATTATACTGCCATCTGTGATTATCCCTCGGGACTATTTGCGCCGCCGTTCTTTCGGATTACTCCGAACCCAGTCATAAAATCATGCTCTATTTTCGTTCACACCCCAAAGAGGTATGAATTACTACAAAGGTTATAACAAGAAGAACAACAAGAATAAGGGTAAAAGTAAGAATAAGCCGCAAGGTAGAAAGCCGCGTCCAAAAGGCGCAGCAAAATCGCCTGAGTTTATTCTTAACAACCAGATTATTTTTGGTGGTCGATATAAAGGCGTCCTCGAAATACCCCCATCGTTTGGGGGATATGGATTCATAAGAAAACTAGATCACGAATTCACAAAGACGCCGAAAGATCCATTCCTGAGCCCCGATATGATCAGTTTTTATGATCTGCGGCAAGGGCTAGTACTCGAAGGCGAGTTAGATCAGGATATCAAAGGAAATTTAAGGGTCGGCACAATTGAGAAGGTCAACGAACGTCACCCTGATCAATGGACGCAATTACCTCGTTACGAGCATCAGACGCCAATCATGCCCGTTGAGCAAATCAAACTGTCAAAAAAACCTGACGAAATTGACCTGCGAGTAGTCGACCTGATAGCTCCTATTGGTAAGGGACAACGTGCGATTATAGTGGCTCCGCCACGTACAGGTAAAACAGTGCTACTGAAACGAATTGCACATGCAATCGACGAGTATCATCCTGATATTCATTTGGCAGTACTCTTAGTCGATGAGCGACCGGAAGAGGTTACCGATTTCATGCGCACCACTAAGGGCAAGGTCTTTGCATCATCGAACGATCGCCCAACCGAAAGCCACGTACGCATCTCAGAAATGGCCCTCAGCTATGTTAAACGCCGTGCCGAAGCAGGTGAAGACGCCGTGCTGTTGATCGACTCCCTAACTCGTTTAGGCAGGTCGTATAATGCGGCTGCGGCAAACAGTGGTCGAACCATGTCGGGAGGTATGGATATTCGTGCACTCGAGATCCCCAAGAAGATATTTGGTGCAGCACGGAAGATTGAAGGCGGTGGATCGCTTACCATCATCGCCACATGCCTAATCGAAACGAATTCGCGCATGGACGACTTGATCTTCGAGGAATTCAAGGGAACAGGCAACATGGAACTTGTACTCGACCGCGAATTGGCCAACGATAGGGTCTTCCCAGCGATTAACATTGCTGCTTCGGGTACGCGTAATGAGGAAAGGTTCATCGATGGCACACTCGACGAGCGCAATATGGTGCGACGCTACCTGCTCAAAAAGTCGCCCAAGGAATCCATGGTGAGCTTACTACAGGTGCTTAGCCGTACCCGTAGCAACGAAGAGCTGCTTAATCAGATATCAGCGTTGGCCTGACAAATCTTTTACATCATTGGCATCGAAGGGTCGATTTCCTTGGCCCAACGCATCATTCCACCCTCAAGGTTACGCACGTTTGTGAAACCTTGTTTGAGCAGAAATTGGCAAGCACTTCCGCTTCTATTACCACTGCGGCAGTAGACGATGACCTCTTGGTCCTTTAAGCCATCTAACTGCTCCAGTTGGTGGGGTAGGTCGCCAAGCGGAATTAATGTTCCACCAATGTTGGCCATGTCGTGCTCAAAAGGCTCACGCACATCCACGATGTTGAGCTTCTCGTTGTTCTTGATACGCTCGTTCAGTTCTTGTACAGTGATATTCCCCGTGTTCATAATACGTCTTACTACTGGTTAAGTGATGGATTATAGCGGTCGAGGCGAAATTGAGTTCCGAGATATCGCTCACGCGCTTCCTCGTCGTTGGCGAGGCTATCTGCCGTGCCTTCTTTCAAGATACGACCTTCGTACATCAAATAGGCTCTGTCGGTTATTGCGAGCGTTTCATGAACATTATGATCGGTGATCAAAATGCCGATATTTTTCTGCTTCAGTGCATACACAATTCGCTGGATGTCTTCGACGGCAATGGGGTCAACACCCGCAAAGGGCTCGTCGAGTAGTAAGAATCTTGGATCGGTTGCTAACGCCCGTGCAATTTCCGTGCGGCGCCTCTCACCTCCAGACAAGGCATATCCTTTATTATTAACGACCGTTTGGAGACTGAATTCCTCAATGAGGTGATCGGTTCGTTCGTTTCGCTCGGCTCGGGATAGGGGCTGAAACTCTAGGATCGTGTGAATGTTTTCGCGTACCGTCAAATTGCGGAACACACTCGCTTCCTGCGGCAAATAACCGATGCCCAATCGGGCACGACGAAACATCGGTACTCGACTGATGTCATCGTTATTGACATATATAGTACCTTTGTCAGGTCGAATCAAACCAACAATCGAATAAAATGTCGTTGTCTTGCCAGCACCATTCGGTCCAAGCAGTCCCACGATTTCGCCGCGGTTCACATGAATACTGACGTCGTTGACAACAACACGTTTCTTATACGATTTGACCAGCGAACGGCATCCGAGAAGGTCGGTGATTATTTCGGTGGCCATGGCACTACCTATCTGGTTACGGCCTCACCAATCAGTGACTCAAACACGTAGAGTCCGTCGTCACTTCCGAGCAATTTTTCAACGGCACGCTCGGGGTGTGGCATCATTCCAAGCACATTGCGATTTGGACTGCAAATACCGGCGATATTTGCGATAGCCCCGTTTGGGTTCGATTCTGGTGTCACGTTGCCGTCAGCATCGCAATAGCGAAAAATTATGCGTCCTTCACCCTCAAGCATTTGGAGAGTTTCATCGTCGCAGATGTAGTTTCCCTCGCCGTGGGCAATGGGTATTTGAAGTATTTGGCCTTGGGTCATGGCTCGGGTGTACGGCGTATCGGTCTGCTCGCATTTGAGGTAGACCTGCTTGCAGCTGAACTTGAGGTGCTCGTTGTGAAGCATGGCACCAGGGAGCAATCCACTTTCGAGCAGGATTTGGAATCCGTTGCAAATGCCGATCACCATTCCGCCCTTATTAGCAAACTGAATTACCTCCTCCATAACTGGAGAGAAGCGAGCAATGGCCCCCGAGCGCAGGTAATCGCCATAGGAAAATCCACCTGGAAGCAAAACCACATCTGGATTACCCAGATCGGTGTCTTTGTGCCACACAAAATGGACATCTTGGCCCATCACATGTTTGATGGCGTGATATGC
Source organism: uncultured Chitinophagales bacterium (assembly GCA_964629885.1). Lineage (GTDB taxonomy): Bacteria > Bacteroidota > Rhodothermia > Balneolales > CAYWCV01 > CAYWCV01. The sequence continues at coordinate 27,259 of CAZVRJ010000001.1, read as the reverse complement.
GTCGTGGTCGCAATTGGAACCAGGGAAAACGACGACAGTGAATTTCATGGGCTAACCTCTAATTTCGGTAATGAGCTGAATTTCGACGAGCACGGCATTGATTCGGAAGCACTCCTCAAAAGGACCCTCAAACACAACGGCGCTTCCCGAATTATGAACGGTAACGGTAATTTCCTCGGCGGTGTGCGGGTCGCACCCCAACGCCTTGATCAATTGATTGATGACTTCATCGAACGTATGGATGTCGTCGTCGAACAAGGTGAGAGTCCAAGGTGTTTCAACGGCCGTCTCGGTAAGATGAGACGGCTGAACCTTCGGATTACTATGTTGGGTTTGGCGGATAGGCATATACAGAAGAAATCAGGCCTTCTTGATGTCGATGTGGAAATTCTCCATCACTACGTTGGCTAAAAGCTTCTCGCAGGAATCGACAGCAATGGCACGGGCATCATCCTCGGATGATGCGTCGATATCCATCTCGATCAGTTTACCCATCCTTACACCCTTCACGGCATTCATGCCAAGGCTTTGTAAAGCATGGAGGCTTGCCTTACCCTTGGGGTCGAGAATGGAAGGACGCAATGTGACGAAAATGGTGGCCTTGTACATGGGCGTTGTAAAATGATCAAAAAGCTAAAATTACGGCTATTTTTGTTGTGTTTCCACCGAAAGCAACCGATCTCTGACGAATACCATCGCGTCGGTTGGTGACATTTGGTCTGTGTCGATCCATTCCACAAATGGCCATCGGCGAAACCAAGTCATTTGCCTGCGCGAATACTGACGTGTGTGAGCCTTGATCTGACTTACCATAGCATCATGATGGATCTTACCATCGAGATAAGCGAAGACCTCGGCATAGCCGACGGTTTTTAAAGCGTTGCAATTTTCATCATAACCCATTTCCTTCAGTTTTCGAACTTCATCGACCAACCCAGCCAGAATCATGGCATCTACTCGGTCGTTGATCCGTTGGACGAGTCGATCGCGATCGAAAGACAGTCCAAAGACCAAAGCATTCTCTGGTTTGTGGAAGCCATCGCGCTGATGGAAGGAACTGAATGGCTTCCCCGTTTGGATACACACGCAAAGGGCACGTACAATGCGCTGGTGATTCAATCCATCCATCTGCTTGGCATAGAGTGGATCAAGCACATTCAGGCGGTCCCAGGCAATTTGTAGGCCTTCTGCTCGAATGCTTTCCTCGATTTCACTTTGCAGGACTGGGTCACTTTTGGGGATGTCGTCGAGCGGAAACAATAGCGACTGAAGGTAAAGCGTGCTTCCACCGGCAATGATCCAGTTTGTATTAGGGTGCTCACGTTTCCACTGGTGCACACGTTGAACGAAAGCGGAGGCATCGTCCTTATGGTCGGGCGGTAGGATGGAAATGTTGAAATGGACTGCTCGTGCCAAATCGTCGGCCGAGGGTTTGGCGGTGCCGATGTCCATTCCCAAAAAGCATTGCCTTGAGTCGGCCGATATGATCGGGCACCCAAGAAGCTCGGCCAGCTTGATTGATAGTTCGGTTTTTCCCGATGCGGTTGGCCCGACGATGAAAATGTCCATTCGTCAAGATACGCAGGTTAACGGCGTGCTACTTGTGGCTCGCGACGTGGAAGGTTTACCATGAGCGATACTCGGTGCGTGTTACCCAAGTCGAACGGGCTACGGCTGAAACCGTAATCGACTTGTACCATACCGATAGTGACGCCAGCTCCCACAGTGGGGTTGACATACAGCTTCGACGATAGGGTATCGGTACTGAATTGGGTGAGTCCAGCACGAATCTGAACCAGACCCTTGTAGTTGAACTCGGTACCCACGTTGGGCTCGTAGCTGATGTCGCCAGTATTCAGATAGAATGCTTTGCGTCCTTCGAAACGCACGTCCACATCGGCTGCAGTCGTGACCACGAGGTCGGTGAGGTGAAATTGTTTAGCGAGACCGGCCTTCAAGGTGGGGAGAATCCGCTCATTTTGCCCTTCTGGAATTTCGTCGCCGTATATATCGCCGATATTAGCAAGGGCTTCGCGGTCGACCGACCAAAATTTCATGAGGGTGGTGGCATCCATCAGGTTCACACCCCAGCTCAGATCGCCGGTACGTTTTTGGATGCCAAGGTCGAGGCTATAGCCCCAAGCATCAGCAAAAGGTCCAAGTCGGGAATTAATAACCTTAGCAGATACTCCCCAGTTTAATTTCTCGCGAAATACGTTGGCATAGGTGAGGTAGACGGCCATGTCGGTGGCGCTGAACGTCGTGATCTGCGACGGATCTGGGATGCCGTTGGCATCGTTGTAGACGTTCAGGGTGTTCTTAATGTTGTCGACTCCTTGACGAAACACGCTCAGTGCCAATACGCCACGATTGTTTGCAGGAAGTACGAATCCCGCATAGTCGAAGCTTACCACACCGCTAAACCGCTCCGAGTGCATGTAGGATCCTTGGTAATTCGTGATGCCGTTAAGCCCTGCAGGATTCCAGTAAGCTGCGGTAACTTCGTCGGCAACGGCCACGTAGGCCGATCCCATGCCGAGGGCGCGTGCACCAGCACCGATGCTTAGAAAGTCGCCGCCGTACTTGGCGTTCACGAACTGGGCGGAAGCGGAAGGAGCGAGGACAAGAGCAAGAGCAAGAGCAAGAGCAAGAGCAGGAACAACGGCAAGAGCAAGAGCAGGAATGGAGGCACGATTATTACTTGGTCGATTCGACTTGCTACGACTTTTTAAGATTCGCTGAAATATGGTTGGTATTCTCATATATGACTTAAGTATTCAAACCTTGAAGTTTTTTTGCTCCTGCTCTTGCTCGTGTCGTTGCTCTTGCTGCCGCGTCTCGCAAAATAACGCAATCGGCGTTCATCTGTTGCCTTTGTACAAATCAAATATTCCAATAACGCCATTTGGAAGGGTTAAATGTACCATTCGAGCGATTTTTCTTGTATTATTGGGCATCTGTACAGTCATTTTAAAAATCATCATCAAGCGGCGTGCTGTAGCATGCCGGTAACCCAATTCCGTATATGAAATTTAACATCACCAGCGGAGAACTTGTTAAAGCATTATCGGCCGTTGCCGGCGTTGTTCCAAGTAAAGCGACGCTTCCAATCCTTGAGAATGTTCTGTTTGAGAGTGTAGACGGTGCCCTGAAATTGACCGCAACCGACAACGAAATTTACATCGTCGAGCAGGTTTCTGCAGAGATCATCCAGGACGGTTCCGTTGCTATACCGGCACGCCGTCTACTCGACACCATGCGCCAGCTTCCCGACATTCCATTGTCGTTCGATATCGACGACCGCTGCATCGTTAAGTTCCGCACCGATCGTGGTGCCTATAAGTTAGTAGGTGCCAAAGCCGAAGACTTCCCAATGTTGCCATCGGTAAATGAGGGAACGACCATCGTGGTAAATACGGAGTCGCTCACAGCTGGGATCGAAAAGACTCGATTCGCAGTATCTACCGACGATTTGCGTCCAAATATGATGGGTGTCTATTTCCAGGTCGATGAGGAGAAAACACGCTTGGTTGCTACCGATGGTCACCGGCTTGTGCGTTTGGTGAAGCACGATATGAAGGGTGATGTGCCCATCAATTTCATAGTGCCCGACAAAGCCTTGGCACAGGTCACACGTACCCTGAGTGGCGGTGAAACGAAAATGCAGATCACGAAACATCATGTTCGTTTTACAAACGGCGACGCTGAAGTGGTAGCACGCTTGATCAACGAATCGTATCCGAATTACGAGAATGTGATTCCGAAGGAAAACGAGAAGATCATGACAGTTGCGAAGGACGATATGTTAGCAACCGTTCGCCGTGTCTCCATTTTCTCAAGCTCGACAACGCGCCAAATTCGTCTCAATTTGTCGCAGGATGAGGTGAGTATCTTTGCCGAAGATTATGAAATGAGCAGCGAGGCCCGCGAGTCGATCAAGTGTCAGTACGACGCTGACGATATGGTGATTGGATTCAATGCCCGTTATCTTGCCGATGTTTTGCATAATATTACAGGGGACGAGGTCACGTTTGCCTTTTCCACGCCAAACCGAGCCGGTATCGTTCAGCCTGTAGAGCAAGCCGCCGACGAAGACCTGCTGATGCTCATTATGCCAGTGATGCTGAACACTCAAGGCTGATCGCGATGTCGCGGTCCCTTGTCACACTGACGACCGACTTTGGGACGTCTGACTACTATGTAGCAGCTATGAAGGCGGTAGTGCTGTCGGTTAGCGATCGCATTAACATGGTGGATATAACTCATGAAGTCAAGGCCCAAGACTTGCTTGGTGGCGCCTGGATCCTGAAGCATTCAGCGTATCTGTTTCCTGAGGGCACGGTACACTTGGCGGTGGTGGATCCGGGAGTGGGTACCGAGCGCAGACCCGTTGCTTTCAAGCACAGAGGACAGTATTTCGTTGGTCCCGACAACGGCATGTTCGCCTTGGTGACCGACAACGAGCCCGTTGAGTGCGTCGAACTTCGTAATCAGGACTATTGGTACACATCGAATCCGTCGTCCACCTTTCATGGCAGGGATATCTTCGCTTCTGTGGCAGCCTACTTGGCTACCGGTGTGAAACTAAGTGAGTTCGGACCCACTATTGATGGCTTGCATGTATCGCATTGGGCCATTCCGTCAAGCGATAAGCATGGCATTCAGGGATGGGTGGTTCATATCGACCGGTTCGGCAACTTGATGACCAACATACCTGCCGAACTAGTTCAGAATTTTGGTCCAAACGAAGAGCTTCGCATCTACGTGGGCACGCAGATTCTAAGGGGGTTAGTAACGACGTACGGATCGGTGACCGAGGGTGAGGCTGCGGCTCTCATTGGTAGTTCGGGTACTCTTGAGATTGCCGTAAACAAAGGCAACGCTGCACAGTTGTTGGGTGTTTATCAGGGAGCCGCAATATCGGTGATCCGCGACAAGGCCGTGTAACTTGCCTTTAGTAATAACGTAGGACTAAAGAATGAAATCACATCTCACATTGCGATCGCCACAGCACGATAGGGCTGTTATTCAGGTTCCTGACGAATTATTTGACCCCCAAAAGGCTGTCAACGGTTCTGTGTGTTCGAAGTATGGGGATGAGTATCCGGTGAACGACAGCATAGTGGATATGATTGGCGAGGTGCCCGAGGGCATAACGATGGCCCAGCGCAGTAATCACTGGTCCCTCACTGCCACCGTGTACGAAGATACTTGGCGGGTGAATAGTCTTGGGGTTCTTACAGGCGAGAATTTTCCCATCGAAGAGGAACAACGCCTACTGACGCAGTGGGTGAAGCCTCAGCCAGGAGAGTTGATATTGGATGTGGGCTGTTCGACGGCGCTTTATGCCAGAGCGTTGGCCAAGGCGGAGCCGGGTGCGCACATCGTAGCCCTCGACTTTGCGCTTCCCATGTTGGAAGAAGCTCGTCGGCGCTTAAAAACGGAAGGGTTGCGTACGTGTTTGGTGCGTGCCGATGGGGGGGATATGCCGTTTTTCGCGGGCACATTCGATGCGATCGTGATTGGAGGCAGCCTAAACGAGTTTGCCGATCCCCGAAAAGTGCTCTACGAATGCCGTAGAGTCTTGAAACCGGGCGGACGCTTGTTCAACATGCATCTGCTAACGGCTGGCTCATGGTATGGACGGATGCTCCAGCAGTCGGCTAGTCTCGGTGGACTCCAATTCTGGACCCGTGCCGAGAGCAACCAGCTGTTCGAACAATGCGGATTTCGGGTCGATGAGCAGATCGTCCGCGGAATTGTGTGCTTCAGTTTGCTTAACGTAGCTTAGTACCTACATCCGGTCGGGTGCAGAAATCCCCAAGATGGTGAGTCCGTTAACCAACACTGCAGATGTGGCTTTCAGTAGGGCGATGCGCGCCGCTGCCAGATCGTTGCTCTCGCCGATGATTCGGCAGTGGTGATAAAAATGGGTGAACGTAGCTGCTACATCATTTAGATAGGTGATGATCCGGTGCGGCTCCATTGCCTCAGCGCTGCGCTGCACCACTTCGGGGAAATCGAGCAGAATCTTGATGAGTGCCATTTCGGCCTCATGCTCAAGTAGGGCGAGATCGGGAGTACTTGGCAGGTCGGTCATAACCTCGTCGGCTTTGCGCAGAATGCTCTGAACACGCGCATTTGCATACTGAAGGTAATAGACTGGGTTCTTGTCGCTGGCATCTTTTGCCTGGGCAATATCAAACTCGAGGTGTGTTCCAGGTGCGCGCATGAGGAAGAAGAAGCGGGTAACATCGGCGCCCACTTCGTCCATTAGCTCGTCGAGCGTCACGAAATTCGCTTTACGGGTGCTCATTTTGAAGGGTACCCCATCTTGTACGATAGTTACGAACTGGTACACCATCACATTCACTCGCTTGCTGTCGTAATCGAGAGCCTCAAGTGCCGAAAGCACGTCGGGATAGGTAGCAATATGGTCGGCACCGAAGATGTCGACACATAAATCAAAGCCTCGGTCCAGCTTCTGGATGTGATAGGCGATATCGGGCAGGCGGTAAGTAGGTTCGCCTGTCGATTTGATCAGCACGGTGTCCTTCTCTTTGCCGAAGGCGGTGGTCTTGAACCAGGTCGCACCTTCGGAGTCGTAGGCAAGCCCCTTGTCGCGCAGGCGCTGTACGACACGTTCGATGGATCCATCGGTATACAGATTGTGCTCGTTGAAGAAGGTGTCCATGTGGATCTTCATGCGGTCGAGCGTCGCCTTGATGTCGTCGAACATGGCATCGCGGGCGGCGGCGGTGAACTCGGCCACATCATCGGTCGACTTCAGACTGTCGCCAACACGGTTAAACAAAACCTGTGCAATGTCGCGGATGTACTCGCCTTCATAGTGCCCTTCGGGTAGCTCGATGTCGTCACCTAGAATTTGGCTGTAGCGAATTTGAACCGACTCACCTAGAACGCGCATTTGGCGTCCGGCGTCGTTGAAATAGTACTCACGTTCTACATTTGCCCCTGTCCACTCGTACATACGAGCGATGGTGTCGCCCAAAACGGCGTTACGACCGTGGCCGACGGTAAGTGGACCCGTTGGGTTTGCGCTCACAAACTCGACCTGGATGTGCTTGCCGCCATTGGCAACCGTTTTGCCATACGTGCTTGGCTCCTCAAGAATTCGAGCCAACTGAAGCTGTGTCCACCCTGGGGCAAATCGGAAGTTGATAAACCCTGGACCGGCTATTTCGACAGCTGCAAGTGCTTTAGCGTCTACATCGAGAGCATCCACCAATTCCTGAGCGATTTGGCGGGGTGGTTTCCCAAGCATTTTTGCAGCCGTCAGAGCCACGTTGGTCGCGGCATCGCCATGCTCGGGGATGCGTGGCTTTTCGATGAGCACATCCGGCAAATTTTCGGTGGTTCCCGCCACTTTTGCAAGGGCTTCGGTTACGATCTTCTTGAGATATTCTTTCATAGACGATAAATGTGTTAGACCCGAAATATACGGATATTGAGCCGAAGGATGGGCTCAGACCGAGAATGGGACGATATTTCGTGCCCGAAAACTGACGTATTCGTGTCCGGCAACCAACAAGTGATCTTCGAGTGGAATACCCAGCGTGCGACCGGCATCGATTAGCCGCTTCGTTAGGCGTATATCGGCCTCTGAGGGCTTCGGATTACCCGATGGGTGGTTATGTAGCACGATGATACTGTGAGCGTCATTGAGAAGTGCATGCCTAAATACTTCTCCCGGTTCTACGATTGTGGCTGTCATCCCTCCACGGCTGATCACCTTGCTGCCGGTTAGCACCTTGGCGGCGTTCATGAATGCAACGGCAAATACTTCGACGCGTTCGTCTCTCATCCTGGGACCGAAGTGAGCATATACATCGTCGGGGCCACGCAGCATGATTCGCTCACCCATCGGAGCAACCGCAACGCGTCGTCCAAGTTCGAACACGGCTTCGAGTGTGAGTGCCTTGACATTGGCTATCCCAGGCACCTTAGAGACATCCTGCCATCTCATTCTGCTCAGGCGGTGCAAGCCACCGACATCGCGGATCAGCCTACGGGATGTTTCCACGGCGTTTTGGCCTTGGATTCCCGTTCTCAAAATGATGGCGACCAGCTCGGCTTCCGACAAGCTTTCGGCGCCGTAGCGCTGTAGTCGTTCGCGTGGTTTCTCGTCGACGGGCATTTCGTGTACAGTGCCCTCAAGGGGAGTGTAAGGTTCCATTAGTGCAGGTTAGGATTCGTGTTTATACCCTATAGATACCTGCCAAAGGAATTCCTTACGCACTGAGATCGAAAAAAAGAACAGTATGACAATTTCGAACTGAATCAGTTGGGATGACTGCAACGGTTAATCCAAGTATTGATATTTTTGGTGTGCCATTCGAATGAATGGCGGGAATGCGCTGTTGCCCCAATGTCAGACTCTCATAACTCCAATGATGAAAAACCTCTCCCTATTGTTCCTGCTGATTATTACCTCGTTTGCGGATGTGATAGCCCAAGAGATCAGTTTTTTTCGGGTCACGGCTGAAACGCGTTACGACAACCTGGATTGGGGAAGAGAGCGCAACCGAATACAATCGGCACTCAGAGTATGGACCCATGTGGATTTTGGAATGGGTCTAAGCGCAAGAATTTTGGGTTCGTCTGGTAGTAGATTTCAGTCTCGCTGGTCAACAGCTACCGATTTTGATCCACCCCGCGAAAGGGATTATATGGAGATCTTCGTACGACAACTGTATTTACAGTACGACCACGAAAATTGGCGACTACAGATGGGTGTCATCCCTCCAATAAAAAATTCGGCTTCAAGCACCGGTCTCGAAGCCAGCGGATGGCTCGACGGTATTCGTGTGACTAACGAAATCATAGATGGATTTGTGCTCGAGTTTGTGGCCGGTGGTTTAAACAACCTAGATGAACCGAATGCGTTCACTAGGCCACGCAAGCTCAACTACGCAGAGATTGAGCTCACAAAGCAATTGAACGAGCGTTTTGCAGCAGAGCTGAGTGCCGAAGTTGTCGACGGTGATGCATTTTCAAAGATGGAGTTTAGTTATAAGGAAGGCGACAAGTGGCCTCGGTTTGTGTCTGAACTTTTGCTTAACGCATCGGAAGAAACAATATCGATTGGAGTGAGTGCCCAACAGGACCTCAACAAATTAATGCCGAACCGTAGTAACTCGGGTGTCAACGTCTTTCTGCTATACTCGTACGTTGACGAAAAGATAGGGCTTCGAGGAACCCTAGCAGACGATTTTTATGCCTTCGGTCATGCGTTCAAGATTGAGCTTGATGGCCCCTTGTCTCGAAAAGCTGGATTAGGCTGGTTTGCAAGGCAAGTTTTTATGAGTCCGTCGCGAACAACTGCCGGAATCCGAGTAACACTACAAAACGATTAAGAATCAGATTCCACCCATCAGCGGTTCGTCAAGGCCACGGATGCTGGCGTTGGGTAATCCATCGGGGTGGTTCGCCCTTAGATGGTTGATTACTCCAAGAACAATATCGAGGTGGCGTTCCTTCGAGTTGTTGTAGAACTTTTGGGCCATATCGCTCAGTTTGGGCTTGCCGTGCAGGGGCTTGTCGCTCACACAAAGCAATGTTGCATGAGGGATACGGTATCTGAACCCATTGGTAGCGATGGTAGCAGACTCCATATCGACTGCAAGACTGCGGCTAATGTGGATCTGCTGAATGGACGACTTCTTGGCAAATTCCCAATTGCGGTTGTCGGTGGTATATACGGTACCAATTCGATATGCGAGGTCGAGTTTGTTCATCGTATTGCTGAGCAGATCGTTTAATAACACGTTTGGTGTGATAGGCACACTTGTGGGAATGAGCTCATCCAATACGTGATCGGCTCGCATGAAACCCGAGGCAAGGACGAAATCGCCGATTTCTTGGTGGTTGCGCAGTCCACCACAATGTCCCACCATGATCATCGCATCGGGACGTAGCACCGCGATGTGGTCGCTGCAGGTCTTTGCATTTGAGGGTCCAACGCCGATATTAATTAGGCTTACCCCATTGTTGTTGGGGAGCTTATGGTGGTATGCTGGCATCTGAAATCCGTCTTTCACCGGTCGCACGCAATTGGGGAAGCGCTCTTGGAACACTTCAACATGCATATTATAGTTGGTAAAAAGTATATAGCGTTGAAAATCTTCCGCTTTCGTGCCTGTGTAGTGCTCCAGACGGTTAAGAGAGATATCGATACGCTCTGGCGCAAAGAGGAACAGTTTTTTTTGGGTGAAGTCCCAGCCCTCTTCATCGAGCGAGTCGAGCAGGTCGGGATCCCAAAGGGTGCGAATTTTTCGCTCGCCTTCGATATGTATTTCAGCGCCGTTTTGGAGAAGCTTCTCCATTTCGCGAGTCATGTACCAGCGTATAGCTTTTGGTCGCGCAAACTCGCCGGAAATGGTTGGATTGTATTTCGACCAAGATCTGAACACGGTCACTTTGGGATAGTAGCCATCTTCATAAATGGCTTCCATGACGTCGCAGGCCTTCCCAATTTGCTCTTGAACACGCTCTTTAGTGAGCGTTGGATCCGATTTTAGCGTGAGTGTTCTCATTTGGTTCATTCGATTCGGTCGATGTTTGGCTCTTTGAAGATAGCAAGATAGCCTGTAATTTGGTTGATTTAGCCTTAACGACCAAACGATGAATGACGACGACTTGATCTGGAAGCCTATAGACGAGACGATCAGCCTGGAAACGCCTGTTTTTCGTGTGCTTACGAGGCGGATGCAATCGCCCGACAACAGCATCATTGACGACTTCTACATTCTGGATGCCCCCGACTGGGTAAATGTTGTTGCTGTTACTGATCGGCAAGAGTTCATACTGGTGAACCAATACAGATTCGGCACGGGTAAACTTAGCCTTGAAGTACCAGGAGGGGTTGTTGACAAAAGCGAGACACATCGTGAGGCTTCAATGCGCGAACTTCTCGAGGAGACGGGGTTCACATCATCTTCGTGGAGGCAGTTGGGTATATTGGCACCTAACCCGGCATTAAATACAAACAGTTGTGGTATCTGGCTTGCAACGGGTTGCACGTTCTTGGGGGATGGTGGCCACGACCATTCGGAGTTCATTAGAGTTGAACGTCTTTCAAAGGATGACCTTATCGAGGCCATCAGAAACGGCACCATTCATCATGCATTGGCAGTTGCGGCTTTAGGAATGTATCTTGCTGGTATCTAAAGGTTCATCAATTAAATCCATGCCAAAAGATATTCGCGTTGGCGACATCATTTATTCCGACGATAAGGCACAGACCGAAGTAGTATTAATCGGATTCCCTTCAGATGAGGGTGTGCGCAGGAATGGTGGACGTCCTGGAGCATCTAAGGCACCCGAGTTGATTAGGAGCCTATTTAAAAAGCTCACACCTCACCCGGAGCTTTTCGATGAGCACGTTGCCGTGCTAAAAAGCATACATGATGTCGGCGACATCGAAGTGACTGGCAATCTTGAAGAGGACCAGCTGAAGTTGGGTAACTTGGTGGAGTCGGTGTTGGCTGCAAATCAGATACCAATCATCCTCGGTGGTGGCCACGAAACATCGTTTGGTCACGTGTTGGGTTATTATCAACACAGGAATAAAATCAGCGTAATCAATTGGGATGCCCACCCCGACGTGCGTCCACTTAAAGAAGGTCTTGCTCACTCTGGATCACCCTTTCGGCAAGCTTTGGATCTCGGTCGAGGTACGGTCATAGATTATACGGTTGCCGGTCTGCAGCCTCAGCATGTTGCCCGAGAACACCTCGAGTATCTGAACTCACGCAAATCGGCCTGGTTCATGGCCGATGAAATCGACAAGGTGGCCATCCAGGGTATTTACCACGGGGTAACAAAATCGACCATGGTCAGCATCGATATGGACGTTATGAGCCAAGCATTTGCGCCGGGTGTGAGTGCGCCGACCGCAGGCGGCATAACAGATCGTCAACTGTTTGAAATTGCTTATCAGGCTGGCTTGCACAAACTCGTGAGGAGCTTCGATCTAGTTGAGGTCAACCCTGATTTCGACAAAGACCATCAGACGGTGCGTTTGGCAGCCGTTGCGCTTTGGTGGTTTACGGTAGGATTGGCGAAGCGGCCGAAAAAACCGACAAAATAGGGGTGGTTAGCTGTCGGCCGACAATTTTTCCTCCGCAAACATGGCGGCACCTATAATGCCCGCGTTGTTCAGAAGGTCGGCAGCCACAAAGGGTGTGTTCACGTCGATGAACTCAATAATCTTATCGAGCTTCTTGCTGACGCCACCGGCAAATATGAACAAGTTAGGGTAGAAGATTCTTTCGAAAGCATTCATCACAAGTTCGATACGCTTGGCCCAGGCACTTCTTTTCAGGCCTTCTTCGCGTTTGATGCGTTCGGATGCACGTTCTTGCGCTGTTATTCCACGAATCTCAATTTTGCCGAGCTCGGTGTTCGGCAGAAGCTTGCCATCAACGAAGATGGCAGATCCGATGCCGGTTCCGATCGTCAACACAATGACGACACCACGTCTGTCGCGACCCGCACCGAATTTCATCTCGGCCATACCCGCAGCATCGGCGTCATTGATCACGAAAACGGGGCAGTCGGTGATTTCGTGCAACAGATGTTCGATGTCTGCTTTGTTCCACGAGGGATCCAAGTAGAGCGAATCAATAATGATGCCGTCTACGATGGGTGCCGGAAATGCGCAACCGATGGGGCCTTTCCAGTTGAAATGGCGCACCACATCGTGCACTTTCGACATGATTTTGTGCGGTGTTGCTTCAGGGGGGGCGTCTGTGCGAAATTTGTCGCTTACCAGCGCTCCTGTAGCAGTATCAACGATAGCACCGTTGATACCTGAACCGCCAATATCGATGCCGAGAATCTGCATCAAGTATTAAACTTTTGCCGATTTACCAGTTTCCAAGCCCGCCATGGTGCAAGTGTTCAATCCTTTTGCGCCACAGCAATTCTTGAATTTTTTCGACGAATCGTACGGGCACGGATCGTTGCGTCCCATCTTCTTCTCGACGACCACGGGTGCCTGCTTTTCGGCAGACTGTGCCAAAGCCTCTTCGTTGCCGCCACCAAGTGCAGCCCTCAAAGCCATGTTGTCGGTTTCGGCATGGCTTGCTCGGGCTCGGCTCAGATCAAGTTTGCTGCGCGTTGGGGCAGTTGCCCGTTGAACTTGCTGCTGGTTGTTGCCTTGCGACCCTTCTGGGACGGCCTTCCATACCATGGTGATCACTTCTTTGTTGATTTCGTCGACTAAGCGAGTGAACATTGCAAAGGCCTCACGCTTGTACTCAAGCAACGGATCTTTCTGGCCGAATGCACGCAGGCCGATACCTTCCTTCACGGAATCGAGTTCCCTAAGGTGCTCCATCCATTTGTCGTCGATGATCGAAAGGACGGCAGTACGCTCAAGTGCACGAACTACTTCGTGGCCTTTCGTCTCAAGGCATTTGTCCACGTTGACGATCACCCTGAGGAAGCGCATTCCATCTGTGAAGACGACTTGTACCATCGAAGGACGACGCTCGGACTGGGATTCGTCGAGTTGCTTGAGCACATTATACAATGGTTCGGCAATGGCGCGCTCTTTGAAACGGTATGCCTCGAGAGCTTTGGCACCGATGTGGTCGATGAGCCCCTCGTCGCCCATTCGTGCCCATTGCTCGCGGTCGACCTCGACGTCGACGGCAAGAAGGCGCAAGATGTCGTCGCTGATCTGCTCAAAATTGCCGTCTCGGTAGTATTTATCTACCACCGAAGCGATCAGGTCTTCGAGCATGTCTTGCAAGTCGCTTGTAAGACGCTCACCCAAAAGGGCATTTTTACGACGTTTGTATATGACGGAACGCTGATTATTCAACACATCGTCGTACTCAAGCTGGCGCTTACGTATCCCGAAGTTGTTGCCCTCCACCCTTTTTTGGGCGCGTTCGAGAGCCTTTGTTACCCAGGGGTGCTGAATAACTTCGCCCTCCTCAAATTTGAGTCGATCCATGACCCGCATTACACGGTCTGTTCCACCGAACAGACGCATCAGATCATCTTCGAGCGACACGTAGAACTGCGATTCGCCGGGGTCGCCTTGGCGACCAGAACGTCCACGTAGCTGGAGGTCAATTCGGCGACTTTCGTGGCGCTCGGTGCCAAGGATGGCCAAACCGCCATTTGGGATAACGCCGCCGCCTAACTTGATATCGGTACCACGACCGGCCATGTTGGTGGCAATAGTCACGGCTCCCGGCTCACCTGCAAATTTTACAATCTCCGATTCGCGCTGGTGCTGCTTGGCGTTAAGCACGTTGTGAGGGATCTTGGCCCGTTGCAGCATGCGTGAAAGTGTTTCTGACACTTCGACGCTGGTCGTGCCCACAAGCACAGGCTGCTTCTTCTCGTGATACTCACGGATTTTGTCGAGTACGGCGTTGAACTTTTCACGTTTGGTGCGGTACACGAGATCTTCGCGGTCGGCACGCTGGATGGGCCTGTTTGTCGGAATTTCGACCACCTCGAGCTTGTAGATCTCGAAGAATTCGCCCTCTTCCGTGATGGCAGTACCGGTCATGCCCGCCAGCTTATGGTACATGCGGAAGTAGTTCTGCAAGGTGATTGTTGCGTAGGTCTGCGTCGCAGCCTCAACCTTTACATTTTCTTTAGCTTCGATGGCTTGGTGGAGACCGTCGGAATAGCGACGACCAGACAGCACGCGTCCGGTGTGCTCATCTACGATCATGACCTTGCCCTCTTGGACGATGTACTCGACGTCCTTCTCGAACATGGTGTAAGCCTTGAGAAGCTGGTTCACCGAGTGGATGCGCTCGCTGCGTTCGGCGAACAGGCGGTTCTTCTCGGCCATGCGCTCTGCGCGTTCGCGGCGGATATCCTCATGCAGCTTTGCGAGCGCCTCTTCGTTGTCGCCCAATTTTGCTGCTTCGGTCTTTTCCTTCTCGGCGAGTTCCTCCTCGATGATGCTCGTTTCCAATCCCATGTCTGGGATGATGAAAAACTCTTTCTCCTCGTCGTTCGACGTGATGAGGTCACGCCCCATATCCGTCATTTCGATCGAATTGTTCTTCATGTCGACTGAGTAGTAGAGCGCCTCATCCACAAACGGCATATTCTTGGCGTTCTCCTGCAGATAGAAATACTCCGTTTTTTGCACAAGTCGTGCCACGGAGGACTCCTGCATCATCTTCTGAAACTTCTTGTTCTTCGGGAAGCCTCTCTGGGCGCGGAGGAGGGCCAGGCCAGCTTTGTCTTCCTCGCCGTTCTTCATCAGCTCTTCTGCCTCTTGCACCAATTTGGCGATCAAGCGTTTCTGGGCTTCGACCAAGTTGGCGATGCGCGGCTTCAGTTCTTCGTATTTCTGGGTCTGGTTGTCGTTCGGTACCGGTCCCGATATGATGAGCGGTGTTCTTGCTTCGTCGATAAGCACGGAGTCGACCTCATCAACCACGGTGAAATGGTGTCCACGTTGAACGAGCTGGTCGGGATCGGCCACCATATTGTCGCGCAGGTAGTCGAATCCGTATTCGTTGTTGGTGCCGTAGGTGATGTCGGCGCGGTAAGCCCGGCGGCGCATCTCCGAATTTGGCTCGTGCAGATCGATGCAATCGACGGTGAGGCCGTGGAAGTTGAAGATTGGAGCGTTCCATTCTGCGTCACGACGGCTCAGGTAGGTGTTAACCGTAACAATATGCACACCGCGGCCAACGAGGGCGTTCAGATAAACGGGGAAAATGGCGACGAGGGTTTTACCTTCACCTGTTTTCATTTCGGCGATCTTGCCTTGGTGCAGTGCGATGGCGCCAATAAGCTGCACATCGTACGGAACCATGTCCCATTTGATCATATTTCCGGCCACTTCCCAAGTCTGCCCCACGAAACGGCGGCAGGTTTCCTTAAGTACGGCGTATGCTTCGGGGAGGATGTCGTTCAGGACCTCTTCGGTGGCCTTGAGCCATTCTTTGTCGAGCGCCTCAAGCTCATCGCCGAGCGAGCGCCGTTCGTCGATGGTGAGGGTGTCGTCTTCGCCCGTCTTCGCGAGTTTATCCTTGATCTCGTTCATGTCGTCTTCGATCTCGGAAACCGCCTTCTTGAGGAGTTCTTTGAACTTTGCAGTGCGTGCCTTCAGTTCGTCGTCGCTGATGTTCAGCAGTTCTGGCTCGAAGCTATTAATCGTGTCGACGATTGGCTGTATCTTTTTAATGTCGCGGTCGCTCTTTGATCCGAAGAGTTTGGTAAAAACCGATAAAATTTTCTCTAGCATACGCTTGGGTTGACTTAGGGGCAGCGGTTGCCCCATGGGGATGTTTAATCCGAACAGAACGGCAAAATACGGTTTATTATTGGTGTATTCAATGAATATGGGTGCATGGGCGGTAGGGGAAGCACAATTATTGTGACAAGATGTTCATAAATTGTGGAAATCTTCGTAATTTGATTGTCTGTTCACAATTCAAGATTTACAGTCCACTTAGACCGACATGAAACGTACGTACCAACCAAGCAAGCGCAAGCGCACAAACACGCACGGTTTCCGCTCGCGCATGGAGACCGCAAACGGACGCGAAGTACTCCGTCGCCGCCGTGCCAAAGGCCGTCACAGCCTGACGGTCAGCGATGAGCGAGGACCGAAATAATATTGACGGAGGGATGACGATGCGGCGGCTACGGCTGCCGCGCACCGCCATCTTGAGGGGAAAAAAGGCCTTTGCGGGCCTTTTTGACGACGGCAAATTTCATCGCGGCAGAGGGATCGACATCAAGTATGCACTTCGGCCATCGGGTACAGGCAGTGTACGCGTGGCGTTCATTGCCAGCAAAAGGCTGGGAAATGCCGTTGTCAGAAATCGCTGCAAGCGGCTCATGCGAGAAGCATATCGTTTGAGTAGGCATCAACTCAGCGAGCAGATGGGCGAAACCGGCTTCGATCTCGAGGTGGCATTCATCGCCAAAAGCGCCAACAACCATTTGAACCATCTTTTGGGGCAAATCGACGTATTCGTCAAACGCCTCAAGAACCTGACATCTCGGGAGGATGCAAATGCTGTCTAAAGTCGCCGTCGCGTTTATCCGATTTTACCAGATCGCCATATCTCCCTATTTTCCGTCCTCATGCAGGTACACTCCTACATGCAGCCAGTACGGGATAGAGGCATTCAAAAAGCATGGTTTTCTCAGGGGCTTCTGGCTCACCGTGCGCCGAATTGGCAGTTGCCATCCATGGAGCAAGGGTGGCTACGACCCGGTTCCAGAACCCCATGACCATTATCATCAATCTATAGACCGGAGTCAGCGTGGATCGTAATACCGTTACGGGTCTCATACTCATTTTCCTCATCACCATTGCGTGGTTTTACTACACGGCACCATCGCAGGAGCAGGTAGAGCGGCAACAGCGCGAACTAGCGGCCCGCGACAGCATAGCTGCTCTGAATCTCCCACCGGATCAACCGGAAGCGCTTCAGCCGGAGATACGGAGCGAGTCTGAGCAGGACCAGGAAATTACCCCGCAGACCTCTTTGGGCTTTTTCGCACAGGCCGACTCTGCCCAACAGATCGGTTTGAGACTTACCCGAGTGGAGACCCCCCTCTACACGGTCGATTTCACGAATAAAGGAGCCGGACCAACCCGTCTCGAGCTCCATGAACACCTGACTTGGGACGGTCGCCGTGTTCAGTTGATCTCAGACACCACCAAGTCGGTGTATTCGCTCGGTTTCACATCTGCCCAGAACTACAACATCGACACGCACCGGTTGATGTTCGTGCCACAGTTTGAAAGTGACAGCTTCCAACTCGCCGAAGGAGACTCCCTCCAACTGGAGTACGACCTGCCCATGGGAGACAGGGGCTCTGTTCGCTTCGTTTACACCCTGCGCGGTGGATCCTACGAAATCGGCCTCGACGTACAGTTTACAGGTGCCGAGAGCCTTCTCAGCAGTCGTACGATGGAATTCGGCTGGAATTCGACGCTCAATTACTCCGAGCGCTACCTCAGTACGGAGGCTCCATCGGTGGCGGCATATAGCTACGCCGGTGGTGAACTAGAGCAATTCATTCTGACCTCGCCGGGACGCGAAGAAAAAATCGTGAATGGCGATATCAGCTGGGTATCTACAAAGACGAAGTTTTTCACGCAGATCATCAAGCCGCTACAACCTAGCAATGGCGCCTATTTCACGGGTCAGCGCATCGGCGAAGACAGCGATCCGGCCGCACAACGAAACTACACCTCTGCGATCCGCGCAGCATTGCCCGAGTCGAACACGCTTAGCTACGCGCTCTATATAGGTCCTTTGTCGTATAGCCACCTGCGCTCGTTCGACGAACACACTTTCGACATGGTCGACATGGGGTACGCATTCATGCGGTGGTTTTCCGATCCGCTCGTGCGTTTCGCCATCATCCCATACTTTGTGTTTTTCTCGGGCTTCATCGAGAACTATGGCATCCTGATCATCATATTTGCCTTCCTGATCAAGCTGATTCTGTATCCGCTCACCAAGAAGAGCTTCGAAAGCATGGCTGCCATGCGCGAGATCCAGCCTGAAATGAAGCTCATCCAAGAGAAGTACAAAGAGGATCCGCAGAAGCAGCAACAGGCCATGCTAAAACTGTACAAAGAGGCCAAAGTGAACCCGCTTGGCGGATGTTTGCCCAACCTGCTGCAGTTGCCCATCCTCGTAACGTTGTGGATGTTCTTCCAGAATTCCATCCTGATCCGCCAGAAGCCCTTCCTTTGGGCCGACGACCTTTCGGCACCCGACGTGATCCTCAATTTGCCGTTTAACATACCCTTGCTTGGCGACCACATCAGCGGTTTCGTGCTTCTCATGACCATCACCATGATCGTGCAGATGCAGATTTCGGGCCAGACGGCACCGAACAACCAGATGAAGGTGCTCACCTACATTCTGCCGGCCATGTTGTTTGTGTTCTTTAACAACATCGCCTCCGGATTGAGCTTGTATTACATGATCTACAACATCCTGTCGATCGTCCAGCAAATGATGATCAACAAGCAGATAGACCACGCCAAGCTGATGGGATCGATCGACAAGAAGGTGGGCAAGGAACTGGAGAAATCGACGAAGCAGAAGAAACGTACCCCCAAGGAATAATGCGCATACGCTCGCATTGCACGGGCCACTTTCCGCATGTCCGTTTCAGGGATGGGCAACGTTTTCTGTATCAACCCGTATCTGGCAAGCTTTTAGCAGATCGTCCGGAGGAAAGGGTTAGGCTGCGAAGCATCGATTACCTTCTTCAGGGCGATGTTTGGCCTGCTGTCCATATTGCCACCGAGAAGGGATCCACAACGAAGGGTGGAGTCTCGGCTGGTCGATTCGATATTCTGCTGTACAACCGAGAGCTACAACCCACGGTGCTTATTGAGTGCAAGGCGCCGACCATTGCCATAACAGAGCAGACATCGCAGCAGATCGCGCGCTATAATTCTGAGATCATGGCTCCCATACTGTGCATGACGAACGGTCTGATCGATTATTGGTATGTGCATAAGGACAATGCTTACGGGGCACATGGCGACATTCCCGAAATACTGCAGCATAAGACCCCGTTCTTGCCAGACATAGCTTACTGGAGATCTACAGGTTTTGCCGGTGGCGGCACATTGGAAGACCTTGGCTTGTCAGACATGCTGGGTGTATGGTTCTCGGGCGAGGCCGCCGAGAATTTGATCAACCTGAATCCGGGTCTGACGGGTACTGTGGCGGGTATGCCCCATTATTACCAAGTTGTGCAGGAGAAAGTTATGCCCGTCAAACTGGCCTTCACAATCATATCTCCAGAGGGTGTTTCGACCGTACTGACAGTGATCCGAAATGTGAACGGACGCAACGAGGCGGTTTTGTTTCTGCCCCTTGATGCCGTATACTTGAGACAAGAGACGAGGTACCGCCTGATACGCAATTCATCGGACGATGAGCGTCATCTACCCGAGCATATGATCGATTATCTGCTTGAGCCTGACGATGCGTACAGTCGCCTGCCGGTTATGCTCGACGATCTGTTCACGCTATAATATTCTTATGAATCGCTCGCATTGCATGAAGCTTCTCCGGCTTTTTCATCCCGGGGAAGACGCCATCGTATACATCCAAGGAGCCCAGGTTCAAAACAGGTACGATACCGATTTTGAGTACCCGTTTCGCCAGGAATCGAATTTTTGGTACCTAACCGGAATCAATGAGCCGGACTTCCACTTCGTTTTGGATCTCCACGATGGCTCGGGCCACCTTTTCGTGCCTCGCAGAAGCGTGCAGTACGCCGTGTGGCATGGCATTGTGCGCGATGCCGATTTCTACACAGAGACGGCCAAGCCTGACGCGGTTCATTACGACTCCGACTTGGAAGAGTACCTGAAGGCGCGCAAACCGTCGGTAGTTTATACGCTCAACGCCGAACAGGCAGCCCTGCCGCTCAGCTTCGGGATGAAGGTGATCGACGAGTCGCTTAAGGATGCACTCACCGATTGCCGCCTCATCAAGATGGACGACGAGCTCGAAAAGATGCGGATGGCCGGCAAGGCCAATAGCCTCGCGCACGTGGAGGTGATGAAGGCAGTTCGTCCCGGCATGATGGAATACGAGCTTAAAGCCTTGTTTGAGTATCACTGCATCCGCCAGGGAATGCAGCATCAGGCATATAACGGTATCTACGCATCGGGTACAAACAGCGCCATTCTCCACTACGTCGAAAATACGCAACGCCTGCGTGACGGTGACCTGTTCCTCATCGATTCCGGTGCCGAGATGGGTGGTTACATGCACGACATCACCCGCACATACCCAATTAACGGAACGTTCATGACGCTGCAGGCGGGGGTCTACGATGCAGTGTTAGCGGCCCACAAAAACAGCATAGACCGTGCAAAGCCCGGTGTCAGAATCGAAGACCTGCACCTCGATGCTGCGCGTGACATCCTCCGAGGCCTCCGCGAAATGGATGTAGTACGAGGCGATATCGACACCATGATGGAACAGAACGTTTTTGCCCTGTTCTTCCCTCATGGATTGGGACACTTCCTTGGTATGGACACCCACGACCCCGGCGGATATCCAAAGGGGGTAGACCGTATTCAACGACCAGGTATTCAGTATCTCAGGGCACGTAGAACGCTTGAGCCTGGAATGGTGCTGACCATTGAGCCAGGGTGCTACTTCATACCGGCTTTATTGAACCCCGCAATGGAAGATCCGGCAATGAAACCTTATCTTAACGCCTCCTTGCTGGGTAGCATGCTCGATTTCGGTGGTATACGTATCGAGGACGATATTGCCATCACCGAAACGGGCAACGAAAATCTCACATCGGTCCCCAAAGAAAGGGCCGAAATCGAAGCGATCATCCAATCAACGAAATAGACTGGCCACGATGAAAAGAGCATCCCTACTTCTGGCGCTTCTTGCGTTCACGGCAATTGAAGCGTCCAGCCAAGGTCTCAACACTCTTCAGCTCAAGACAATCTTCCACGAGCCATATCTGGCCGGGGTAAGACCTTCGCTACAGTCGTTCTCCGACGATGGCAAGAAGGTCTATTTTACATGGAACGAGAATCACACATCGCCATCATCGCGATACGAAGTTGATTTGGATGGCAAGAATCTCAAAAAGTCGGAGCCGGCGCGTCCAATGGGCATGAGTATCGAGTCGCCCGACAAACGGTACGTGCTCTCATCGCAAGGCGGTGACCTGTATATCTCCGATTTTAACGGAGACAACCGCCGCGTGCTGTCGGCGATGGATGGCAACGAAGGCGGCGCGGTATGGTCGACCGACAGTAAGAAGGTCGCATTCACCAAGAACGGCGACATCTTCGTCTTAAGCTTGGATCCGGCATCCATTCGCCAAATCACCACGAAGAAGGACGACGAACCGAATTTCTCCGTCTGGGCATGGGGTCTCGGCAACCAGCGTCTCATCGTGTCGCAAGTCGACAACAGTGTCGGTACTATGGAAGTATATTTTCCGCGGTATGTCGATAAGTTTGTACAACCGGGAGGTTCGCGCCGTGGCTTTGGAGAGACGACTCTCAGCGAGATCAACCTCGAGACCAACAAGTCGACAGAGCTTTTTTCCGGCGTGTATCGTATAGGCGCACGGGGAGTAAGCCCGTCGGAGCGTTATTTCATGCTAGATCGCACCGATGTGGCACAGAAGAACCGCGAACTGATGGTGTATGATTTCTCTGCAGGCAAATTCAACACCGTGTTTAAGGACTCCACCCACGGTTGGATGTCGGGTCATACCGCTTCGTTCGGCATGAGTACCGATTTGATCCTGTTCACATCCGAGCGCGACGGATGGAACCATCTTTACACGATAAATCCCGATGGCAGCGGCATGAAGCAGCTCACCAGGGGTAACTTCGAGGTCGATTGGCATGCCTGGCTGAGCGACAATTCATTGATCTATGCTTCCACCGAAGTCGATCCGGGTGAGCGTCATCTCTACACCTTGGTGTTGAACACGGGTCTGATCAAGCAGATCACCACCGAGGAGGCATTTCGGGAGTCATTTCGTCTCAGCCCTGACCGCAAGCATGTGGTTTACGAGCGCACCTTCTGGAATCAGCCGGAGGATCTCTACGCCATCAACCTGCTCAACTACAACAAGGAAATCCGTCTCACCAACTCGATTCCCGACCGTTTTAACAACGTGAACTGGCAGGTGCCACAGTATCATCGTTTCCAGGGACGCGATGGGTCCACCATGCTGTCGATGTCGGTTCTGAAACCGCAGAACATGCAGGCTGGGAAGAAATACCCGGTAGTTGTGTTCGTTCACGGTGCCGGATCGCTCCAGAACGTGTACAAGGGATGGTCGAACAGCTACTGGCGCGAATATTTGTTCCACCAGTTCCTGAACCAGCAGGGATATGTGGTGATCGAGGTCGATTATCGTCACAGTTTGGGCTATGGGCGTAAATTCCGTGAGGATGTGACCAATTGGATGGGACGCTACGAGCTCGAGGATATCGTTGACGGACTCGACCGCATCGGTGCCGAAGGCTATGCCGACCTAGACCGTGTGGGCATCTACGGGGGCAGCTACGGCGGATTCATGGCCTTGTATGCCGTTAGCAATGAGCCTGATCGTATTCACGCAGCCGCAGCGTTGCGCGCCGTAACAAATTGGGAGAATTACTTCTGGGCGAACCCCGGCTACACATGGCCGCGCTTGGGTCACCCGGATGTCGACTCGCTCAACTATAAGCTGAGCTCGCCCTTGAGCTATGCCGATACATTGAATAGGCCGGTTTACATTCTGCATGGGCTCATCGACGATAATGTGGGTTTCCAAGACGCCGTGCAATATGTGGAACGTCTCATCCAGACGGGAAATGAGCGTTTCGACATGATGATGTATCCAAGCGAGCGCCACAGCTTCACCGATCCCGACGCTTGGTACGACGAATACCGCCGCATCTTTTATTTCTTTGAGAAGGAAGTCAAAAACAGGGATATTACAGGGACGTCGGCCCGACGCTGACGCTTGACCTTAAGCTCGAACAATCACCATGTCGGATAATTACAAAGCCCTTACCAGGAAATACCGTCCAAGGACGTTCGAAGACATTGTCTCGCAGGGGCATGTGAGCAACACGCTTCGGAATGCCATCAAAGATGGGCGGTTGGCGCATGCCTATCTGTTTTGTGGTCCACGTGGTGTGGGTAAGACGACCATGGCGCGCGTTTTGGCACGGACCATCAACGGCATATCGGAAGATGTGGATGGCGAGTCCATAACCCAGAATCTGAACATTATCGAGATCGATGCCGCGTCGAACAACAGCGTGGACGATATTCGCAGCCTCCGCGACACGGTGATCATCCCGCCGTCAGAAGGCCGCTACAAGGTGTACATCATCGACGAAGTCCACATGCTCTCGAAGCAGGCGTTCAATGCGCTGCTCAAGACGCTTGAGGAACCCCCGGCCCACGTGATTTTCATCTTTGCGACCACCGAGCCGCACAAGATTCTACCAACGATCTTATCGCGTTGCCAGCGGTTCGACTTCCGCCGCATAAGTGTCGATGAAATTATTGGTCGCCTCAAACACATTTGCACTATCGAAAGCATCACCATCGACGATGCATCGGTGCACCACATCGCACGGAAGGCCGACGGCGCCTTGCGCGATGCATTGGGGCTTCTCGATCAGGTGATTGCCTTCTGCGGAACCACCATCAATGTCGAGGAGATGTCGCGTGCGCTCAACATTGTGAGTACCGAGCGTCTGTTCGAGACCATGGAGTACGTGGTTGCCCACGACACGGCGGCCGGTATGGCGCTCATCGACACACTTTTGGCAGAGGGATACGACATCCAGGAGTTCCTGGTGGAGCTGTTGGGGCATTTGCGTAACCTTTTCATGGCCAGCGACAACCAGCTTCGATTGATCGAAGCACCCGACGACACTCGGCAGCGCTATCGCGAACAGTCGTCCCACTTTTCGGCCGACGATCTGATGCGGATGCTCCACATCACGTTGCAGGCGCAGTCGCTGGTGAAAGAGGCTCAGCAGCCGCGCATCCAGATTGAGATCGCCCTGCTGAAGTTGATCACCATGGACCGCAGCGACAGCTTGCAGCAGCTCATGCAGGAGATAGCCTCGCTCAAGGGGGCGTTGGCGAATGGTGGTGCCATTCCTGCAAGTCCTCCCAAAGCAGCCGCACCTGTTTCAGAGCAACGGCCAACCGAGAATCGTCCAGCAGCGGCTCCAACCCAACCCGTTGAACGCAAATCTACCCCAGCTCCGAAGCCACAGCCAGCCTCGGCCGATCCAGACGAGCTTTTCGGCAGTCCTGCCATCAGGAAACCGGGCGCATCGTCGACCCAGGCATCCTATTCAGTGAATGAGGCCACCACCGATGTCCAAGTCGGCAAAGTGCAACTTATAGAGGGAAGCCTGGCTATATCGACACAAAGTGAACCGGTGACGGCCAAGCCGAAAGTCATTCTTGAGGACATCCGTGAGCAGTGGGCGGATTTTGCCGACTACGCCCGCGAGCAGATCCCCCAAATTCTTTTTTACGCCGTTATTCGCTCGGAGGCTGTAGACCTCAAACACAACGAACTGACGGTCCAGGCGGCCGATGCGTTTTCGCATAAGCTGCTCGAGGAACACCGCAAGGCGATTTCTGGTTTATTAAGTACCTACCACGAATCAACGCTCAGCATCCGCACCACGCTAAAAACGGGTGAAACATTGACCACTGCCGACGATCCATACACACGGTTCAAGGCGATGGCTCGCGAGAACCCGAAGCTTCGGCTTTTGGTCGACCTTTTCGGCGCTGAGTTAGAATATTAAGATTAGACATTATGATGAACAATATGGCCGACATGTTCGGCAAAATTCAGGAGATGCAGACCAAAATGGCCGAAATGAAGGCCAAATTGGGTGAAATGCAGGTAACGGCCGAGGCAGGCGGCGGCATGGTGAAAGTGACCGCAAACGGCAACAAGGAGTTGGTATCGATTGCAATAGACCCGACGTTGATGTCGCCCGACGACGTTGAAATGCTCGAAGACCTGACCGTTGCGGCCGTGAACAAGGCACTGCGCGAAGCCGAAAAAGCCGGACAGCAGAAAATGGCGGAACTCACCACCGGGATGTTCCCCGGCGGGCTTCCGGGCTTGGATCCTGGCAAGTTTGGCCTCTAAGGCCCATGCAACTCACATCCGAGACACTTGAGCGAGCCATAGAGGCTTTGGCCAAACTGCCGGGCATTGGACGCAAATCGGCGCAGAGGGTGGCGATGCATCTCATAAAGCAGTCACCCGAATATGTGGCAACATTGGCGGGTACCATTACCGATCTGAAACGGCTCATCAAGCACTGCTCGATCTGCTTCAACATCACCGACGAAGATCCGTGCCGCATCTGCACGAACGAAAAGCGTGAATTTGGGATGATCTGCATCGTTGAGGAGACCAAAGATGTGTACGCCGTCGAGAAGACCAACCAGTATCGTGGTATGTACCATGTGTTGGGCGGGGTCATATCGCCACTCGATCATGTGAGTCCGTCGGACCTTCGCATCCGCGAGCTAGTGGAGCGTGTTGGCAAGGACGACCGCATCAAGGAGATTATCCTCGCATTGAATCCAGATGCCGAAGGCGAGGCCACGTCGTATTACATCCAGAAGCTGTTGCAGCCCTTCGAGCTAAAGATCACCCGCATAGCCCAGGGCATACCAATGGGCTCGGAGCTTGAGTACATCGACGAGGCCACGCTTGGGCGGGCGCTGAGCGGAAGGGCTGGGTTTTAGGTTAAGCTCAAGCACGTTTCGTTACCCTTCGGCCGTTATCATTTCTGAAATCCCGCCGAAAGGCCTATTTTCCCCCTTTATCGAAGTCCCTATCCTTTAATCTTACGTTATGATGATCCGTTTGGTTTCGTTTGTCACCCTTTTTGTGCTGTTAGTCGGTGTTTCGCAGGCCCAGCCCGACCGTTGGCAGCAGCGCGTCGAGTACAAGATGGATGTACGCATGGATGTGAACACCAACCGCTACACGGGCACGCAGAAGCTCGTGTACTATAACAACTCGCCCGACACGCTTACCCACGTATTTTACCATCTGCATTATAATGCGTTTCAGCCGGGCAGTATCATGGATGTGCGCTCACAGAACTTGCCGGATCCCGACCGCCGCGTTGGCGACCGCATCTCCAAGCTGGGCCCCGACGAAATCGGCTACATGAAGGTGATGTCGCTCAAGCACGACGGACGCGCCCAGTCGCACGTCACGGAGGGAACGGTACTCGAGGTGAAGCTCGACAAGCCGATCCCACCTAACTCGAGCACGGTGTTTGAAATGGAGTTCGAGGCTCAGGTACCGTTGCAGGTGCGCCGTGCCGGTCGCGACAGCGCCGAGGGCATACGCTACTCCATGTCGCAATGGTATCCTAAGATGGCCAATTATGATTATATGGGATGGCATCCGAATCCATATGTGGCGCGAGAGTTCTACCCAATTTTTGGAGATTTCGAGATCAAGCTGACCATCGACAGCAGCTATGTTGTGGCCGGAACCGGCTATTTGCAGAACGGACAGCAGATCGGGCACGGGTACGAGGACAAATCAAAGCCGGTGAACCGCCCGAACACCAAGGAGCTGACCTGGCATTTCAAAGCGTCGGATATCCCCGATTTTATGTGGGCAGCCGATCCCGACTATGTGCATGTGACCCACCA
This sequence comes from uncultured Chitinophagales bacterium, assembly GCA_964629885.1. Taxonomy (GTDB): domain Bacteria; phylum Bacteroidota; class Rhodothermia; order Balneolales; family CAYWCV01; genus CAYWCV01. The sequence continues at coordinate 38 of CAZVRJ010000001.1, read as the reverse complement.
GATGGACAATGGGCTCCTGTTGAGATTTTTCTACCAGC